>CAMYZF010000010.1 GCA_947303755.1 uncultured Erysipelotrichaceae bacterium | reverse complement strand
CATGTTGAGACTGTAGTCAATTTGATATTGAAATAATAATCTTTTTTGGCTAAAATCTAATTGAATTCGGAAATAGTCATAAAGGAGACTTTTGTTATGTCATACATTATTAGAGCAATCGAGCAGCTATTTATTAAAAAATACAACACTTACAAATCTGTTGCGGTTACTGGGGCAAGACAGGTTGGTAAAACAAGAATGTCTAAAGAACTGTTTCCAAATGTAAAAAGAATCAATCTTAAAAACCCTAATTTACTTTCCGCTGCTATTGATGATCCACAAGGCTTTATTGAAGGTTTTGATAGGCCGCTTTTTATCGATGAAGTTCAAGAATGCCCACAACTATTAGGATCCGTTAAAGATGTTCTTGATAACATTGATTCTTTTGGAAACTATGTTTTTTCTGGGTCTCAAAAATGGTCATTGATGGAAGGGTTATCTGATTCTTTATCCGGCATGGTTGGCATCATTGAATTAGCGGGCCTTTCTTTAAGAGAAATATTTGGTGTTAAATTCAATGAAAGATTTATTCCCACTGAAAGTTATATAAAAAACAGAGAAAAAGAGTTAAAAAGTTATAAGAACATTTGGAAAATAATTCACCGTGGATTTTATCCAGAGCTATATGAACACCAAGAAAAAAATTGGGAAGATTTTTATCAAGATTATGTTAGAACATATATTGAAAGAGATGTTTACAAAATCACAAAAGTTAGAGACTATCAAACATTTTATAAGTTTATGGTCGCTGTTGCAGCTCGAACAGGTCAAATACTAGATTATACAAACATTGCTAATGATGTTGGGGTCAGTGCAGATACGGTGAAGCTGTGGATTGGTATTTTACAAAAAACCGACATCGTTTATCTCCTACAACCTTATTGTAATTCACATTTAAACAGGGCTATAAAATCGCCTAAAATTTTCTTTAGAGATACAGGTTTGGCATCGTTTTTGACATCATGGTTAACTCCAGAAACGCTTGAAAAAGGCGCTATTGCAGGACATATGTTCGAGACGTTTGTGGTAAATGAAATCATCAAATCGTTTATCAATGTCGGAAAAGATTATTCAAAGTATATCTACTATTACAAAGGTAAAGACAAAGAGAAAAAGAAAACGTTTGATGAATATGGCAACGAATCTGTTGAATATGAAGAAAATGAAATAGATTTAATTATTGAAGAAAACGGTGTTTTATATCCGATAGAAATAAAAAAGAAGACAAATGCGAAGGCAACCGATGCGAGTGCATTTGATGTATTGGATAAAGACATAGATAAAAAAAGAGGCACTGGTGCCATTATTTGCTTAGGAGAAGAAAGGTTGAAATTAAGAGAAAACCTATATTCTTTGCCAATTAGGTACATTTAAGGACATATTACCTCAATAGTTTCAATCCTTGTTCGATTCAATAATAAATGTATTTAAACACACGTTGAGACTGTAGCATGCCTAATGGTATTATTGAGTAAAGAAAAGGTGGTACTTATATGTTTTGTAAATTTTGTGGTAGACAAATTCCGGATGATTCAATATTTTGCTCTTATTGTGGGCAAAAATTAGATGGTTCAGGAAGACCGGCTGAAGAATCCCCAGCGAAAGAAAAGAAAGTAGAGTTTGTATATTCAAGTAGCAAAGAAGATATAAGAACGAAACCAGGTGTCAAAGTTTTAAGACTTTGGAGAGTTCCTGGCGCAATTTTATATGTCGATCCAGTTGGAAAGAAGATGATGGTACATGTTGCGAAAGATCTATCACCTGTTTTGACCGCAAACGATATCGTTGATTATTGTATTAGTGATGACGAAGTAGTCATCGAACAAACTAGAACAAAAGGAAAAGCCAGACTCGGTGTAATCTTACCTACCGGAAAAGGACAGAGTGTCAGCAATTCTACTAGATCGGTTGAACACGACTATACTTTAGTTGTTAAAACTAGATTCATCGATCACCCGCTATATATAACAAAAATTAACGGAATAAAATTGGCTAATGAAGCCGAGATGATGATTCAAATGATTTTATAAACTATTTGTTAAATGCTTTGTTCGAGAAAGAATTCTCAAATACGAAGCCAAGAAAAACAAAGAACAAAAAGCCTAAAATAATTTTTTGGAAATTTTATCTATTATTATAGCTCCCGTATTAGTGTAGTAAGATATTTCTTATTTGTATAATAATAGGTAATTAATAGGGGGATATTGACACCCCTTTTTTGCACGTATATTCTTAGTTGGAAAAATGGTTGATAACAAAGACAATTTGAGGGTAATTAGTCAAAACATAGAAGGTAATACTTGAAAAAATACCTTCCAAGTTTTAACATAAAAGCATGATCTACACTTGTTCAGAACTCACAAATAAATTAGGAAGCTATGCTAAGCTTGCTTTTGCAGTAAAAAGAGGCGAATACTTTAAAGTTTCATATGGCTTATATTCGGACAAATCACCTCTTTTAAGTGAACTCGAAACGGTTTTTGCGAAATATCCAAAAGGGATTTTAACTCTTCAAAGCGCATTTGCTTTCTATGAAATGTCGGATTATGTTCCTGATCGATATATTATTGCGACACCTCAAAACTCTCATAAGATCGCTCACAACAAAATTGATCAAATCTATATGTCTGAGCCTTATGTAAATATTGGTAAAAGAGTCATAAGAACAAAATATGGAAAGATTAATCTTTATGACAAAGAAAGAATGCTTATTGAGCTTTTTAGAATGAGAAGTAAATTGCCATATGCGTACTTCAAAGAAGTTATTAACTCTTATAGAGATTTGGCCAAAAAAGAACAAATCGATTACAACAAATTATCCAAATATTGTTCAGCATTTAAAAACGGCGACTCTCTACTAATGAGAATTCAAGAAATGATTTTTTGATAACCTTATATTCGTTTGAATAAATTCACCTATCAATTCTTCTTTTTAGAGCGGTTACTAGCTTATCAATGCCAATCTTTTTAACTGCAGATACTTCATATATCTCCGCATCTTTGTTTCTACGTTTAATGTATTCTTTGCATAACTTGGTGTCGAACTTAAAGATTGGAAGAGTGTCAATCTTAGTGATTGCGACAATGCTTGATACTTGAAAGATAAGTGGATATTTAAGTGGCTTATCATGTCCTTCTGGAACCGATAATAACATCATGTTTAGATGCGCACCGGTATCGAATTCAGCAGGGCACACTAAATTGCCAACGTTTTCTAAGATTAAAACATCTAAGTTTGATATATCAAATTGTTTAATTGCGTCTTCTACCATTGAAGCGGTCAAATGACATGCGCCTGAAGTGTGGATTTGAATGGATCTAACTCCGGTTAGCTTTGTGATGCGGTCCGCATCTACATCTCCATCAATATCCGCTTCCATGACACCGATGTTATAGTCTTTCTTTAAGGAATTGATTAGTTCCACTAAAAGAGTGGTTTTACCACTTCCTGGGGAAGCCATCACATTGATGAAATAGATACCTTTTTTGGTTAAATAGTTTCTAAGTTCATCGGCCTTTTTATCATTTTCGATAAGAAGGTTTTCTTTAACGGTTATAACTGAATAATCTTTATTTTCCATTTCGAAAAGTATCATATCACAAAATGATGGTATTGAATAACTATTCAAGGTAAAATAGGTGATGTTGATATGGAAAAGATTAGAACGATAGTTGTTAATCGCTCCGCTTATGCTGATAATGACGCCGAAGCGTCTTTGCTACGCTCCTATCTTAAAGATAGAGGCGTTTTTTTAATCAATGTCATGTCCTCTCCTGGAGCAGGAAAGACATCCACACTTATTAAACTAATAAACGCTTTAAAGTCCTCTTATCGTATTGGAGTACTAGAAGCAGACATCGATAGCGATGTCGATGCCATCAGTGTTTCCAAAGAAACGAATGTTAAATCCATCCAACTACAAACATCAGGAATGTGCCATCTTGATGCTGGTATGAGCAAAACTGGCTTAGATGAAATTGATATCAAAGACTTAGATATCGTCTTCATTGAAAATGTCGGTAATCTCGTCTGTCCAGCGGAGTTTGATACAGGCGCACACCTAGATGTCGTAATCCTCTCCATCCCTGAAGGTGATGATAAACCTCTTAAATATCCATTGATATTTGAAAAATGTGATTTAGTGATCATCAATAAAATTGATACTCTCGAATACTTCGACTTCGATTTTAGAAAGTGCGAAGAGATGATTAAGTATCGTAATCCTAAATCCACGATCATAAGAATCAGCGCACTTACAGGAGAAGGAATTGACAAAATTAAAAATTATTTGAAAAATAAGATAGATGAATGGAGGAAGAGCTAATGCCTGAACAAAACGTGAAAATCAAATCCAAGTATGAAGGAGAAACTGGTTATTCCTATGAAAAGAAGTTAATCAAACTTTGTAGGAAGATAACTGACGTTGTCCCTCATAAACTCTTAGGAATGAAAACTACCGATCCTGAATATTGGGGTCTAAGAGAAGTTTTAACCGAAGAGATGATCGATATTCTTCTCAAGATGAAGCAAAGAAAACATTATGTTTTCGAAGAACTTCTCAAGATGAACAAGGAGTATCAAGATAAACCAATCGAATTCCAAAAACTTCTCGATGATATGTCGATGGTTGGCATCATCGAATACGACTATGGTGATAACTACGCTTGGGATCATCCAATTAAAGACGCTCCAAAAGTAAAAAGATATATGCTTTCTTATTTCGTTCCAGGAAGTGCAGAGTTAATGAACTCCACTGTGGAAAGAATCAATAAGAATCCAGCTGTCGCCTCTTTCTTTGAAAGAATGACTTTCATTCCACTAGCTGGTGTCACTGAAATGCTTCCTCCAGGTGGTGGTGGAGTTGGCATGCACGTCATCCCAGTTGAAAAAGCGATTGAACATGAACAAAAATCCTTAGATGTTGAACATATCTCCCACTGGATGAAAAAGTACGAAGGACATATCGCTGCCGGTATTTGTTCATGTCGTGCTTCTAGAAATATGCTTGGTGATGGTTGTATCGACGATGTCGATGATTGGTGTATCCAATTCGGTGATATGGCGGACTACGCTGTTGAAACCGGAAGAGCCCATTACATCAGCAAAGAAAGAGCGTTAGAAATTTTTGAACAAGCTGAAAAGAATGGCTTCGTTCATCAAATCACCAATATCGATGGTGAAAACAAAATCTTTGATATTTGTAACTGCGATGTGAAGATTTGTAATGCTCTTAGAACAGCCCTTTTGTTTAACACTCCAAACTTAGAAAGAAGTGCTTACTCTGCTAAGGTTGATCCAAATAACTGTGTTGCTTGTGGTCAATGTGTCTCTAACTGTCCAGCGGGTGCGGTTAAGCTTGGTCAAAAACTCTGCAAAGCAGATGGTAAGCCACAAACCTATAAACACGCTGTTTTACCAGACAAAATTAAATGGGGCAAATATGCGTGGGATGAAAATTATCGTGATACGATTAGAAAAACTGATACTTGGGATAGCGGTACCGCTCCATGTAAAGCAGCCTGTCCAGCCCACGTCCCAGTTCAAGGCTATCTAAAGATGGCTAAAGAGGGTAGATATCGCGAAGCTCTCGCTTTAATCAAAACTCAAAACCCATTCCCAGCTGTATGTGGTCGTGTCTGTAACAAGAAATGTGAAGAAGCTTGTACTAGAGGCAAGATTGACGCTCCAGTGAGTATCGACGCTGTTAAGAAATTCTTAGCGGACCTCGAAAGAAAAGATGCTGAACGTTATGTTCCAGAAAAGATCGTTGCTTCCTTAAAAGGAAAATTCGATGAAAAGATCGCAATTATTGGTGCGGGTCCAGCTGGATTATCAGCCGCCTATTATTTAGCAGAGATGGGCTTTAAACCAACCGTCTTTGAAAAGAATGAAAAACCTGGTGGTATGATGACATATGGCATCCCATCCTACAAACTTGAAAAAGATGTCATCGATAGTGAAATTGATGTCTTACGTAAATTAGGTGTTGAGATTAAGTGTGGCGTTAACGTTGGTGAAGACACCACAATCGCTAAACTAAAAGAAGAAGGATACAAAGCCTTCTATATCGCTATTGGTTGCCAAGGCGGAAGACGTCCTGGTATCAAAAATGACACCGCTAAAGGAACTGATATCGCTGTCTCATATTTAAGAGACGCCTTAGGCAAACTTCAAAAATTTGAAGGTAAGGTCGTTGTCGTTGGTGGTGGTAATGTCGCGATTGACTGTGCGAGAACCGCCCATAGATTAAATGCTAAATCAGTTGAGATGTTCTCTTTAGAATCAAGAGAAGAAATGCCAGCTTCTAAAGAAGAGATTTCTGAAGCTCTTGAAGAAGCGGTCATGATTAACAATGGTTGGGGTCCAAAAGAAATCAAAGTGAACTCCAAAGGAGAAGTCACTTCAATCATCTTCAAACGTTGTGTGTCAGTGTTTGATGGAAATGGAAAGTTCTCTCCAACATACGATGATAATGAAACTAAAGAAGTTCAAGCGGATAAAATCATCTTTGCGATTGGTCAAACCATTGAATGGGGTAAACTCCTCGATGGCACCAAAGTCACCTTCTGGCATGGTAATTACCCAATCGCTGATAAAGATACATATCAAACCGCTGATGAGGATATCTTTGTTGGTGGTGATGTATTCACTGGTCCATCCTTTGTCATTAACGCGATTGCCGCAGGACATAAGGTTGCCGAATCACTTGCAAGAAGAGCACGCCCATATGCACATCAAACCATTGGCTTCTATAAACGTCACTTTAGACCTCTTAATAAAGATGATATTACTCTTCCAGGATATGATGATGCTGGTCGACAAGAAGAAGGAATGGATGAATCCATCGATTATAAGAATTCCTTCAAGGATGCTCACAAGACCTTAACTGAAGAACAAGTGAAGGTTGAAACTTCACGTTGTCTTTCCTGTGGTGCGGCTTATGTTGATCCAAATAAATGTATTGGTTGTGGTATTTGTACCACTAAATGTAATTTTGACGCTATTCACTTAGTGAGAGACCATCCAAAACATTCCAATATGCGTCGCGCAGAGAAGAAAGTTACTGGCTTACTTGGCTATGCCTTAAAGAGATCGGTGAAGATCGTTCTCCACTCTGGCTCCAAAGAAGCGCGTGAGATGCGTAAGAAACGCAAAGAATGGAACAAACATCACAAAGAAGCGAAGAAGTTCGCTCCACATACTGGTAATGCCGTTAAACAAGATAACGATTAACTATGCATGAACTAAGTATTGTGATGGAAGTTGTGAAACAAGTTGATCGACTTGCTAAAGAGCACAACGTCAAAGAAGTCAAATCTATCACAGTGGAAGTTGGAGAAGTATCGGGAGTGGTGAAAGACTACTTCGTCGATGCCTTCAATTGGATGAGAAAGAAAAATGAACTGCTAAAGAATGCAGAACTAAATTACATCACGATTGAAGCTATCAGCTATTGTGAAGATTGTAAGAAGACATATCCGACCACTAGATATGCGAAAGAGTGTCCATATTGTCACTCCCAAAAAACCTATCTAGTGTCTGGAAAAGACTTCATGATCAAAGAAATCAAGGTTATATAAATATAAGGAGATAAAATTATGGCATGTTTCTTAGTAACAACCGCTGCCGCAATTGGTGTTGGAGCAGCAAAGTATGTCGTTAGACATCACGAACACAAAGTCGAAAACATCAATATTGAAGACAAATTGATCAACTCTAAAAAGTTAGGCTATCTTGAACTTACCCTTTGGGGTGGATCCTTCCTTTTAGCAGGTGAACACGTCTTACATGGAGAAGTCACTTATAAGTGGCCATTCTTGAGTGCTGTTAGTGAAGGTCCTGACGCCGCTATTGAGATGCTTCAAGAGATGGGCACGGTAGGCGTAGGCATGTTAGCGATACTTGTCGCGGCTTGGTTTGGAGGTATCTTCTTAGCCAGGTTCCTACGTAAACGCAAAGCGAAACAAGTTGAGGGCAAATAGAAGTGTATTTTTTAGTTGCACTTGGCTTAGCCCTTGTTAGCACCCTTTTAGCGTTCTTTCTCAGGAAATATAAGAAACTTCATTTAGAGATCTTAGCAATCACTTATGGTGCCGCTACTCTTATGTGGCTCATCGATTGCATTGCCTCTGCAATTAAGGGTGAAGGATTCTTATCCTTTGAGATTCCACTTGATCTATGGATATCACTTTGGACATTCTTAGGTGGATTGTTCTTCTGGGGTGTGATTACTTTAGTTATATATCTTGTAAACAAGAACAAACAAAATTAACTGATATAAGTTCCCTCTAATGAGACATAGGGGGGACTTTTTTAATAAAGATGAATTTGTTAAAATTTATTTAATAGTTTATCGGTTAAAAGGAAATTTTTAATTATGGAAAGAAACGTGTTTATTGAAAATATTGAAAAACTGGAAAAATCACCAGTGTTTGCAATGTCTTTGGGCTCTAAGGAATTATTCCACTCAAACTTTTGGGCTTATCTAATGGAACAAGAAGAATGTAGAAGTTTTATTACTTTCTTCTTTGAAGAAATAACAAATTTTGACGGTATTAGAATTGAAAGAGAAGATAAAAATCGTGATCTTGTTATTTTCTATCAAGGAAACGAATACGTTATTGAAAATAAAATCAAGTCTTATCCTGATTATTCCCAATTGGTTAGATATAGCGAGAATACAAAACTTAAAAGAGGCATTATTACAGGTATAACTGAACCTCCTTTTGATTTGCCAGATGGCTGGTCGTTTATTTCTTATCACAACATTTCATCATTCTTGAGAACATTATCAATTTCTGATTCACATCTTAAAATGGTGGTCTCAGACTATTGTGATGTTTTAGATTCGATTAATACACTTATGGAACTCTCCTTGGAAGAAACGTCTGGCAGGCTTTCATACTGGACCGAAAATATTAAAGGACTATACAAAGTTAGATTGATGGATGTGTATAGAAAGATTAAAGCCGATGATTTTGTTATTCATTGTGAAGATATCAATCAAGAAATGAATGAATTATTACAAGATTGCCCCAATTGGAAGTTTGGCATTTTTAGATCTTTCCATAATGGCAAATCAACTATCTCGTTTGAAATACAAAAAGGCAGTGAAGAGACTTATAAAGGTAAAATTGGAGTCCAAATAGAAGATAATCAATTCAGAATATTTTTAGAATTAAATTCAGGAAATGTCGGTGATATTTTCAAAATCGGTCTAGATGAAAATTGGTTTGATGATAACTTTGATAAGAAGAATAATCGAACTATTTTTAAACACCCAACCACAATGAGTAAAAACCCGTGTTCTTACTCTGGTCATTGGGTTTACCAATACTTTGATACATATAACGATAGCGTTGAACCTGTTGAAGATATTCAAGATTATGGAACATTAAAAGATTTGATTAAGGAATATCTAAAAAAAGCTGTGCATATTATAAAATCAAAGGGTAAAGAGTTATTTAAATAATGTCCACTCATAGTAACTTTAAAAAAGACAAATGTTGGTCCTGTGAATTCTTTAGCGCACACCGCAAACTAGAATCAGGTTTCATTTTTGGTGATTCTGTACACACAGACACTAATGGAACTTGTTGCAATTCTAGAAGCACTGATAACGGTAGAACAGTTAACGAAGAACATTGGTGCTCAAAATATCAAAAGTGGAGCTTGCTTGCATCTAAACTCGCTATTGAGGAGCAAAAGAAAGAATCTGAACGAATCATAAGAGAGCAAAAACTTGCATCCCAAAGAATTCAAGAATCTACCGTTGAAAGAACATCTTCTTATACCGCTCCTTCTCGCAAAGTCGATTTTGTAAAAAAAGAAAAAGAGGAAGCGGAATATAAAAAGCAACGAAAGATTAATCTAAAGAAATCAGAGATTGCAAAAGAAAATCGTAGACCAACTATAGTTTTGATCATCGGCTTGTTGATATCAGGAATAGCCTTCCTTTTAGGCTGGGCCCCATATTGGGTTTTCAATTCCAAGCTACAAGCTGTGAAAGATTCTATTACCTTCCTATACAACATGGGCCATGATGTGAACGAACCGTTGATGGTGGAACTATATGAACAAGGTCTTCAATACAAAGCAAGTAGAGATTCAATCGTTTGGCTTCCGTTCGTGATTCTAAGTATCGCTCTAGTTGCGACTATCATCATTATGGTTATCGCTAGTAAAAAGAAACCAGCAAGAATGCTGGCACTTAGACGAGAATTAGATGAATTAACCAAATAGCAATGATCTTAAAGTGAATCAATCGTTAACAATTTATGGTTAATCATTCTGGAGAAAACTCCTCCAAGAATGGTCATTGATAAACCAACATTAAAAACAGCGAATGGAATAAACCACCAGATTACTTTTGGCATAAACAACGACATTGTCGTAAATATTGCTCCTAGGACAAGTAGTGGTATTCCAATACCTAGCAAGACATTTTTAGGCACACGCAGATCTTTAACTTGTTTTTCTAATTTTTCTTTTGTGAGACCTTCTTGAATAGCGGCTTCCTTTAGTATTTTGTCTCCGCGCGTTACTATATTTGCTTCATCGTGACCAACTGGTCTTCTGCAACCAGGACAATAGATAAAACCATTTGGCCATCTATAATGGGCCCGGACGCTATTCCTAGAATATTTGAGAGTTCTTCCACAGTGTGGACATTTGGTCTCAAAGCAATCATACATTCCTTTATTGTTGGTAACTATAACAGCCATATCTACGCCTTCTAACATAAATTATTTTAGGCTTTTCTAATAAAAGGTCTATATGATTCGCGTAAAGAGTGTTTGCGAACTCTCTTATCCATTTATAAAATATTTATAACAGTCAAGATGTTGTCCAATCATTTTGTGCATAAACTATTTATTATATAAATAAACTATCAATTCTACGTTTCAGGGAGCAATTCCCGTTATTGGTTATTTCAAAAATTCCCCGATAAAGTGAATATTATTAGCGAAGGAGGTGTTCGATTATGACACTTGGTCAAAAATTAAAAGATCTAAGATCATTAAAAGGTCTTACTCAAAAAGAACTAGCTGATAAGTTACACGTCTCATTTCAAACAGTCTCTAAATGGGAAAACGGGGAGAATGAACCAGATATATCTACTCTCCGCGAATTAGCGAAACTATTCAATTGTTCTTTGGATTACCTTCTAAGCGAAGATGATGGTGAACCAACAACTAGGAAAGATGATTCAGTCTCACCACCCACAACCGTTGTAGTCCATAAAGAAGAAGTTCATGTCTGTGCGAAATGCGGTAAGGATATTCCTGAATCTGAATTAGTATCTGAAGATGCATATAGACGTGAAAGACATGGAAGAATGGTTCGCACTGTTAATATCGGTCAAACCTATTATCACAAAGAGTGTCTTGAACAAGTCAAAAGACAAAGAAGCATTGATGAACAAGCTAGAAAAGATAAAGCTGCCTCCAGAATTAAAAAGATTGCCTTTGGTTGGTCAATTGCTGGTGGAGTAGTGGCCTTAGGTGTATTCCTTGGAATCTTTTTAGGCGCATGTGCGGAGTTTATGAATCCTGCTGTTGCAGTTGTTCTTAGTGTTGTCTTCTCATATGCGATATTCGCTGATATATATTGCATCATCACCTTATCTTACATAGGCGAAGTCTTCTTGACGGTATCATCATGGTCAATTAGATTCCCTGGTCTAATCTTTACATGGGACCTAGGAGGATTTGTTTGGCTGATTGGAATGAAGATATTATTTGCAATATTAGGATTCCTATTTGGTATCTTTGTTGTATTCCTTGCTGTAGCAATATCTGCGTTCCTAGCAACATTCTCATTCCCATTTATTTTGATTCACAATATTAGAACTGATTATAAAGATGCGATCGTTGACTCACCAGTTGGTGGTGGAGTTCATGGTCGTAGAGGAGGAAGATAATCATGAAGAAGAAGGGTTTACTTATTGCCGTTACTGCTTTATCGCTCAGCTTAGGCGCTGCAGCGGGAGTTGTTATCTCTAAAAAAGAAAATGCTTTTTTAGCTACTGCTAACGATGGTAGTTATTGGAATCACTACGCACAAGTAACCCCGACTCATGACACTCATGGTTCAAAAGAATTCTGGGCGAATTGTTCAACCCACAATTTCACATTAGAGAATCCAGGACCAGGTGAAGATATTAGAGAAGGAGTTGCTTTCGATACAACTTCTTATTTCGTAGAACTCACAAGTGAGGATCCTCGTTATCTACCTCCACTCTCCGAAAGAGTTGATATTAAAGGATACCTCCAAGAACTCATGCTAGCGTTCAATCACGATCCATATAGCTACATCCCAGAATCCATGCGTCCTGAAGGTGCAACTAAGTATGATGAAGAAGATGTTACATATGACTTCAATAACTTCGTTAATGTTAGCAGCATCAAATATGGTGGCTTTGGTGAACAATGGCATATGGTCATTGAAAACACCAAAGAAAGTCAAACCTTCTATAACATTACAACCTATGGTTCTGAAGTCTTGGGTGCTGCTAACTTAATCGTATATGCCTTCTTAGATGATTATTATGATGGAACAGTATCAAAGACATTCACTGGTGAATCATCATTTACTGCTACACTTAATTTCAATGGCACAACGCTAACTTATACTCTTGATTACATCACTGGAGTGGAAGTCCCATTATTCGGCACAATCAATCCAAGAATCGATATGGAATATGTTATTGCCACAAATGTTAAGACAGTTCGTATTCAATTAGGAGAAGGTAATGCTTTGAAGTTTGTTCTTGCTCCTTCTTCATATGCCTTTGGTCTTGAATATGGAATTTCATCAGTATCAAGAAAAGCATACTTCAGTATCGCTAAAGATGAATCGGATAATGTTGAAGGCCATATTTATGAATTTGTCCAATACAAAGATAAAGACTTAGTTGGATCATGTGCAGACTTCTATATTACCGAAGATTACACCTCTGTTGTTGGAAACAAAGCAAGAGCAATCCTTGGCCTTAAAGGCTACATAAATGAATTATATTTAACCAGCGAAGGAAAACTTCTTGGTTTTGAAATAAGAGAAACTAGATCTCTTGTTACATACAACACACTTTGGTTTAATTTCACCCATGTGTCTGGGTTTACAAACATAAAAGCAATCGAAAAAGAGAGCTATAAAGAAAACGAAAATCCACACAGCGTTTATGTTAATGGTGGCAGTTCTGTCTTTGAACCAACATACAACAAAAAATTAGGCATTAATACATCTCGTAAATACGATATCGAAATTAGAACCCAATATTTTTATGGATATGTCGATGGAGTACTAACCGAATTTGAATCAGATCTTCCAATGATGTTTGTTCAAGCTGGAGAAAATTATGAATCTTATTCATCGGATATCTCAAAGACCAGTGGAATTGCTTCAGCAATTTCAAATCCTTATTTAGCCAAAATTGAAGAAGATTACGCTACTCTAATCGACATCTTCATTGCCAATAAAGACTTGATTGACGGAGATGCAATAGTCGACTTCATCGGCGAACCATTTGTGGTTTAATCAATAAACATTGCAAATAAGTTCTCACGATTTGTGGGGACTTTTTTATTAACAAATGAAAGAACTCCAATAATTCTATGCAACAACATGTTTTACATTTTTTTAAAAAAAGAACCTAGGAAAGGAAGAAACAGGAGAAGGAAGGGCTATAGGATAGAAGAGAAAAGAGTAGAAGATTTCAGAATAAAGCTTCTACGAAGATAGTTTGGTGAGAGAGTTCAAATTGTAGCCCATTCCGGAAACATTACAAGACTGGTTTTTAACAATTTTTCTTTTTACACTTTTAGCGAACTTAATCATGTTCAATTCCTTTCTATACTGCAGTGGGGGGATTGACTTCCCCTCTCTGCACAAATTCTTGATAAGGAGGAAAAAGGAAATGTTATTATCTGTTATTATTTGGTCATTAATCGTTTGGTTTATAACCTTCGCTATTTGGTACAATTTCCATCTATTGAAATATATCTTCTTCAAAAGATAAAATTTTATTAATAGCCTTAGCATGAACAATTTTGAGATTGGGAAGAATTATTATTACGGTATTAACGGCTATCCAGAAGATCTTGATAAAGCCGTATTTTTTCTTAAGAAAGCATACGAAGATAAACGTTATGAGGCAGCATATTTTTTGGGCCTCTGTTATTCGGATGATCTTCCCGACGATAGAAAAGATATAAAACTTGCATTAGATTACATGGTAAAAGCCGATTTCCACTATGTGGATGAAGCTACAGAATGGTTGGCAGAATACTACGAAGATAAAGATATCGAAAAGTTTTTTGATTATGCTCTTGATGTCCCTTATTACCTCAATAGCAAGTCCGCCTTATTAATAAAAAAGGCAAGTAAAAGATATGACATGGTTCAGCAATCTGATCCGTTAAGTGTTATCGATTCCATCGATTTATTTGAATTTTGGTGGAAAAGAATTAGTGATAAGAATTGTCCGCTTTGTAGAGATATAGCTACTTATAGAAATCGATTATTGCAACAACTTTGCGATATGATGATTGAGTATATTAATGATTCCGATACCGAAGAGATTATCGAAAACTTTCTTTCTAAATATGAAAAGAAAAATAGTCCATCATTTGTGAGACCGGTATTTTTTAAAGCCACTCTATTTAAATTGCAGAATTCAATCAATAACGCTAGTACGCTTAGTGAAGTTGAATCTTTGCTCCCAAGAATTGATGAATATGAGGGGGAATATCACTCCAACCTTCTAGGTAGTTACGATAGAAAAAGATTTTTACTCTATCTAAATAACGATTCCTATACCAATGACGATATTCAAAGTATTCGGTCTTTCTTTTCTGCAAAGCAAGAAGATAGCTATTTAATTGATTGGGCAACTAAGGAAATTGAGAACAAGGTTGAAGATTTATTGATCAAGAATAAGATTCCGCCTGCAAAAAAACTATGTGAGATTTATCCTGAATTAGATCCACAAAGATATAAGCTTTATTCGAGAATAATCACTGTTGAAAGAGGAATGGCGGGATTAAATAAGCCCGAAACCCAAGAAGAGCAATTTTTAAGAAATAAGAAAGAGTTTTATTCTTCGCCTACCTTAGTTACTTTTAGTAGGGTTTTTCTTTTAGGAAATCACTTGTCTAAATACGATGATCTTATTCAAATACTCCTTTTTGCAAAGAAAAATGAGATACCATTCGAATCTCTTATTTCTCGCTCTTACTACACAAAAGATTTCTTTGTTGAAACAATAGGCAAAATGCCACATGAATTCTTTGAAGACGATATTCGCAATATTAAAAATGAGATTAGGCGGAGAGGCATCAAAGCCTTGATTCATTTTTCTCCTATTGAGAATCTTGATAGCATTGTCACACACGGCCTTCTTTCAAGAGAAGAATTGAAAAAAAGAAACATTTCCACTTTATGTACTGATGATCAAAGACTTGATGGGTTTTTAGATCACATTTCGTTGTCTATTACCAGATCAAATTATAGAATGATCTGGAATAAGATTTATGGCAATATAATAAACAAAGGCATTGAAATCTTTTTTATTGATCCAGCAATACTGTATGAGCATCCTGAAAAAGTAATTTATAGTAATTGCAACGCATCATCCAAATACGCTATTGGTAGGATGAAATATGGCTACCAAGGATTGCTTAGTATGTTTGAATCTTCGTTTGACCATGTGAATAGTAGCAATATTCCAACTGACGTTCAGGCCGAAGTTTTGTTTGAAAAACACATTGACAAAAAATACATTTTGGATCACTATTCAGTCACAATAAATAACGATGGCAACAAAATTAGTGTTTATAACCCAAGAAGGTAGCTTCTTTGAAGAAGAATTTGAATATGATTTTTCTCCAGGATTTTCGATTGTTCAAAAAAGAAAAAACATCCAGTCATTGAACGAATCAATTCATAAGAAATATCCGTTATCAAAAATTCTTGAAGTTTCTACCAAATCAGACAACGAACTCGGAATCCTTTTAAGTGCTTTTAATCTAAAGCTTAATGGAATTCCTGTTGAATCAATTTTCCAGTCATCTAAAGTGTCTATTGATGGCATTCAATATGATTTTTTAATCAATTGTTCTGCTAATGAGGCAAAGAAATACGTAAAAGAGCACCCTCTAGGCCAATTGAAATGTTTTAGGTATCAAGGAGTTGAATACCCATTATTTCCGGAATCAGCCTTCTATGATTTCATTTATTTGAAAGCTTTGGCAAGCAACAGAGAAATGTTTAATTCTTTGAAAAAATATGATGTTTTCACTGATGTTGAATTCAATTCTAAGAAAAGCTTAAATTGCCAAGCTAGAGCGTGCTCCATATATTCGTACTTACTTCGAGTTAATAAAGTCGACGATTATCTTTCGTCGTTTGATAAATTTGTTGAAGTTTATAAGATCAATGAGAATATATTGCTGTTTTGATATGTTTCATTTGTGTGATTATTCAAATGTTTAATTAATAAGATATGAATAACAAAGATAAATCGCAATATTTAAGTAATCTTAATATTTATAGAACTTCGACTTTTACTATCGAATTAGAAAAGAAAAGAGAATTTTTGGCAAACATGCCTCGTGTTTTATATAAATATAAAAAACTTGATAAATATGCTTTTGATATTTTGGAAAAGTCTTATGCTTTCTTGGCGCCAGTTGAAGGCTTGGATGATCCGTTTGATTGCTTATCAGATTTGGAAGTTGATGGGATTCAGAAAACCAAAAGTAAGCCTATTACACTTTTTATGATTGATCATGTCATTGCAACTGTATCCAAACTAGGAAACGTTTCAGTAGATAAAAGGGAATTAAGAAAGATAGTTCAAAATAGTTTTGTTGATGGAACATTTAATATTGAAAAGTTTTACAAACTTACAGAAAAGTACCCCAAATTGTCCGAGATAGAAAAAGCGATTCTTTCAACCGTACTTCTAAATATTGAACCTATGTTGAGCGAAATTAGCAAAGACGACGGACTCATTCAAATTGCCGCTACAGTAAAGAACGCGCAACACGATGTTGGAGTTTGTTCGTTGTCAACAAAACGCGATAATAAAGTTATGTGGTCTTTGTATGGTGATGAATACAATGGTTGCTGTATAGAATATACGATACCAAATCACGATGATATTCGATTTAATCTTTGCCCGGTTTTATATAAAAGGCATTCGAACAATAATTTTGTAATGAGAATGGTGGAATTTGTTATAGCTAATACCTTGAGATATTATTCGCAGGGTCAACTAAGTAGGGGTGTAGGTGCTATCAACGAATTACTTTGCACTAAAGATGTTGATTGGGCTTTCCAAGACGAGTGGAGACTACTCGGAAAACCAAATGAAAAGAATTATTTATTAAAAATAAAAGCAGTCTATTTGGGTTACAAAACTTCAAAATTTAAAGTTGAAAAGATTAAAAAAATTGCAAAAGCAAACAAGTATGATGTTTTCCTAATGGATAGGCCAAGCGGGAAATCGAAAATAATCTATACCAAGATTTGTTAAAACAACCATATGGGATTACTTAGAAAAATAATTAAAAAAGCGACACGGCCAATTAGGGCAAAGCGCCATGGTGCGGTTGGAGAAAGAAAAGTTGCGAGAAAATTGAATCCGCTTGTTTTTGGAAAGGTTGAACATAGACAGATAAACAACCTCATTCTTGTTGATAACAATGGCAAGAGCCATCAAATAGATCATATCGAAATTAGAGAAAATGGTATTTTCGTTATAGAAACAAAGAACTTTATTGGTTGGGTGTTTGGTAGTGAGAACTCTGAAAAGTGGACTGAGTCACTTTATACTGGTAAAAAATATCAAGTACGAAACCCAATCAAACAGAATAAAACGCATTGTTACTATGTAAGCAAAGTTATAGGCCCTAAATATAAAGTTAATTCGCTTATTGTTATGGCGAATGATAATGCCGATAAAATCGATTGTGATAATGTTATCAACCTAAAGCATCTAGGGAGATATTTAAGCAACTTTGATAATGGAGTTCACCTAACAATCGAAGAAATGGACTACGCATATAAAAAGTTGATAAGTTCTGCTTCTATAATGACAAACGAAGAGCATATTCAAAATATTAGGCAGACCCAAAGAGAGATCAAAGAAAACATTTGTCCAAGGTGTGGTGGAAAATTGATATTAAGAACTGGTTACAGTGGAAAATTCTATGGGTGTTCTAATTATCCGAAATGTAAATTTACAAAAAAACTAACAATATTTGATTTGTGTCGGAAAATATTTTCTTAACTACAAGTAGATAAGAATCTTTTGATTGTGATATATTAATTACTAGCTATTAGGACAAAGGTGAAAGATATGGATTTTAGTACCGTCGCCTCACATTTATTAAACAATTTTAGCGTGGACGAAATTAAAGCATATAATTCCATTAAGACTTTTGATTACATCCATTTGGCTTCTATGGGTCATAACGACACCGAGGGTTATCAAATTTTCACCCCTGAATTTATTGTTAAAGATATGTGCGCTGCAATTGGTGATGATATCTTTGACTTTTCTAAAAATGTCTTAGAGCCAACATCTGGTGATGGCGCATTTACTGTTTATATACTTTTGAGAAGATTAGAAAAAGCACTTAAAGGCGGTAATTTTGAATTGGATTCTCTAAGAGCGTTATCTACAATTTATTCGATTGAAATGGATAAAGAGCTTATTAAAAAGCAGAGGAATAACATCTTAACTGCAGTATCTTTATTCATAAAAGATCACAAGATTGAGGTATCAGAAGGGTACTTTGAGGTTTTTAAATGCATCATTGTTAAGAATTTTATTTGGGCAATGTTTAATTCAGACGGCCCAATTGATGCCGGATTGTTTGGCACTGAAGTTGCTTATGAAATGCCAAAAGCCGAAAAGAATGTTTTTAATCCGTTAGATATGCCTGTTTGGGATATAAGTGACAACGCTATTATTGTTCACGAAGAAGGAGTGGAAATATGGTAGACGAAGAAAAAAGAACCAATGAAGCTCTGGATGCTAGTAAGAAATATAATACTGTAGTTGAAGAAGCTAATGATTACATCGAACATTTTGATATTCTAGAGACAATTACTAACGTTGGAAACGACGAGGTTTTTACTCCAAGAAAAACATGTGACATGATATTGGATTCACTTCCTGAAGAAGTATGGCACAACCCTCTTTATAAATGGCTTAATCCAGCGACCAAGAACGGCATTTTTGAACGTGAAATTGCACTTAGATTGGACAAAGGTTTGGAGAACGTCATAGCCGATAAAGAAGAAAGAAGAAAGCACATTCTTCAAAACATGATTTTTTCAATCGGGCAAACAAAGTTTACTTCTAATGTCGCCAGAAGGACCCTCTATTATTGTTCTCAAGCAAACAGAAAGTGCGATGGATTAAAAGCCCCTGATGGTCATTATGTAAATGGTTACTCCATTGGAAATGGATCATGGTTCGATGACGAAGAAGGCAATATTAAGACACCATGCACCGACCACGATTTTCAAGATTCGTCTGGGCACAAAATGCCCGCCTCTTGTAAAGGTGACGAAAGAAAGAAATACAAATGTCAGTATTGTGGTATAGATGGCGCATCAAATTACAATGATGCAAATCAGAGAGAAAAATATGCTTACGAGTTTATTCATGTTGATAAAGGTCTGTCTTTAAGCATCCATCTTGCTAAAAGATTTTTTGGAGGTAATAGAAATATGAAATTCGATATTATTATTGGCAACCCACCATACCAGTTATCTACTGGAGGTGGGCAAGCACAGGCTAAGCCTATTTATCACAAATTTATTGAGCAAGCTATTTCGTTAAATCCAAAATATCTATGCATGATCACCCCTTCAAGATGGTTCGCTGGAGGGATTGGTCTAGATGATTTTAGAGCAAAAACTTTGAAAGATAGACACTTTAGAAAAATAGTAGATTATGTTCAATCAGAGGTGTGCTTTCCTGGAGTTGTAATTGCTGGCGGTGTCAATTATTTTTTATGGGAAAGAGATTATGAAGGTGATTGTGAATACACATATATTGATCAAGGCAAAAAAGATACAGCAATTAGAAAGCTTAATGAGTTTGATATTTTTATTAGATCAAACAAAGCTGTGAAAATTATTCACAAAATTCAAAAACAAGATAAATCGCAATTATCCTCCATTATGAGCTCTTTAAGTCCTTTTGGATTAAATTCCAATTTTAGAGGCCATGAAGAGAAAAAGCCTGGAGATTATAGGGTACTTTCAAGTGATGGGTGGAATTATACTTCGAAATCTGAAGTGAAGATAGGCAATGAGTATATAAATAAATACAAGGTTGCTATTAGTTACGCAACATCAGGAAGCGGAGCTACAGCCGATAAAGACGGCCAAAGAAAAGTTATCGCTAAGCTATTTGTGTTAAAACCTGGTGAAGTATGTACTTTTACTTATTTTTTAGCCGGAAAATTTGATACAGAAGAAGAAGCTAATAACTGTCTTAAGTATCTAAGCACCAAGTTCGTAAGATACTTATTATTCCAAGCATTATCAGGAATTCATGTTTCAAAAGAAAAATTTGCTTTTGTACCACTTATTGATTTTAAACAATCTGTTTCGGACGAAGAATTATACGAGAAATACAAATTAGATAAAGACGAGATATCTTTAATTGAAAATTCGATTAAGGAGATGAACTAGGATGGCTGTCTCAATTACTAGAGGTCCAAATCTTAACACCGAAGATACCGCTAGGTTAAATGGTAAACCGGTTGTTTTTCAGTTGGATGATAAAAACGAGACGGAACCAAGACTAATTCTTGTTTATATGTATGTTCTCCCTGCTTTCCCTATGCATGGTGTGAAAGTAGGCATGACCATTTGCAAGATGGGGGAGACCTTCTGGCATGCCGTTAAATCAAGAATTAAAGATCAAGAACATGAACTAGCTTTAACAGAACAGCAGTGGGCCAGAGGCTATGGAGATACTAGAGAAGTCATTTACTGGGGTGTTTGTTTAGATGCCAGCAGTGAGTCATTCAAAGACTACCGCGTCCATAGCGAGATTAGATCTAAGCACGCAGGTTTAGTTTTAAATGAACAAGAGTGGTTTGCAAATGTTCACCCAGATGATTTAATTGAGATTTTTAATGAAATTAGAAAGAGCGGTTCTGACAGAGTCATTTACGAGCCTAGAGTCGAACAACAAAAAGCTATTGATGATTTAAAAACATATTTTGATGCTCATCCAGTAGGAGGAAGGTTCCTTCTTAACTGCAAGATGAGATTTGGCAAATGCTATACAACATATAAATTCGCCGAAGAAAATAACATCGATAAGATTCTAATCTTAACATTCATTCCAGCCGTTGAAAAATCATGGCAGGATGATTTATTGCACATCAAGAAAGTTTACAAGTATTTCACTGATGATAACTTGAGAAGAAATGATTTCTCTTTAAAAGGAAAAAAGGAACCGTTTGTTGTCTTTTTATCGTTGCAGAATTACCTAGGCAAAGATAGTGAAAGCCAGTCCACAAAAGATAAGATTAAAAAGCTTCAAGATATTGATTGGGATTTATTAATATTAGACGAGTATCACTTTGGTGCTTGGAATCAGAGAACCCAAGGAACAATTGAAACTCAAGAAGACTTAGATAAAGACTATCAAGCTTCTCTTAAGACAGTTAAAGACTCTAAAGATATTGTTAAGAGATTTAACATTGCTCCAAAGAAAACCATATGTTTATCAGGCACACCATTTAGAGCGTTAGCTAGGGGTGAATTCAATGATAAGACATCAAGTACATATTCTTACTTTGATGAGCAAAAGAGAAAATATCCAAAGAGTGAAGAAGGAGACTTCACAGTTGTAGATCCTAAATACGCTATGTTCCCAGATATGAAAATATTTGGATATGATATGAAAGCATTATTCCCTGGACTCGCAAATAGTGTTGTTTCGGATGATAAGCTATTAGGAAGAAGTTATTTTTCTCTTAACAAATTCTTTGAGACCAAGAAAGATTGCGATCCTAATTATGGATACCAATTCATTTACGAAGAAGAGATTAAAATGTGGCTTGCCATTATTAAAGGTACAACTGTACAAGGCAAGAATTTCCCATATTCAAACCCAAAATTAACTGCGAATAACAAGAACACAATTTGGCTAATGCCATCTGTTAATTCATGTATGGCAATTGCTAAAATTCTTAGAGAAGATGAGTTCTTTAACAGATATCAAATTATCAATCTTTCTGATAGGGGTGTTGGAGCTGGTGCAGACGCTTTAGCATATTTAAATGACGAAATGACTGCTGGCGAAAACACCGGCAAACTAGGAAGCATTGCTATTACTGTTAATAAGCTAACTATTGGTGTCACTGTTAAAAAGTGGTCTAGTGTGTTTGTTCTTAAAGATTTGGCTAGCCCAGAATCATATTTCCAAGCAATCTTTAGAATTCAAACGCCATACACTAAAGGTGACGAAATCCTTAAGAAAGAAGGTTTTGTCTTTGATTTCAATATTGATAGAGCAGCTTCTTTACTTTTGAAATATGCTGATGAATCTTCTAAAGAACACGGCTATACCAAAATGCAAGTTGCAAGGCTCATCGTTAAGTATCTACCAATATTTATGAACGGTGATATGGAACACCCTATCGGTGAGGAAACGTTCTATAAGCTTGCTGAATTTGGTGATAGCAGAGGAAAACCTTTATCCAAGAAAATTAGAGATACAAAGAATACTACTTGGATTCAAGACGAAGATACGATCGCCGCTATGTTAAATGACCCTGAGGTCAGCGACATTATCAAGCATGTATTTGCTCATGCTAAATTCTCAAAATCGAAAGATAGAGATAGACCGTTACCTCCTGAAGATGGCTTTAAGGACAAGATTACACTTGAAGGTCGAGATCTTGGATATAAGCTTGGTATGGAAGATAGCAAGTTGTACTTGGATTTGGATGACGATGATGTTCAAACAGAGTATGAGGCCAACGAGAAAAAACATATTCAAGAAAAGATTCCTGCTAACCTAGATGAGAAACACAGAAATTATTTTATAAACGGTTTCAAGAAAGGTTATGTTACAGGTGTTAATGCTCCAATTAAGAAATTGCAATGCGGTAAGCCAGATGGACTTAAATTTGTCGATAAAGTTAGAGAACAGTTTGGCAAAGACATAACATTTACCGATGCAACTAAACAAAAGATTGTTAACTTTATAAGAGCATATTTAAACAATATTGAAAATATTCCTCAAGAATATAGAGGCAAGATTTATAAACGCTGGTATGTAGATTCTTTTGAAAAAGCAGTTATTAAAGCATTACGACCAGTGATTAAAAACGCTGACAATACATCAATTGAAGACACGGACAACGTTATGCAACATATCCTTGCTAGATTGTTCGAATTCTTATACATCTCTGTCTACAGAGAGACTACATTTGATGAAATCTTTAAGAACGCTGATCCAAACATTTTCTTAGAAGCTGTTGGTATTACAAAGAAGAACTTTGAAGTCTTAAATAAGTACCACATTTTTAAGGAAGACATTCTAAATGGTTTTATTAGAGAATTCTTTGAAAATGAATCCGTTGGATCAACCTTAGATTTGACAAATGAAGAAGTTAGAAAGAACTACAGAAATAGCTTTGACTGGTTTGATTATGGAATTGTTGAAGGTCAGGAAGTGGAGTCTGAAATACCAACAAAGGGCCAGGCGTTCTTTGATTACATGAGATATCAATTGAATTCTACTGTTAAAGACGCGGAAAATAAGACGAAAAAAGAAATGCGCGAGAGTAAAAACGTTCCACTTGTTGAAAGAATAACAACATTACTAAACGGGCATCCAAAAGGCTTAAAATCAGGCAAAATCGCAGAGATATTAGGTGTTTCTAAGAAAGAAGTAAACAAAGTGCTTTATGCGAACAAGAATAATGTTTTTGTCAGCGACCTATTTTCTACATGGAAGCTGAGATAGGAGATTTACTATGAAAAGATTAGTTGTTTATTTTTCCGCAACAGGGACTACTAAGAGAGCTGCAACTCAATTAGCGAGTCTATTATCCGCTGATACATATGAAATAAAACCAGTTAAACCATATACTGATGAAGATTTGAACTGGATGGATAAACAATCTAGAAGTACATTGGAGATGAAAGACAAGTCTTCTAGACCAGAGATTGTTAAAGATAGTTTAGATGTATCTAAGTATGATGAAATATTACTTGGTTATCCAGTGTGGTGGTATACCGCTCCAACGATAGTGAACACTTTCCTTGA
>CAMYZF010000009.1 GCA_947303755.1 uncultured Erysipelotrichaceae bacterium | reverse complement strand
AAGATTGTTGTAACGTTGAAATCAATATTCAAAAATGTAATTATTTATAGCAATAAAGGAGAACACATATGTCTTTAAGAGTTGAAAATGAAAAAGATCTCGATTTTTCCAAAATGGAAGTCTTACTACGTAGGGGATTAAAAGCGAGCAAAACTGTTCCTGTTATTGTTGTTTTTATCGCAGTTATCGCTATCTTCTGGGGACTTGCCACTGTCTTTTTATTCACCAATGATTTTAAACCAACATTCAGCGTCATTCTTTTCTATGCATTACCAGTGGTCTTCTCACCATTATTCATCATCATGTTTGTGAAATTTGCTAGAAACAAAAAGATCGCACTTGATAATCTTTATTATGATTCAAAAACCAAAAGGTTTTATATCGTAACCGCTAAAGGTGAAGTCAAATCAGTTGACGTAAAAGAAGATATTAGAGTCGGTAATAATATGGCTGGATTTGATGAAGCAGTAGTGGTCTATAACGGTGAAAGAATCAATACTGGTTATACCTTGACTGAACTTAACGCGACAAATAGAAGAATCGCAGATATTAAAAAGAATTAATTTAACCTAAGTATTTAGGAAATAGCCGTCCATAGTGGCGGTTTTTTTCTTATCTATGGATGATTAGAAAAACAATCATTACGTCAAACCATTTGAGACGCCAAAAAAGAGGGGTCAGTATTTCTACTACCTAAACACAAATATCTTGTTAAACGGGCTAAAAACCTTAATTATGAGCAATATTTAACTTTAGTGAAGCGAATCCATCACTTCAAACATCTCTTCTAGACCAGAATCATCTTGGAACATATATCCTTTTCCAGGAAGATAGGTCATAACGATAATTGTTGCAGTCACTATAACCGCGAGGCCCAACCAAACTGGCCAACTTTTTTTAATAATTGGTAGACGAGTTAAGTCAAAGGCTAACATGCCACAAATGAAATAAACGACAAAGAATAAAATAATATCAAGCCATAATACTGATTTAGTTAAGAAGCTTTGATAAAAGACAAATAATCCTAAGATTAAAATGGTGGAGAATATACCAGCGATTACAAAGGCTCCAAAATAAGCGATATCGCGTTTCTTAATGGCGAGAATGATTCCTCCTACTAAGAACGGATACCAAAGCATCTTAAAGTGCTCAACGATAGTTTCATTGATTGGGAAGATTGGACCAATGATCTTTTGTCCTAAATCAGTGGGGAAGAGTTTCACTACAAAGTGCATCACCGTGCCCACTAAAGACATAATTAAAATTGTCCAAAATTGTAATTTGTATTTTGAATAGAATTCTTTGATTTTTTTCATAATCTGACCTCCAGCAAAAAAATATAAATGAATAACGATAAATAACAGCATAAATATTTATATCATTAACTAGATAACAAAAAAAGTCTCATTATGCTGAGACTCTTTTTTAACTACTAACAGTGAATGTTTTAGTTAAGGTATGGACTTGTCTATTATATCCAGACATCACAGTGACATAGACGGTGATATCACCAGTAGTTAGCCAACGAATATAGAATGGGCTTCCATTGGTGAGTTTTGGGAAAAGACCCACATACTAAAGTATATAGGCCTTATTAGTATATTACTGAACTATGTTTTTGGGCTGTTTTATTGCACTTTTGTGACAAACATTATTGTAAAATGTATAAGTGGACAATTTTGTAAAAATTAAAAGTCTATAGGATAAACATAAAACCAAGGAGGAAAGAAAATGAAGAAGATTAGAAACTTACTACTAGGGTTTATGACACTTAGCTTACTTGTTAGTGGTTGTTCAAATGTAGCGACTCCACATAACGAGGAATCTAATAATAACACTGCAAATAAGAATGAAGATTTAAGCGATGAACAAATGATTGAGGTTTTATCTAATTGGGAACCAAAAGTCAATTTCCTTAAAGATGATAGCTACTCTCCTTCGTTTGATGAAATGACCGCGGTGCCTAATGATGAGCAAGACCGTTTATCTTCCACTTTGTTTGATGTCGAAAGAGGAAGTTCGATTCTTATTAAATTAATCGATGAATCATTCTCAGCTTCAACCGCGGAAGGCAAATACCAAGATATCGTCTCAAAAGTAAATTCAAGTCAATACATCTCCGTAAGCGATGTCGATGGTCACGTTAAAGATGCCGCTTTATCCACCGATGGAACTTGCATCGATTTAGCGATTGATAATTCCTATAACTATGGAAGTGTCTACGTCATTGAATTAGTAAAAGAAAATGTTTTATATTTCGATGGCAAAGATCCTTCGATTCAAAAATTAACTTTAGAAATTATCGATGATCCAACTGAAGCGGAAAATTATGACATCGTTAATCTAAAGCCAAATATTCCTCAATTAGATTTAGCAAACGTAAGTGAGGAACATGTCGATGAAAATGCGACCTTCACCTTTACTTATTCAGGAAGTCTACCTACTTTAAATCCAGGGGATATCTTCCTAGTTAAAAATGATCAAAATGCTGAAAAATTAGAAATTACTGACTTCTATGGAAAATTTGTTTCTAAAGAAGAGTTAGGTAATAACAAATACAAAGTTACTTATGTTGAACCTGAAGGTAGTGAAATCTATAGTGAACTTCGTAAGAAAGGAACCGCTCCATTAAATCTAGAAGGTAATATCAAACCATTATATGAAGACGAAGGTTTAATTAATTCACTTCGTTATTCATCCTTCGCGAGAGGTTTCTTAAATTTCTATCATAAATATTCTGGAGTATCTAGAAATGAGTTGCTCGGAAATATCTTAGATGAAGTTAAGCTCGATATAACCTATAACTATTACGACAATAAATTAACTTTCACTTTATCGATTCATATCGATCAAATCAAATTATCTGATACCCTCTATTTATCTTTAGGGGTTAAATACACTGAAATATCTTTCTTTGATGTCGATTTTGATATCGGTATTAAAACCAAATGGCTCGTCCCTGTTGGCATTTCTTATAAATTAAAAATGCAACAATCCAAACAACAATCATTTGAATTCGATATTTCAATTAAAAAAGAAAAACCAACTGAACCAAGTGATGAAGAGGAAATTAAAAACACTCTTTATGATGAACTTCAAAAAGCAAAAGATGGTTATGATAATTTTTATCAAAGATTAAAAGACGATGCGAAAGCAGTCGCTCAAACTGAAGGAAATAAGACTACCATTCCTTTATTTTCAGTCACTTGTCCAATTTATCCACCTGTCGTTTTTGAATTCAAGATTGATTTCATCATCGATTTAAGTGTTCAAGCAATGCTTGTTATTAAAAAACAATGGGAGAGTAACACCACCTTCTTTAATTATTCAAATCAAAAAGGTGGAGATGGAGATACATCTCAAAACATCACCAAGGCTACTTTCTGGGATGTCTATTTAATGGGAAAAATTGAATTAACATTCTCACTTCGTATCGCTGGAGCCCTCTATATTGAAGGAACTTATAAATTCTGTCACGTTGAAGTCTATATTGAACTTTACGTCAAGATTGGAATTCAAGGTGTCTTAATGGCCTCCTTCCCAAGCGATACAGACGCTTCACATTTCAATGGAAATGTCACGATTGACCTCTATGTCTTAATGGGAGCGAAAGTTGGCTTAGAAATAGTTTTAGCCTTCTTTAGCAAAGACTTCTCTAGAGATATCTTTAAGACCTATATGCTAAGAGTTGTATTCACCAATGGTTTAAGCGCTTATCTTGACAGCGCACCGACATCGATAACGATGAATAAATCAATCATGTCAATTGATGAGACCGATGTATTAAGTTTCCGTACTTGGAACGGCGTCACGATGCGCGCTGAAGATAAGAAACTTAAAGCTAGCGATGTCACCACTTTAATAGAATCTTGGATCAAAGATCTCAAAGTGAGAATCTTCTCCTTTGAAGCAGCTAAACCAGAATGGGTGGAGATAAGTGAAGATGGAGTTATCCGTATTAAAGATGATGATCCAAATCGCCCAGCGGATTTAACGACTACCTTTAAGATTAAGGTTAATATCTTCGCTGGTATAATCGCGGACCGTGAAATTACTTTAACTTATCATGACCCTGATGCTCATCATATTTATATTGATGGAGTAGATATGGGACGCTTTAGCAAAAATAATACCTATCATCTTCCTGAGCCAAAAGCTAGGGATGGATATAAATTCTTATATTACCATTACCCAGATTCAAGTGAACAAATGCATGTCGATGATCCTATCGTCATGGGCGATGAAGATATTAATATCGTCACTGAATGGCATAAGATTATTTATTACACCGTCTTCTTCTATGATGGATTCAATAATCTAATCCATGTTGATTCTCATGTTGAAGAATTCACCGCGGTTACACCACCTGATCCTGAAATAAGAGACCAATATATGCATGGATATTTCTTCCTTGGTTGGGATAAGAAAATCGATTATATAACCTCTGATTTGGCTGTGCACGGCTTATATATGAAAGTAGGTGATTAAGATGAAGAGCAAATTTGTTTCACTTTTAGCGGTTCTTCTATTGGCCTCTTGCTCTCAAGTTAATGAGCCTAATAATGAAGAAACAAAAAATCAAAATGTTTCACCTACCGTAACTGCTTCTACTGGCGAGGAAAAAGTTCCATTTAAACCTAACGATTGGAAATATCGAAACATTGAAGAAGAAATCATTAATGTTAGTCGTGAAAATGTGGAAATATCTTCTCTTGAAATTAGAGGTATTCCTAGGGAAGGTATTAAGATTACCTGCTTTGATGAACATGAAATATATTTAGATATCCTTTATAGCGATGGCGTGAAAGAATCGATTCGCTTCTTAGAAAAGAATATTCCTTTAGAGTTTAGACATTATCTAGGTGAAATTGGTCATCACACCATTTCATTCGCGGTCGCAGGAAGCGTTGTTAATTTCAGTTTCGATATCATTAAAAAAGAAGGTTTTGATGGTTATACCTGCACCTTCTTAGATCTTAGAGATCATCATGATGAACCACTTCAAGTCACCAAGGTTGGCTATTATGAAAGCGTTAGTTACACTGGAGTTTTACCTGAAAACCGTAAGATTGATGATGATAACACTCAATGCTTCATCGGTTGGGATAATCCTTTAGAATACGTTCATCAAGATATGTACTATATCGCCCAATACCGTGATGTTGAAAAACGTTATTTCGGTGATGAACTTGCAAATCTAGATGAAATGCTTATCACCTCAAATAAAAAAGATAACGTTAATCGAGCCTTATCATATTTAGGACGTGTCCATTCAGTCGCGATTAATTATGGTGAATCTAGATATCACACAAAAGATAACGCTGAAGAAGCATTCTCTTTTACTTCCTTAAATCCTTATGGACTAAAATGGAATGAAATGAATCAAAATATATTTGAAGATTCAATTCGTTATGTTACCGATCCAAATTATGGTTCATATTTATATGGCACCACTGGAGCGTTCAATACTTCGCCAACTTTCTTAGATAGTTTTGAATCATATTATGAAGTTAGTCCTAAAGAAGTTGATATTGTCACTGGTTATAACGAGACTAAGAGCGTTCAAACTTCGATTAATCCAAGCTTTGGAACTTGCTATTCAACTTCAGAAACACATTTAAATGAAACTAGAACTTTAAATAGTGAAGCTGAATCAGGTTATTATCGTTTGGCCTTAACGATGTCATTTGATGTTTATGTTTCGACTTCATTTGAAAAGATAACTGATAATCGTTATGGACTTTTAAAAGGCTCTAAATTTATCTTCGCTCCTGTAAGTGACAGCGAAACTGTTCGTTTAGAGTTCTCGGAAAATAACGAATTTAGAAAAACATTTGAAAAGCGTCTTAATTTTTCAACAAAGAATCTTTATGACGTCGCTAGTAGCTTAGATTGGTAGGTGAAAAATATGAAAAAGAAATTATTACTTTTGTCTCTTGGCATTCTAAGCGTCGCTTCTATCGCGGCAAGTGTCCTATTCATGTCTTCTAAAGAAGAAGGTGTTGAATCCACTTTACCACAATTCACTATTACCTTAGATGAAAATCACCGTATTAGACCAGATGATAACCAAGTCGATAATTCTGAAAACTGGAAGGTTGGTTACGTTCAAACTAGCGAAGGAAACGATATTAGACTCAATTATTCCTACTATATGGATATTTCTCCTGTCGGAGCGTTCGCAAGCTTTGTAAATGAAGAAGAATATCTAGAATTTGCTGTGCCAATAAATGGTTTAAGAAAGATGGAATATTGTATCGACCGCGACATGCAAATCGATATTGGCTATTCCAAAGGAAATATCGCTAAAACAGATACTCTTTCTTCAACTTCGGATCATGCCCGTACTTTATATTTTGATGTGGAGATGTCTGAGTTTGGAGGGGTTCCACCTTGCTATTTAACTTTCACTTGTATCACTTCTCAAAAATTAACAATTAAGTCGATGAAGCTATTTTATAGCTGTGTCGCTTATCCTGACCCAACAAAAGATATGGGTACTTGGGAAAGTGAGCCTAATGAAGATATGGCTTCTGGAGTTACTTTAACCGCTTATCACGCTCCAGAAAATATTCCCGCTAATAAAACGATTGTTATTCCTCAACTCCTTGATAACACGAATGTTGTTACAAGAATAAAAGATGGCATTTTAGCGAATGTCCCTTGGGTTGAACATGTCGTCATCCCCTTTGTCGGTGATAAATTATTATTAGCACAAGAAAACGATAGTCGTTCCTTTGGAACAATATTTGGTAAGAATAGTCTATCAAGTCAATATCAACCATTAGTCCAATTTAATGGAGAAACTTATAACACTTACTATATTCCAAAAGCCTTAAAAACTATTTCAGTAAGTCAAGGCAATGTCTATTTCTCACTTGATCCATTTGTTCAAAGAGAAGATATTCCTGCTTATTCCTTCTATGGTTTAGGCTCATTTATCGATAAGATTGTTTTGGACCATAATATCCATAGGATTGGACAAAATGCCTTCACAAATTGTTCAACCTTAAAAGATATCTTATTAACTGAAGATGTTGATTATGTTGGATCTAATGCCTTTACGGGTTGTAATTGTCTTACCATCAGAGCGATGTCTCCAAGTTTAACAATCTCCGAAGAAGCTAACCCAAATAAACGTCCAGTCTCAACCGGTTATATCGAAACTAGATATAAAGATGGTGTCATTTATGATTATTGCAAGTCTAGCGATGATTCTTTCTATTTAAATGTCATCGGATTAGAAGAGGGCACTAAAGTTGCTAATATTCCTTCTAAGGTTGATGGAGTTAACGTAAAGAAGATTGCTAATAAAGCTTTTGAAAATCAAAGTCAGTTAAGATCACTTCATTTCGAAGATTCGATCGCTCATGTTGGTCATAGCGTATTGTTTAATTGCTACAAGGCTAGTGTCTACCTTAGCTTTGATCCAAGTGAAACTTCAAATATTTTTGAAGATGATTGGTCAAATGGTTTAGGTGGCAAAATATACACTGATTATGTCTCTTATTTTGATGACGATGTCATCTATTATGAATTAAGCTCGACGAAATGTGTCTTTGACGCTAGCGAAATAAATAACGGTGTCTTAAACCTTGAAAGTCTAAATAACGTTACTTTCCCTCGCTACGCCTTTGAAAGCGATTTAAGACTTAAAGAAGTCAATTTACCTCTAACCGTCAAATTTGAATCTTATAGCTTCAGCTATTGCACTAACCTTGAACATGTCACCTATGCAGGTACATCAGATGAATTTATGGATCTAAAAGAAGCAGGATGCATTTCTTCTAACTGCTTTATTGACACGAAAGTCAATGGCATCTTATGTTCAGATGGTATTTGGGTCTCGATTGATTAGTGATAATTGTTGCCTATCACTTCTAAAACTGATGATAACTGATGTTCAGTTATTCATAAATTAACAAGTCTAATAGGTTTTTCTATCCCTTAGTTTTATAATACGTTTATAGTTTGAGGAGATGAATATGTCTGAAACAAAAAAGAAAAATGCCTTTTATTATATTGGTCAAGTGAGTGGTATATTAGCGATCATCACTTGTTTAGTGACGATTGCCATATCCGTTATCGATAGTTATTATTCAATCTATCTTTTATCGGTGTCGCTTATCCTTTTAGGAATCAACCGCATTGGAATGCATCTGAACAATTTCAAAAAGAATATGTTTCTTAATATATTCCAAACTGTTTTTATCTTTGTTTTAGCAGTCCTAGTGGGTTTAACAAAATATGGCATCTATTTCTTAATTAGTTCGATGTTTTGTTATTCACTTACAATCATCGTTTATTCCATCTTAAAGATGAGGGAAGAAAGAGATATTCAATCAATCGTGTTTAGATCACTTTGTATTGTTTCTTCATTCTTATTTTCTTTTGTGTTTTTCTTTCCAGCGATATATGCAAAGCATGCGACTTCAGTGAGCAATTCAAATTTCATCGTTTTATGTTTCTCAGCGATGATTATTGTCTCTAGTAGCAAAAACATCTTATTCCCCCATTACAAGACTCTTAAATTAAATATCATCTCCAATATCATCAAAAAATCCCTAGTTAAAGAAATAGTTTTGGGATTAATTATTTTAATTGTTTTGTGTTCAGTTTATTTCACAGTGGTAGAACCAAATATCACTAGTTATGTTGACGCTTTATGGTATTCGTTCTCCGTTATTACCACAATTGGTTTTGGTGATATTTCAGTCGTCACAACCCTTGGAAGAATTCTTTCCGTTATTCTTGGTATAGCGGGCATCGTAGTAGTCGCACTTTTCACCTCATTTATCGTTAACTTCTACAATGAAATGAATAAGAAACGTGAAGAGAAAACTTTGAAAAAATTAATCAAAGAAAGTGAAGAAAAAAATAAAGAAAAAGTCGAGTCGACTGAGAAATAATAATTAATTTATTAATTAAAAGGCCGCAAGCGCGGCTTTTCTTTTTACACAAATAACTGCAACATCGCAAGAATGACACTAATTACTGGAATTGAAATAATCGCACCATATTTTATGAAGTCGATGAATCTAAATCGAATATTGTTTTTGCTAACCAAACTAGAAAACATTATTCCTGCTAGCGCACCAATTGGAGTGAGAAACGCTCCAATGTTACTACCAACTATGGACGCATATATTGCTTGAGTGTAACCCACACCCGATAAAGACTGAGTGACATTAGAAAATAAAATAGCCATTGGAATATTGTTGATAAGATTGCTTGCTAAGAAAGAAGTATAACCATAGATCCAAATAGGAGCGTTCGAACCTAGGAGGTTTCCTATAGCCTTAGTTATTCCCTGGTAATTTAAAGCTACAACAATTACAAACATTGATAAGAAAAATGGAATTAACTGGTAAGGTAGTCTAAGAAACGTCTCTTTAACGTGATTGATATTTTCTTTTTTAAACGCGGAATAGATAAGCATGAAAATTATCAAAAATCCTGCGCAAATCGCGGATATTAACCACATTTCCAAATGGATGTAGCTAGAAAAAATTAAAAATAACAAACACACTCCTAAATCGATTAGACCAATAGTCAAAGGAGTTCTATCTGAAACATGATAAATAAGTTCATTGCTTTGTAGAGGTTGTTTTAAGGATTTTCTAAAAACAAGAATCAGTAGACCAAATTCCACTAAACCGCCTACCAATGTAGGAACCGCCATAACCTTGAAATAATCAATAAATGTTATTCCGCTTGATGTGGCTAAATAAATATTTGTAGGATTTCCAATAATAAGCATTAAACTCCAGGTATTAGCAGCAAAAAATTCTGCTACTAAGTATGGAACAGGATTAATCTTGCTCCTTTTAGCGAAGAAACAAATAAATGGTGTAAGGGTTAGTATGACAATGTCGTTTGAAGTAAAAATAGTTAACAAAGAAGTTAAAACATACAAAGACGTAAATAAAATGTATTGGTTTTCTTTAGCTTTGCTACTTGCAACACTTGCGAGATATCTAAACAAACCAAGTTCATCTAACACTATCGATATCGATGTCATCGAAAAGAACAAAACCAATATTTTAATTGGGTTGATTGCCGCTTTACTTACTAGCTGCTCTCCAACCTCTTTTATTGGAGCTAGTTGACATATCAATAAAATAGAAGCGCCGACTAAAACAACCATCCAATAAGTATCTAATCTAAATTTAGCAATGCTCACATGCGGTACGAATAGGATTGAGGCAATTACAAGAGCGAATGTTATACAAGCAATGATTATTGTAGCGACCATAACAACTTAGTTATTATGCTCCTTTTAAAAAGGAATAGTTAACAAATATTTATAGAAAGTGATTCAATGCTACAAGATTAATGCTTTTGTTATAAATTTACTTTATCTAATGCAAGTGATATATTTAAAAAGCATTTTAAATACTTCCTATGATTAAAAATAGACACGTTGCTGCATTTGTATCATCATCACTATCAATCATCCCGATGATAGCGATTATTTTAATTTTGCATTTTACTAACGTGGCAAAAATCACAACCGAAAACAATAACTCTAACCTTTGGTTAATACTTATTGGAATGATAATTTTGATCATTGGATTAGCGTTGTTTCAAATTGGTGCTTCTTCCTCGCTTAGCAAAGTCGGAAAATATATGGGCGCTTCTTTGTCTAAACAAAAGAATATATTTGTCGTTGTTTTATTTACATTTGCTTTAGGGTTACTAATCACTTGCGCCGAACCAAGCATCCTAATTGTTTCCAAACAAGTCACCATTATTCCTGGACCCTTAAACGCGGTCGTGTTGGTTGGAGGAATCGCATTGGGCGTTGGTGTATTTGTTGTCATCGGTGTTTTAAGAATTGTACGTCATAAGTCACTGAACTTATGGTATATATTCTTTTATTGCTTAACATTCATGTTAATTGCCTTAATTGCCGTTGATCCTGAACGCCGAAAATTATTGCCATTTATTTTTGATGCTGGCGGCGTCACTACGGGTTCTGCGACTGTTCCGTTTATTCTTGCATTAGGCGCAGGCGTCGCAACTGTTCGCGGTGGTAAAAATGCGACAAATGACTCATTTGGTTTAGTAGGTATGGCATCCATTGGCCCAATAATTTCAACGGCCTTATTAATTATTATTAATTCCAGCATTCCACCATACGAAGCTGCCGCTGTCTCTGACATGCCACTTTATATGCGATTTATTGATTCTTTGATTCCTTCGAGTAGCGGTTACGGCAGTTCAATCGAAGTCTTAATTGCGATCGCTCCAATCTTAATCATTTTCTTCATTTACAACGCCATTTACATCAAACTTCCTAAAGGAAAAATGATTAAATTACTAATTGGTTTTGCTTATGCATATGTTGGATTAGCGTTATTCTTATGCGCTACTGGAGCGTCGATGTCTCCAATTGGGACAATTGTTGGTCGTAATTTAGCTAATCAAAATGATGCAGTGATTATCGCTATCGCATTTGCGATTGGCTTAGTAACAATTATCTGCGAACCCGCAGTTCACGTTTTGACTAAACAAATTGAAAATGTTTCTGATGGAAGAATCACCAAACTTGTTGTTTTATTGACTTTGTCAATTGGTGTTGGCGTCGCTATTGGACTAGCGGCTTTAAGAGCGGTTTTCCAATTCTCGATTCTCTACATCGTTATTCCCGGATACGCTATTGCTTTAGCATTGACTTTCTTCTGCCCGGATATCTATACCGCTATTGCGTTTGATTCAGGTGGAACGGCATCTGGCCCCATGGCAGCATCTTTCGTCCTTCCAATGATTATTGGAATTGTTGTCGGTAGAGCAGGTGGAAGTTGTGAAAATGTTTATGAATACGGCTTTGGAGTGGTGGCTCTAATTGCAATGACTCCAATTATAGCTATTCAAATTTTAGGCATCACTCAAAAGATCAAATCCGATTACGCTTACTCTGTTATGCGTAAACATGTTTATTCGGTTGAAGATGCTCAAATCATAAATTTTTAGGTGAAGATTATGGGATTATTTTCTAAGAAGAAAAAAGAAACGAAAGAATTACCTTCGTTAGATAACGTTGTAAGTAAGAAACTTTCCTTATTTGTCACAATTGTTAACAAGGGTTTAGCTTCGCCGGTTATGCGTCTTTTTGAAAGATGTGGATCCAGCGCTCAATTCGTACAACGTGGTGAAGGTACAGCTCAAAAAGAAATCTATGATATCTTGGGTGTTGCAGATACTGATAAAGACATAGTCTTATCGTTTATTTCTCAAGATAAAATCCCAGATATTAAAGACGAATTAAATGCCTTTTTTATCGCAAACAAAAAGAATCGCGGAATTGGCTTCTCCATCGCTTTAACAAGCATCATTGGAGTGAGAGTTTATCAATTCTTAGCAAATACTGTGGAGGACAAGTAATATGAATTTTGAATTAATCGTCGTCATTGTCAATGCGAACTACTCTGAAATCGCAATGAACGCCGCAAGAGATGAAGGCGCTAGAGGCGGAACGATAGTTCACGCGCGTGGAACTGGCACAAAGGCCATGGAAGAAAAATACGGAATCATTATTACTCCGGAAAAAGAAATAATCCTTATTTTAGTTAACGAAAATATTCGCGATAAAGTCCTCAGCGCAGTCTATAAAGCTGTTGGTTTAGCAACCGATGGCCAAGGCATTGCCTTCTCAATCCCGGTCAGTGATGTGGTTGGGCTAAAATTTGAATCAACTAAATAAGACCAGGTTAGCCTGGTTTTTTTCTTCTAACAAAATTTGTATAATTGAGTTAAGAGGTATTTATTATGTTCACATTTTGGGGAGATGGCTCTCAGCAAGCCATGGACCTAGTTGACAAAATTCGTGTCCGTGACACGGGTAATTTCAACTGGACGTTCATTTTTATTTTGGCCGTTGTCTTTTATGTTTATTGGAGTGAAATCCATAAGAAAAACTATGAAGCAGTATTCGCTGGATTAGCTCTTTATGGAGTGCATTGGCTCTATGAAATTGGCAACGCAATAATCGCGAAATGCGCGGGATATCCGCTATGGTCAGTATCAAATGATTCCACAACTTTCATCCTTTTAATTGGTGTTAGTTGGGAGTTATCAATGATGTTCTCGTTGGCAGGTATTATTTCCTATAAAATGCTACCGAAAGATAGGACAAAACACTATTTCACTCGTAAAGGATCTACGAGATGGAAAGGCATCGATTGCAGACTCGTTGGTGCGATTTCAATGGCTTTATTATTTGCCTTATTTGAATCATTCCTAGCCGCCACAAGTAATCACTCATTTATTTGGGTTTATAAGTGGTGGGGCGTTATCCCTGTCTTCTTTACAACCTATATTCCATTCTTTTTAGCGTCTAACTATGTTAATGACTTTAAACCAAAAGTTAGAAATATCTTCTTAATCTCTATTTGGGGAACAGTTGCTTTATTGCTTGCGATCTTGATTCCTTGTGGAGTTATCTAATTCATCATTCTTAAACACTTTGTGAATAGCTAATGAAATATTGTATAATGCATACGTATTTTTGATGCACGGAGAAAGTTATGGCAAAGAATAATATCTTTAAATTAAGCGAAGACGCAATGAGGATCCTGTTAATCGTTGTTGGAAGTGTTTTTACCACTTTGGTTTTAGTCTTTTCAGTAATGGCTACAATCGAGATTCAAAAAGAGAATCTAGCTGGTGCTTCTGGTTATATATTCGCTATCTTTTTAACAATGGGTTTATCAAGGCTAGTAACATTCTTAAAAGAAAGAACCAAAATCAGTTTCTTAAGATTTTTAATCTTATTTGCTCTTAATGTCGCTTTAGGAGTATTAGTATTCTTCGCTAAAGATAATCACTATTTTTATTCCTTAGTAGGTGGTTTATTCTGCCTTACGGTGATTATTTCTAGAATCTTTAAGCTAATTCAAAAGCACGACATTAGAAGCATTGTGTTAAACTCAATTATCATCTTGTTGTTTGCTTTACTTGCAATCGCATTATTTGTTCCATATGGCGAAGCGTTTGTTGCACCAATCTTAATCGTTTGCTTTATCGTTGCAATTAGTGCGCTGCTCGAAGTTTTATCAAACGCCTTCTCTCAACTTAGATTTAAAGTCTTATTCAAAATTATGTTTAGAACCTATGCATTAGAAATCATCTTAGGTTTGCTGAGCATGATGGTGGCTTCTGCTATGATAATCTCATATGTTGAAGATAGCATCCCATCTTTCGGTGACGGACTATGGTACACATTTACTGTTGTTACAACAATTGGGTTTGGCGATTATGTCTCTACAACAGTGGTTGGTCGTATTTTGACTGTAATTCTAGGCATCTATGGAATTGTTATTGTTGCAGTGCTTACATCTATTATCGTCAACTTTTATAACGAAACTGCAGGTAAAAAAGACTCCAAAGAGTTAAAAGAAATACATTCTGAAGAAAAGAAAAGGAAATAAATTAGTATTTAGCTTTTTCTAAAATTTTTCTAATATTTTCCGGCTTAAATTTAACAACTTCTCTATCGAAAGTTACAAAGCCATTTAACTCATCCTCAACATCACTTAGCTGTGTATATATTGAAGCAGCAAGTCCGTAGGGGATATTTTTTATGACATCTCTATGAAACGATTTTTCAAAATTCGCGAGCCAATCTTCAATATTTTTAAATGTTTTGTATGTTTTCTTACCGTCCATTTTATGGCCTTCAATTGGATAAAGATAGCCACCAAATTCAGATAGAACAACAGCCCGTTTTTTGATTTGTTTTTCTTTTGGTAATTTGACTGGTTTGAAATAGACATGCAGTGACTTCACATCGCTCACTCCTTGATCGTGCCAACCTGAGGCGTGATCGTATAGTCTAGTTTGGTCAATATGTGAGACTTCTGCAAGGATTTCTTTTGAATCGAATTGGCCCCAACCTTCGTTAAAAATAGTCCATAAAACAATTGAAGGAACGTTATAAAGATACCTGATTGTGCCTTTAAATTCTTCCCATGCGAATTGACGACCGAATGCATCTTTTCTAGCAAACTTTCCGTAGTTTGTATCTTTACGATGCCTGCCAGTTATTAATGGAAAAGCTATAGTTGGAAATTTATATTTTCCTCCACCATTAATAAAATCTTGCCACACAAGAATGCCTCGCTTGTCACACTCATAGTACCAACGAGGCATCTCGATTTTGATGTGTTTACGAATCGTATTGAAGCCAAGAGCTTTCGCCAATTCGATGTCCTTAATGTAATCATCGTAGGAATTTGGTGTGTACAAACCATCTTTATAATAACCTTGGTCTAATACACCGTTCATGAAGTATGGTTTGTTGTTCAATGCTAAAACCAAGTGACCATTATGTTTAATTTTTGATATTTTTCGCATCGCAAAATACGATTCAACTTTGTCACCATTAGCGTCAAGCTTCAAATCGTACAAATAAGGATTTTCTGGAGACCAAAGTTTTGGATTTTTAATCTTAATTAAACATTCTTTATTCGGTTCGATTTCTATTGTTTTATTTTCGATTGTAACTTTGACTTTCCACGCAGTTGTGTTTACAACTAATTTGATCTCACTATTATCAATATCAGGAGTTATCTTTATATCTCTGATATAATCATAGTTCACAGACTCAATAAAAACCGGGAAATAGATTCCACTTTGAGGAGTGTACCAAATGCCACCTCTTTTAATTCTTTGTTTGCCTCTAGATAATGAATTTAAATCTGTTTCATCTTTAACGCGAACCACTAATTCGTTCTCATCTTTTAAGAATTGTTTTATATCAAATTCAAATGGCAGATATCCGCCTATATGACTACCTAAATGATTACCGTTTAGATATACATCGGCAATCTGATCAACTGCTAAAAAATGTAGCAGCACTTTATCTTTAATAAATGATTTTTCTAATTTAAAAATTAAACGATAGAAAAGATATTCATCTGGTTGAAGTTGTCTATTTACTCCACTCGCTTTTGTTTCAGGAGAAAATGGCACCAAAATCTTTCCATCATAAACTTCAGGAATAGATTCTTCCTTTTGAATTTTGTAGTCCCAGTAGCCATTTAAAGAAATATAGCTATCTCTTTTTAGTTGTGGGCGAGGATATTCACTTAGAGGTTTCTTATCCATTTTGTTTTTCTTTTCTGATTACAAATATAGTTGGAATAACTGCTAACGCGATAATAATCGCTGCAAATAAGAAAATGAAAGCATTTGGTCTAACAACCATTCTTCCATATTCATTAGGATATTCGACTTTATTAATATAAGAAACACCCTGGCCGATATACGGACCAGTCACCATTGGAATCAAAACTAAGAAAATCATCCTGATCCCTTGGAATAAACCAACTTCTTTCTTTGGAGTGTAATCTCTAACTTTAGCGCCTAGGACCGCTGTGCCAATCATATATCCGCTCATTAATACAGTTCCGGCAAGCATAACTCCGATTTGGCCAGTGACAAAAAACATGGCAATTCCCCCGCAAACTGTGACTATAATTGCAGGAATGATGATTCTGTTTTTGCCAATTTTATCCATGAATAAGCCAAAGACAACGGTGATAATCGAAGCAACAATTAAAACAACTCCGAGAGTGATCGTAAAATCTAAATCTTTAATTTCTAATACTTGTTGGATGTAGACCATTAAATAAGGCATGAATACTTGAATTCCAATTGAGAATAAGGCGAATGTTGCTAACACTAAATAAAGAATTGGGTTAGCTTTTACGACTGATGGTCTAAAACCATAGAAAATATTTTTAACGTAAGGTTCGTCTTTGTTTGGTTCGATCTTATCCTTAGGAAGAAGAAAGATAGATGCGATACCGACAGCAGTGGTGAGGCCACCAATAATATAAAAGAAAATACTCCAGTTTGTTGCATATCCTTCTTTTGGGAATGCTCCCGCTAAACCAACAACCGCAATCATTGCAATTAAAGGAAGAACAGATAAAACACTTTCAACTTTTCCACGATTGCTTGTGTCTGTATTGTCTGTAACAAAAGCATTGAATGAAGCGTCATTAGCGGTGCTGCCAAAGAAAGTCATTATGCAATCCATAATAACAATCATAGTGCCCGATGCCATTGCGCTTCCTGCGACAATATTGAAACTCGATTTTGGATCTAAAAACGCAAAAAGAACGATGGAAATTCCCCATAAGATATATCCAAAGGATATAAAAGCTTTTCTTTTGCCTAATCTATCAGATAACGCACCCATTAAAAGAGTCGTTATTGTTGCGGCCGCGGCACTTGCAGCAGTCATGATTGGAATAAAGATATATTCCTTTGTGCAGTCAAAGACATAAAGATTGAAATAGTTGTTTTCAATAGCCCAAGCTAATTGACCAACAAAGCCAGCGATGATAAACGATAACCATTTTCTAATACCTAGTTTAATAGACATAAAATTACCTCTAACAAATATGATAAACCCTTATATAAAATTTATGAATTTTGATTCCAAAAAAATTTTCAAAATTACATATCTAAATAATAAAAAATGATATGACCGAGTTTACTCGGTCAAAATAAAGAGTTTATAAAATACTTATATGCAACCCTTTAAACTTACCATATAATATACGTCGAAAAAGAAAGGAAAAATAAAATGAGTTTAATCAAAAAAGCAATTGCCGAATGTATCGGCACAGCTGTCTTAGTCTTAGTCGCTTGCGGTGTTGCATGTGTTGCTAACCAAGGCGGCTGGTGGGTTGCAACTTCATTTGCCTTTGGTTTAGTTATCGTTGCGATGGCTTATTCAATTGGTAATATTTCTGGTTGCCACATTAACCCAGCTGTTTCATTAGCTATGCTACTTAGCAAAAAGATTAATGTTAAAGAATTCTGTGTCTATGTCTGTGCTCAAATCGTTGGTGCCTTCGTTGGTGCCGCTCTCTTAGGCTTATTCTTAAGAGGATTTGAAGGTTTAGGCGGAAACCAAATTCAACCATTATTATTTGCTAAAGACGGCGGTCTTGATGCAGTGAGCTACATCGCCGCATTCGGTGTCGAAGTCGTTTTAACATTCGTCTTCGTTATCGCAATCTTAGGCGTTACCGATTCCAGATTCCACGATGGAAAACACGCTGGTATCGTTATCGGTTTAGTTCTTGCTTTAGTCCACTTATTCGGATTAGGATTCACCGGTACTTCAGTTAACCCAGCAAGATCACTCGCTCCAGCAGTTTTACAAGCTATTGCAGGCAAAACCACATCCTTACAACAAATTTGGATTTGGATCTTAGCACCACTCGTTGGCGCAGCCCTTGCAGCACTTGTTTACAAAGCACTTACTTGCAAAAAAGAAAAATAATCGTTAAAACTCAATGATTTTAGATTAAGCTTCGTTTAACCGCGAAGCTTTTTCTAAAAAAGCAAAAATATTGTTTCACAATATAATTGCTTATATGTTAAAATCTATCAGTATCTAAGGAGAATTGGTTATGTCTAGAGCAGATGAAATTTTTATAGAAAATATGAAAGACATTCTCGAGAATGGTTTTTCTGATGAACATTTGAAAGTTCGTCCACATTGGGAAGACGGTACACCCGCCCACACGATTAAAAAATTCTGTATTGTTAATAGATATAACTTACAAGAAGAATTACCAATTCTCACCATTAGAAGAACTGCTTTTAAATCATGTTTAGATGAATTACTTTGGATTTGGCAAAAGAAATCCAACAACATTCATGATTTAAAATCTCATATTTGGGACTCTTGGGCTGATGAAACCGGCTCAATTGGTAAAGCATATGGATATCAACTTGCTAAGAAGTCGATTTACCCAGAAGGTGAATTTGATCAAGTTGATAGAGTTCTTTATGATTTGAAACACAATCCTCAATCGAGAAGAATTATGACAAACATCTATAATTTTGAGGATTTGCACGAAATGAACCTCTATCCATGTGCATATTCAATGACCTTTAATGTTACTGGTGATACCTTAAATGGCATCTTAAATCAAAGAAGCAATGATATGTTAACCGCGAATAACTGGAACGTTCTTCAATATTCATTATTGCTAATTATGTTCGCTCAAGTATCTGGCTTAAAACCAGGCACCCTAGTCCACGTTATTGCGGATGCTCACATCTATGATAGACATGTCGATTTAGTTAAAGAAGTCATTGCAAAACCTCAACATAAGGCTCCAAAACTCAAAGTGGATCCAACTATTAAAAACTTCTATGATTTTACAGTCGATTCATTCGAACTTATCGACTATGAATATGAAAAATTAGATAAGAAAATTCCGGTGGCTATTTAAATGATTATTTCAATACTTAATTGTGATAAAAAGTGGGGAATCGGCAAGAAAAACGGCCTTCTTTTCCATCTTCCAAAAGACATGGAATATTTTAGAAATACCACCAGAGGACACGTTGTTTGTATGGGCGAGAATACCTTGCTTTCCTTCCCGGGACAAAAGCCATTAAAAAATCGCACAAACATTGTTCTTTCTAAGGATGAAAATCACAATTATGAAGGTGTTATAAATGTTCACACTTTCGAAGATTTCCTATGCAAAATCAAGGAATATTCTGAAAATGACACCGTCTATATCATCGGTGGAGCGTCCATCTATTCTCAAACTCTTCCTTACGTTGATGAGGTACTATTAACGAAGGTAAACGCAGACGGAAAAGCAGAAGTGTTTTTCCCTAACCTAGATGAGAAGCCAGAATTTGAATGCGTTGAAGAAAGTGAAACAATTTTGGATGGTAAAATTGAAATTAAGTTTACACGTTATGTGAACAAGCATAAAATGACGATATAAGTTAAAGGAGATAGATTATGCCTGCAACTAAAAAAGCTAAAAAGGTCGAGAAGAAAAAACCTGATAAAAAGGTCGAAGTTAAAAGACTAAAACCTAAAAAAGCTAGCAAAACCCCAAAGAAACCAACTAAACACCCAGCTCCAAGAAAAGCTGCTGAGAAGATCACTCCAAATAAATCTTCCTCAAAAGCAAAAGGTGGAGTTGAAGTTAAGAGTAAGAAAAACGTTAAGGTTCTTGTTCCAGTTAAAGAGACTGAAGGCAAGAGAGTTTATCACGTTGCCAAACGTCCTGATGGTAAATGGGCTGTCAAGTTTGCTGGTGGCGAAAAGGCTATTAAGTTATTCAAGACTCAAGCCGAAGCTGTTGAGTACACCAAGAAGATGTCTCATAGCCAAAAAGGAGTCATGCTCGTTCATAATTCCAAAGGCAAAAACAAAGGCCGCATTCAATAAAATATACTGATTTGAAATGGACTCACTAATGTGAGTCTTTTTCTTTTCATTAAAAAGTAGTATTCTATCTCTCGTGGAATACATCTTATTTGCCTTCTTAGCTTTGCTTGCATCTGCAGGCAATACAGTGTTTAACCGCCTTGGTGCGAATCGTGCTGGTGCGCTTACAAACGCAGTCGTGAAATCGTTTTTCATCATGATTGCCTGTCTCATCATTTGTTTGGCCCTTGGTCATGCTAAGGATCTTTATAACATCGAGCTAACTCAATGGACTTGGATTATCATTGTCGGCCTATTAACTTCTGTTGACTGGCTGTTCTATTTTTTAGCAATTAAGAAATCTCATCTTGAAGCATTCGCTCCATTTTGTGCAGCAGGCATTTTGTTTTTCTCCAACTCTTTATTTTCGATTTTCATGTTCATGTCGGTTACCAATGGAGGAAAACCGGTTAATATCGTTTTATATTTCTTGGGTCTTGCTTGTTTACTAGGTTCATTGTTGTTCATTATTTTCAATAAAAAGATTAATCCGGCTGGCAAATGGTTGTGGGTTCTTTTCGCAACGATTTCAACTGTGTCATTCGCGTTTGTTTTGCTTATAGCAAAGATGAAACTATCTAATATTCCTTCAGATGTTATTTCGTTCCATCAAATATCGATTGTATTTATCGTTATGGCATTCGCTTCTGTGTTCACAGGTTCTATGAAAGAAATTATTAAGATTCGTTGGATTGATCACCTCTTCATTTTTGTTGGAGCGATATTCAACGCGCTTATGATGGTGTTCCGCTATAACGCGTTCTCGTACGATAATTGCATACCTGCGATCGTAAACGTTATCATTGGGTTAGATTTCATCATCGTTTCTTTAGGAACTGTCTTATTTTTCAAAGAAAAGAACAAACTATCATTGCTTATTTTAATCATAATGGTCGCTGCTGGAATGACTCTAAATGTTTTGGCGGGTTTAATTTGATATAAGTTTCTATATAATTTCCAATTTTCAATTGCTAAAATATATACGTAAAGAAAGAGGTAAATAATATGCCATTAGTTAATTCAAAAGAATTATTTGAAAAAGCTTATAAAGGTGGTTATGCCATCGGAGCTTTTAACTGCAACAACATGGAAATCGTTCAAGCGATTACTGAAGCGGCAAAAGAATGCAATTCTCCAGTTATTCTCCAAGTTAGTGCAGGTGCAAGAAAGTATGCTAAACCAGTTTACTTAAGAAAGATGGTTGAAGCTGCTGTTGAAGATACAGGCCTTCCAATCGTTCTTCACTTAGACCACGGTGCAGACTTTGAAATCTGTAAAGATTGTATCGATGGTGGATTCACATCTGTCATGATTGATGCTTCTAGTAAATCTTTCGAAGAAAACATCGCTCTTACAAAGAAAGTTGTTGAATATGCTCACGCTCATAAACCATATGTTACTGTTGAAGCAGAACTCGGTACTTTAGCAGGTATTGAAGATGATGTTAAAGTTGAACACGGTGCTGAAAGCTACACCAAACCAGAACAAGTTGAAGAATTCGTTCGTAGAACTGGTGTTGATAGCTTAGCTATTGCTATCGGAACAAGTCATGGTGCATATAAGTTCAAACCGGAGCAATGCACACGCGATCCAAAAACAGGCGTGCTTTGCCCACCTCCATTAAGATTCGACATTTTAGAAGAAGTCTCAAAGAGACTCCCAGGCTTCCCAATCGTTTTACACGGTTCCAGCTCTGTTAACCAAGAATACGTTAAAATCATTAACGACAACGGTGGCGCATTAGTCGACGCAGTCGGTGTTCCAGAAAATCAATTAAGACAAGCCGCTAGATTAGCAGTTTGTAAGATCAATATCGATAGCGATCTTCGCTTAGCGATGACTGCCGGTATTAGAGAACATATGAAGGCTCATCCAGATCACTTCGATCCACGTCAATACGTTGGCGATGGTCGTAAATATGTCAAAGACTTAGTGAAACACAAAATCACCGAAGTCCTTGGTTCTAACGACAAGTTATAATCAAAACATTAATCGTAAAGGTAGCAGTTGCTACCTTTTTGTTTACAAAAAGTTATTTTGTATTGTATTATTATTGTATGGAAAAACCACTTGCAGAGCTTTTGCGTCCCTTATCTTTAGATGACGTTGTTGGTCAACATCATCTTTTAGATCACGATAAGCTCTTTAGAAAAGTCATTGAGAAGAATCACATTCCTAACATGATTTTTTATGGCCCTCCTGGAATTGGTAAGACCACAGTTGCAAATATCATCGCTAAAGATACGAAGGTGTCATTTTATAAATTAAATGGAACGACTGCATCAACAGACGATATTAAGCAAATCATTCAAGATGTTAATTCACTTTTGACTCAAAATGGGATTTTGCTATATTTGGATGAAATCCAATATCTTAATAAGAAGCAACAACAATCCCTATTAGAATTTGTTGAAAGTGGTGATATTACCTTAATTGCTTCTACAACTGAGAATCCATATTTCTATATTTATCCTGCTTTGCTTTCTAGATGCGAAGTTTTTGAATTTAAAGCCCTTAAGAGTGAAGACATCAAAGAAGGTTTGGCTAAGGCTGCAAAAAAGATTAAAGTCAAGATCGATGACGACGCTTTAACAAAGTTATCGTTATCTGCGAACGGAGATATGAGAAAGGCTTTGAATAATTTAGATTTCTTATATCATTCCTTAGACGACGACAAACACATAACCTCTGGTTTAGTAGAAGACTTAATCATCAAAGCCAATATCTCATACGATAGAGGCGAAGATCATCACTACGATAATTTGTCGGCTTTAATGAAGTCACTTCGTGGAAGCGATCCAGACGCAGCCGTTTTCTATTTAGCCAAGATGCTTGAAGCAGGTGATTTAGTAGCGGCTGCTAGAAGACTACTTTGTAGCGCAAACGAAGATGTCGGCTTAGCCTATCCTCAAATCATTCCAATTGTTAAAGCGGCAGTGGACAGCGCCTTGCAACTTGGTATGCCTGAAGCGTATTTACCTTTAACAAACGCTGCAATTTTAATTGCAACTTCTCCTAAATCCAATTCATCTTGTTTAGCTTATTTAGCTGCTAAAGAGGATATTGAAAAGGGTTTAGGTGTTGGAGTGCCTCGTCAGCTTCAAAACACTCATTATGACGGCAAAGACGCAAAAGTTAAGGGGCAAAATTATAAATACCCACACGATTATGCTCATCACTGGGTCAAACAACAATATTTACCTGATGATGTGAAAGACCATAAATATTATCATTATGGTGAAAATAAATTTGAACAGGCTAATAAGGAATATTGGTCGAAAATAAAAAATGGAGAAAAGTAATATGAAGACACCTCGCAAACACTTTCTAGCTGGTTTGATCGGCAATTTGTCGGTTTTTGCCATAGGCATGATTGGAATTATGATGCTAGTTTTTTCACCAGATTGTAATCCAACTATCTTTAACTATTTCACAGTATTATCCAATCTACTCGTGACCGCTGTATCTCTGATAAATGCAGTTTTATATGCCGTGTCTTATGCTAAAGATAAGAACTATGTTTTTGCATTCTTTCAAATTTTAAAACTCGCAAGTGTTGGTGCGATCGCCATAACCTTCACAATGGTGATTATCTTCTTAGCACCAGCTAACCCATCATATGAATGGTTTGGAGGCTATAATTTGTTCTTACACGCTGCTACTCCAATTGTTGCAGTGTTATCATTCATATTCTTTGAATATGCAAAGAAGATTAAATTTAGATTTTTCTTTGTCCCTATCCTACTTATTATCACCTATGGCGCTTTCTATATCATCTACGCGTTTAACGCTCCAGCTGGCACATTTGTTGACTGGTATGGATTTTTGTTTGCTCCTGAAAATCGAATCGCTCCAGTCCATGGTAATGCGATTGTTGCAAAGACATTAATATTATTTGCAGCTGAAAGCTTAGGAGCATCTTTGGTCTTTGGTTTTGTCTTCTGGCTACTTAACAAGATTATGAACCTCATCTTGGTGGGTTATATCTACACTGAAAGCGGAGTGGAACCAAGCGAAGAAGAAATTGAAGCGGAAGTTGAAAAAGAAGAAAAAACCGAAGAAGTTATAACTTCTAAAGGAAAGAAAACCACTGCAAAATCCGCGAAAAAGCCAAGCAAGAAATATAAAGATGGTGCGAGAGTATATCACATCGCTCGTTCTAAATTTATCTCTCGTCATTGGCAAGTGAAACTTGCTTCAGGCGAAAAGGCGATTAAGATATTTGATACCCAACTTGAAGCTATCAATTACGCAAAACAATTAGTGAAAACTCAAGGTGGTTCAATTAGAATCCATTCGATGCAAGGTAGATTGCGTAAATAA
>CAMYZF010000008.1 GCA_947303755.1 uncultured Erysipelotrichaceae bacterium | reverse complement strand
TTTTTAACACACAAACATCGATAAGACCATCAGTATTGTCACTTTTTGGAGCGCAGCGGAATTGTCCACCAACATATTGACCTTGTGCCAAAGTAGCAAGAAGCATTTGCTTTTCATTGAGTTTTTCACCATCTGCAAAAACTTCAATGTCGTTAAATCTGCCATGCTTCATGGCATCATGCTTTAAAGCATAGTCATAAGGATTAGTTCCTTCTTTGACGCCTGCTGGTAAACCATGTTCTTTATAGTAATTACCCATTGCACCAACAATTGCATCGAAACCAAAGTTAATAACGTTAACTGAATACATTGGTTCTTTAACGCCATCGCCTTTTAATTCAGAGACATCTACTGGAGATGCTTTAGCGTCAATAAGAGCTTTGAAGTCTTGGAATTTTTCTTTTGCACCATAAATTTTGACAAAGTCATTGCCGGTGCCAGAAGCATAAATAGCGACTTCTGCATTATTAAATCCAACAACGCCATTAACAACTTCGTGGATTGTGCCATCACCACCACAAGCATAAACTCTAACGGTGTCTTTGCTCTTCTTTAAATATTCCTTTAAAAATGGAATAACACTTTTTGGACCAGTGGTTTTATAAACTTCATAATCAAGTCCCTCAAATGCTTTTTTAACCTTCTCTTCGAAAGCTGGATTATAGCCGCCAGCATTTCCATTAACAACGATTAAATGTTTCATAATTAACCTCTTTCTTTTTAATACTATATATTCTTTTTTGCTTTAAAGCAAATATAGCCAAATTTATGCTCTTAAATATTGATCATATATTCCATGTAGTCTATGAGCAATTTGAGCAGTTGATAATTCGTTATACTCTTCTGGATACATTATATAAATAATATCGCAATAAACTTTTGTTCTTTTGAATGGAAAGTTTTTGTGAATCATATTTGTATTCTTTACTGCCACGCACACAATAGGAGCACCTGTACGCTTAGCAATTTGGAATGTTCCAGGATGAAATGGAAGCAATTGCAAATCTTTACTACGTGTACCTTCAGGAGAGACGGCAATACTAGCTTGATGATTATTTATTGTATCAATTGCTTTTCCAATCGCTTTAATACCTTCTTCATTATTTTCTCGATCAATTGTAATGTATCCGGCTTTATGAATCATTCCACCAACAACAGGAATTTTTTTGTTTCCGCGTTTTGTAATACAGATTAATCTATTAATTTTGGACATCAAAACCATTGGATCAAAGTTAGAAATGTGATTATAGACGATCATGTATTCGCCTTTTTTGTTTAGTTGTTTAAAACCTTTATATTTGACTTTTGTGTTAGACAATTGAACGGTTAAAAAGTCAATTTCTCTCACTAAAAAGCCTGCAATCTTCGAAGGTTTCTTAATTTCTTTATCAATATCAACCATTTTTGCAAATGGGAACAAAATAAGTAAAGAAATGCCGAAAAGAAGAACGTATGTGGCAGGAATTACCACAATAGGAATCCAATACCAATACCAAGTAGTGTATAGCCCACAAAAATACATGATAGATGCACTTCCGGCTACACCTAATAATAAGAAGAAAATTGCTAAAATCATATTAGTAAGCTCTAGCGAAAAACACTACTTTCTCGGCTTTTTTACCGCAAACTAGGCATTTATGTTCAAATGGAACTTGGTCGAATGGCAAGCATCTAGCAGTAGCCTGATAAAGTTCTTTAATCTTATCTTCACAAGCTTGATCGCCGCACCACATAACCTTAGCGTAACCACCACGATCGAGAATCTTTTCAAGTTCTTCTAAGGAATGAGCTTCTGTTGTGTGTTCCAATAAATATTTGAATGCTTTCTTGTACATTTCGTCATGAATTGTGTCTAAAAGCTTAGGAAGTTCAGCCTTAACATCACTTTCTTTCACAACAAGTTTTTGACCATCGTTGCGTTTTGCTAATACACAAACGCCATTAGCAATATCTCTTGGACCAACTTCAAGACGAACTGGAATACCTTTCATTTCGTGTTCAGCATATTTCCAACCTGGAGAGCGATCAGAATCATCTAGTTTCACTCTAATACCTAATTTTGATACCAAATCTAAGTATTCATGAGCTTTTTTCATTACTTCTGGGTTCTTTTGCTGAACAGGAATGATAACGAGTTGAGTTGGCGCAACCTTTGGAGGGAGCACTAAACCATTATCGTCGCCATGGACCATAATGATGGAGCCAAGAAGTCTTGTAGAAACACCCCATGAAGTTTGGAATGGCGATTGTAGTTTGTTTTCTCTATTTTGGAATTGAATACCAAAAGCCTTAGCAAAACCATCACCAAAGTAGTGAGTTGTGCCACTTTGAAGGGCTTTGCCATCTGGCATTAAGGCTTCGATAGAATATGTCTCTTTTGCACCAGCAAATTTTTCTTTATCAGTTTTTATTCCTTTAACAAATGGGATGGCGAGCAAATCTCTACCCATCTTGTCATAGATCTCAAGCATTCTTAAAGCATCTTTACGGGCTTCTTCTTCGCTTTCATACATGGTATGGCCTTCTTGCCAGAGGAATTCAGAACCCCTCAAGAATGGACGAGTTGTCTTTTCCCAACGAACAACTGAACACCATTGGTTATAGCGTTTTGGTAAATCACGATATGATTCAATGATGTTTTTATAGTGTTCACAGAATAGAACTTCGCTAGTTGGGCGAATGATAAGCTCATCTTCAAGAACATTCTTTCCACCTTTAGTGGCGATTAAGGTTTCTGGAGCGAAACCACTGACGTGATCTTTTTCCTTTTGGAAAAGTGAACTAGGAATAACTAAAGGCATATAGACGTTTTCGACGCCAACTGCTTTAAATTTAGAATCTAAATATTTCTGTATTTCTTCCCAGATGGCATAGCCATATGGTCGGTAAATAATAAAACCTTTAACGGATGAGTAATCCATTAATTCGGCTTTTTTACAGACATCGGTGTACCACTGAGCAAAATCTACTTCTTGAGTGGTAATTGAACTATTTTTGTTTTCCATTTATAAATCCTCCTAGTTCATTGCTTTTAATTTAGTAATGGCTTTTTTAGTTAACGGCAAGACATTAACATCTGCCGGGGCAATACAATCGCTTGAGACGAGTTCGATACCTAATTTAATAACATATTCCACAAGTGACCATGTTGGAATGTTGGTAGCGATAATAGGCTTGTGATAACGAAGCAACTTTTCAATCAAAGATTGAAACGTTGGTAATTGCCTATTTTGTAATTTACGGTTTGTGATATGTGATGAAACAGAAATTAAGAAATAATCAAAAGCTTCATAAGTTGATGAAGATAGAGCAGTTTCATTATCATTAAGAAGTAAAGATATCTCATATCCTTTTGTCTTAAATGATTTGATCATCTGAATCATTGATTCGCTATTAGCTTTAGGTAAATTAAGCAATTCATCTTCATTAAGAATTAAAACAATATTTGCTTCTTTAATTGAAGAGATGTGTGCAAACGTTCTATTTACATAACTAAGTTCATTGATTGAGACTGGGAAAAATAGTCTTAAAGAAACTCCGTCTCTTTCTTGAATAAAACGTGTAATTGAGTTTCTTGAAATTGTTGAAAACAATTCTTTATCATCTTCGGTTCTTTGAGCATAAGATTTAAGTTCTTCGACAGAATCAAAGAAAGAATCCAAAGGAGCAAAGCTCGCTTCGTAGCCAAGCATTCTTCCTTTTCCAACGTTATAAATCGGACGATAAAGGTACTTAATCTTTTTATCCTGAATAATTCTTTCAACTTCAGTACGATAATGCATAGCGTCATTTTCGGCCGACATATTCTTTCCTACTTCGTAGATAAGGAATTCTTTACCATCTTCTTTAGCAATTTCACTGAGTTCAATTACAGTATCAAGCATCTTGTCGTATTCGTTATAAAAATGTTTATTTTCAGCTATTCCAATTGAATAACCGATTGAATCTTTTTCAGAAGAAATAAGAAGTAAACGATTAATTTCGCTTATTAAAGTATTAATAAATGCGAGCATATTTGTTCTTTGAATAATTCTCAGATCAGAAATAATGATTTGATTATCATTATGTTCTAGCATAGGACGATATGGAGCAATATAAGGAACTAAAACGTTTTTAATTTGAGCGAACACCAAATGAGATATTTCATTGTCTAAAGTCCTTTTGTTATAGAAGTTAATCGCGAAGGTTGCGCCTTTAGCTTGGTGGTTCAAAGTGAGAGTTTGAATAAACTTTTCTCTAGAAACAAATTTTCTAATTCCTTTTCCGGAATTGAAACTTCTTTGTGCGTACATATATTTGAGTAGATAAGATTCTAGATAAATTAAGCCTTTCTCATGATCGACCTTGCTAACTTGGAGTAAAGAAAAGAAACTTTTCTTATTGTAGTTAATCAAAACATTAATTTCTAAATACTTAGGCGTATTAGGTGTGTCGTCTAATAAATCTCCAATCCAAGTAATAATCTTGTCACGTTCATTTGCGGGGAATTGATTATAAAAAGCTGTTATAGTTGTAGTTTTCTTTTTTTGTAATCTTGAGCGATTAAAGAAACGAACTTGATCATTTTTTGTATCAATAATAAAAACTCGTAATGAATTAGATGCTTCTTCAAATTCAGAGCCATAACGTCTCGCTTTAATTTGAGCAATGATGGAAGACAATAAAATTCCAAGCAAAAGCGCTCCGAGGAATCCAAATGTTATTAATAAAATCAGTTTATCTAAATCCATAACAACAACTAACAATTATACAGCATTAGAAATGTTATACAATTAAAGTTATATAAAATAAGCCATTCCAATCAAAGATTGTCGTCTTTTATATTCCAAACTAGTGTGTATAGAAATACCTAAACAATTATATAATTCCTATGCTATAATTTAACTCGCTGTGGAGGAATACCCAAGCGGCTGAAGGGGCTGGTTTCGAAAACCGGTAGGAGGTGCAAGCCTCGCAGGGGTTCAAATCCCTTTTCCTCCGCCAGAAGATAAAAAAGACTAGGACCAGACTCCTAGTTTTTTTTCTTAAATATTCCATGCAAATCTAGAATATTCTTTAGTTTTTAAGTTTGATTTCTTTAGTCAAAACAAGTATCAAAAACGATATGCTAGATCCCAATGCAAAACCGCCAAAATCAATACCAACATCAGCCCAAGAACCAAATCTTCCTGGCGTAAATAATTGGATGATTTCCGATAATCCTGCGATGAATAAGCCGAATAATAACGAAAAAGAAATAACCCAATAAAACCTTGCAAATCTCGAGTTTTTGCTAATTTCTTGAATAGTGATTAATGTAAGTAAACCATCAAGAACAAACAATGTGAAATGGCCAATAATTTTTCTTATTACATATGCAAAATCAGCAAAGTTTCTATCATTGATTGTATTTGGGCCAAATGTGTTGATGATGTTGGCGGCAAAATGCGCGAATGAGTTTGATTCTTCGCTGGAAGTTGAACCATCTATAGCTGAATTGACAATAATAAAAATATTAATCGCGAGGGTTAACGTTATAAGGATGATATTGAAAATTGTTTGCTTTTTCATCAGCGAATTGGTCTTGAATAGAAATGTCCATAAACCTGATTAAGTGGAGTAACGTTGATGAAACTGTTTGGATCGATTTGATGAATAGTTTTAAGAGTGCTTTTCATCTCTAGAGAAGAAACAACCATATAAATCATCATGCGTTCCTCGCCTGAGAAAGCGCCTGTTGCTTTAACAATCGTAGCTCCGTGCGGTACAGAAGCTAACAAGAAATTAGGAAGGTTTTTATTGCTAGTGATAATTTGAAGTTGAATCTTTTTGTTTCGAACATTGATTACGTCAATAACAAGCATGACTGTTAAAAGGTAGACAATGCTAAACCACATACTGCCAATGGCTAATGCCCATGGTTGTAATTCGATATCTCCAACAACCAATGGATTGCCTCCTTTTATTGCAGTAAACAATGTGAAAAGTGAAACGATAATCGCGTTGATGATGACACCATATTTTCCTGCTCCGTTTGATTTTCTTAAAGAAACGTAGTAGGAAACGATATCAAAGCCACCAGCAGATGTCTCCCACTTGTATGCGATCGCGCTGGATAAGCCTGTACAGATACCTGCAAATAACGCTCTAGGTAATAAGCCACCGTACTCGCTTACATATAAAGCAACGTGAACGAATATTTCGCCATGGAAAATATTAGAAAATAAGAAAGCAGAGCCAACGTTCACTAAAGTGAAGAAGGCAAATCTTTTACCGATTCCTAAAAACGCTAAAACGATCAATGGAATATTTACAGTTAAGTAGGCAATAGAGAACACTAATGAACGATTAGTGATATCAACACCAGCAGTTTCTAAAATAAGTAAAAATACCTGAGCAACACCAGAAGAACCACCAGAAACCAAAGTTACTGAACCAGTCATTGGCCCACCTAAAGCAGCTGGATCAAGAAAGCAGTTAACTCCAAAAACAAAGATGGCGGCTGATAAAACTGACATTAGAAATGTCACTCCATAATCCAAAGCAAATTTAAGCCAGATGTGATTATAGATAAACGAGTTAATTTTCTGTTGAGGTGTACGTTTTGCCATAATGTGATTACGAGCAATATTGTATGCTTCTAAAATAAAATAAGGTAGAGTTTTGTACAAATTGTTGAGACATTAATGTCTTGAAAAATTATTTTGTTGTATCTATATTTATATAGTGCTAAAATCAAATACGCATTCTTCCGGGAGGAAATTAATATGGTAGTATTAACAGCAATAGGAGCATTCTTCAAAAAGATCTGGGATTGGATTAGACAAACCGCCTGGATTCAGCCACTTTTAATCGTCGGCATCATCTTCGGTGTTATTTTCTCGATTCCTGCAATCGTCAATGCTATTAAAAATGCTCAAGAAGAAGCTGCTGCCACTGAAACTTACTACCACAAATATCAATTATCCCTCGAAGGAGGACCAACCTCTGCCGCTTATAAAACAACCGATTTGCTTTATAAAGCAGTAGAAAATCCTACCGAAGAAAACGTTAATGCAGTCAAAGATGATGTTGGTAACACCAAATTCTTCTTTGTCTATGTTGAAGATAACTGCGAGTATTGCGCACAAGCAAAATCCGGTTTTGACTATTTAGAAAAGAACTGGTCCAGTCTCATTCACGACGGTTCTGAATTCAAATTAGTTTCTATCTTTGCAGATGAATATACATCTGAAACAACATCTGATAAAACAGCATTCGTTCAATATATGGAACACTTCCCATCATTCTTCGAACTTGCCGCGGAAGCTGCTGAAAATACAGACTACTATGAACTCAAAAACATCAATGATGAAGATATCGCTGCTTTAGCAGATGCCGATCCAGAGACCTTTAAGGCTCCTGCAATCTTCTTAGTCGATTTTACAGCTGGTCCACATAACCAAGGTATTTCCGAAGTTATGTTTGGTGTCTCTGGGGATTCTGATTTAGACAAAGCTACATTGTTATCACATTGTTGGAATCACACTGATGAATTCTCCATCGATAACAAAACACTTTAATTACAAATTAAGCAAATGAAAAGCTGGGGTTGCCCAGCTTTTTCTTTTATCTACTTAATTAAGCTTTTTTCTTGTACATCTTAACAACAGAAGGAGGGACTAATTTAGAGATATCAATTCCTTCGTTATATAAAGTATCAATTGAACTAGATGAAATAAAGCTTGTTTCAGCATGACTCATAAAGAAAACCATGTCAATTGATTCGTCGATAAATTCATTCGAAGCAGATAAAGAGAATTCATATTCAAAATCAGTGACCGCACGTAAACCTCTTACTAGACAAGTCGCTCCATGTTCTTTTGCATATTTAACTGATAAGCCGTCTGTAGAGTCAACTATAACGCCTTTTAGTCCTTTTGTAGCCTCTTTAATCATCTCAACACGTTCTTCGACAGAAAATTTGGATTTCTTGTTTGAATTTACTGCGACTAAAAGAATAACTTCATCAAATACTTTTAAGGCTCTATTTAAAACATCAAGATGACCATTTGTAATAGGATCGAATGAACCAGGGTAGATTGCTTTTTTCATCTTTTTATTTCCTCAATATATATATTTTAGCGAGTCCATAATTATATAGTTTAACTTTTTTATAATTTTCTTCATTTATAGATAATTCTCTTTCTGACTCTAAAACAATAATTGAATCTTTCTTTAAAAAGGCGTTTTTCTCCAGCAAATCAAGAACATTTTGGTAAATATCGAGTTTATATGGTGGATCCACAAATACGAGGTCAAATTGACCATTTTTTACTGCTAAAAATTCAAGAACATCATCTTGAAAAACTTTGAAGTTGGTTTCCTTCAACATTTCAGCGTTCTTTTTAATCGATGCTACAGAATCTTTTTCTTTATCTACGAATGTTACTGATTTAGCATTCCTAGACATGGCCTCGAAACCATAACTTCCGGAACCAGAGAATAAATCCAAAACCCCTTTACCTTCAATATCATTGCTAAGAGCATTAAAAACAGCTGCTCTAACCTTATCCATTGTTGGCTTTGTTAGATTGTTTTCAGGAATAAGTAGTTTTCTTGATCTATTTTTACCACCTGTAATTCTAATCATTTCGAGCAATTCCTTTTAATAACGAACTTCTTAAACAATGTTTCATTAATCATATCGTATAATTCACGAACTTGTTTATAAGTGGCGTTATATTCTTTTACTAATTCATTGTTATCTAAATTTAGTTTAGCTTCATGAAGAACTTTTTGAGCATCACTTGCTTCTTTAGAACTCTCTCCGAAGTGTTTAATAGCGTCTTCGTAATGTATTAAAGCCATATCTTTTTTATACGCTAAACGCATAACTTCTTCATCGTTATCTATTCTTTTATCTAATTCATTTAGTTTTAAAACTCGAGCATCATTGTTGAGAGCGGTTTTAAGTTCATCTAAAGCCTTCACAAGCGAATCATTCATAAAGATATGTTATCAAATTTGTATCCTATGTGATACAATTTCGTTTATGGATAAGATGTTTAAAATCGTTAAAGATAACGCCAAATCGATTCGCGAAAAAAGTGTTGAAGTTGATCTTATCACACCAGAAATTATCGACTTAGCAAACAAAATGGCAGATTATCTTAAACATACCCAAGATGAGAAATATCGTGAAAAACATCATCTTAGAGAAGGTGTTGGTTTAGCCGCACCACAAATTGGTAAAAACATCAAAGTCATTGTGGTCTACTATGAAGAACAAAATGAAGATGGCTCTATTAGAGTTATCGATCATCGTTTAATTAATCCAAGAATTATTTCCGAATCCGTCAAACAAGTCTACCTCTCTGGTGGAGAAGGCTGTTTATCAGTGGACGGAGAGCATGAAGGATATGTTTATAGGAACTATAAAATATTAGTAAAAGCCTTTGATGCTAAAGCTCAAAAAGAAGTTGTTGTAACGGCTCGCGGATATGAAGCAATCGTCTTACAACACGAAATCGATCATTTAAATGGAATTCTTTTCTATGATCGTATCGATAAGAGCAATCCTTTCAAACAAATTGAAGGCGCCGAAAGGCTCTAATTCATAAAAATACTTTACTTATTTTTGTAATAGTTATTATAATAAAAGCAATCCAATTATAACGAAGATAATTCATTATTATTTGAGAATCTATGGTTGTTAATGCATCTCCTATTTCTATTTATGCTTTAGGTGGCCTCTGTGAAGTTGGTAAAAACACTTATTGCATAGAATCGGATGACTCCTTGATTATTATTGACGCGGGAGTCCGTTTTCCTGGCGAAAATGTTCCAGGTGTAAATTACGTCATTCCAGATTATCAAAAGCTAAAAGCTAGCAGGCAAAAGCTAAAAGCTTTAATTATAACTCATGGACACGAAGATCATATTGGTGGCATTCCATTTTTAATCCAAAATGTACACGTTCCGGTCATATACGCCCCTAAGCTTGCGGCTGCATTAATTAAAAAGAAATTAGAAGAATTAAGAATAAGAGAAGAAATTAATATTGTTGAATATGATTCCAACACCGTTTTAAATATCGCTGAATTCAAAGTTCAATTCTTTTATGTCACTCACTCCATACCTGATGCCTATGGCGTTGTTGTCGATACTCCTCAGGGAAGGATAATTCATACAGGAGACTTCAAAATTGACTTAACTCCAGTTGGAAGAGAAATTGAATTATCTAAAATAGCGCAATTCGGAGTAGAAGGTGTCGACTTATTACTAAGCGATTCAACCAATGCTGAAATCGAAGGGTACACTCCAAGTGAAACCAGTGTTTTAAAGTCAATTCACGAAATATTTGAAAATGCTCAAGGAAGATTAATTCTTTCAACATTCTCTAGTAACATCTCAAGAATTCAACAAATCGTACTAGTAGCAGTCGAATTTAAACGAAAGATCGCTATTATTGGACGCAGCATGGAAAATGTTGTCCAAATCGCACGTGACTTTGGCTATATCAAGATTCCAGATAACTCTATCATTCCTGTTAACGATATTGCTGAATACAAAGCAAAAGAAGTATGTGTCTTATGTACTGGTTCACAAGGTGAACCAATGGCTGCTTTATCTCGTATCGCTAACGATGAATACCCTGATCTAAGAATCATACCAGGCGATACAGTAGTTTTCTCTAGTAGCGCAATTCCAGGTAACGGCATTTTGATTGAAAAGGTTGTTAATAAATTAGTTAGAAAAGGCGCTGATGTTTTAACGAATTCCATTTTATATTCAGTTCACTCCTCAGGCCACCCTTCAAAACAAGAACTAAGATTAATGATAAAACTTGTAAATCCTAAATATTTTATGCCAATACATGGTGAATATCGTATGTTAAAACTTCATGGTCAACTTGCTGAAACATTAGGAATTCCAAAAGTTAATATTTTCATTTTAGAAAACGGTCAATCGATTATTTTAAATAAACACAAAATTGTCAGCGGTCAATCTTATCCTGCAGAGCCAATATTTATTGATGGAAAAGATGTCAAAGGCATAAATGAGGCGGTTTTAAGAGATCGTCAAATCATGCAAGATAATGGTTTAATTGCCATAATCGTTGGTATTTCGCATAAAAAAGGCAAAGTCGTTGTTGAACCGAAAGTTATTACACGTGCTTTTATGGAAGATGACGGGATTATTAAAGAAAGAATCAAACAAATTGCCACTGAAGAAATAAATAAAATTTTTGAAAATAATGGCACTTTTGCAGATATAAAGACGAATTTAAAGACTACTATTTCGCATTACGTTTATCGAAAAACAGAAAGGCTTCCGCTTATAATCCCCGTGGTTATGGATGAGAACTAATTATGCTTATTTTGGCGTCAGAATCTCCAAGAAGAAAAGAATTAATTCGCAAAATTACGAATGATTTTATTGTTATACCTTCAAATGTTGATGAATCTATCCTTCATATTGCACCACACGATTTACCAGCTGAACTTTCAAAACTAAAAGCCTATTCAATATTCGCTAAATATCCAAACGATTCAGTTTTAGCCTGCGATACTGTCGTAATTCTAGATGGTAAGTTAATGGGAAAACCAAAAAATAAAAAAGAAGCATTCGAAATGCTAACTTCATTATCTGGTAAAAAACACCTAGTTATTTCGGGTTATACATTTGTTTCAGCTCAAAAAGAAATAACAAGAACTGTTCGAACTTATGTTTATTTCAACAAATTAACACCAGAATTAATTAATTCCTATATAGAATCAGGATCTCCAATGGACAAAGCTGGAGCCTATGGAATCCAAGACAAAGACTTCAATCTAGTCAATCATATTGAAGGTGATTTGGATAATGTTATAGGTCTTCCTGTGGAAGATATTAGAAAACACGTTTTTAATTAAATAAAGAATAGAAGGAATCCGCTCCTTCTTTAACAACTAAGATTGTTTTACCAGACATCTTAAGAATGGAATCGACACCGATTCCTTTTAATTTATCAGATTCGACTTTGCTATCATCTTTTAACTCTAAAATAATTCGTGAATTAACGCGGTCATGTTTAATAACGTTTTCTTTTCCTCCCAAGAGCGAATAAATATCAACGGAGGAATAAATCTTAGGTAAAGAAGATAAATCTTCTTTTTCACTTTTATTTGAACGATCATTAAAAACTAAAACCGCTACAACAACACAGGCGATCAGTACGGCAAAACCAATGCCTAAATAAATGCCATATTTAGCAAGCCAAGTAGCAAAAGCGTTTTGGGTTGGATCTCCTTGAGAAAATTTCAAAATAACCATGCAAATATGTTATCATAAATTTCGGCTTATGGGCACAAATGTTGAAATTGAAATAAAGTCACCTTTAGGTAAGGAAGAATACGATAAATTAATATCATCGTTTTCAGATAAAAAAATTTACACACAAGTAAACTATTATTTTGATACAAAATTGCTCGAAATCATTTCCAAAAAGTGTGGTCTGAGAATGAGAGAAAAAGATGGTAGATTTGAGCTCACTTTAAAAGTTCCTCAAGGCGAAGGAAAACTTGAAATAAACCAGCAAATCTCTGATAAAATAGCAAAATCACTTTTTGATAAAAATATATTTCCAAACGGTTCAATTGCAAAGTATTTGCAGGATGTTTTAGGTATCAAAATTGATCAAATTTCATGTCTTGGAACATTAACAACAAAACGACTCGATATTCCTTATAAAAATGCTCTTATTTCTATCGATGAATCTAGTTTTAACAACATCATTGATTATGAAATCGAAATTGAAGATGAAAGTCTTTCTTTAGCCAACAAACGTTTAAAAGAATTCTTATCTCAATTCGATATTCAAATAAAAAAATCTCCTGGCAGTAAACTCAAGAGATTCATAAAAACGCTTTAATTATCTTTGTTTGGCGTCTCACAAGTATCGCAATATATTTGTTGAAAACGTCTAGTTCTTGGAATGAAAGTAGTAATTTCTTCCTTGTTATATCCGACTTGGATTCGATGATCATCCACCATTATTGGACGCTTCAAAATGGATGGATTTTTTCTTATAAATGAGACCATTTCTGAAACAGTCATTGAATCAACATCAACATGATTTTCTTTGATGATTTTGGAACGCTTAGAAATGATATCTTCTGTACCATTCTCACTTTTAGTGAGAATTTCTTTCAATTCTTCCTCTTTCAGATTGGATGCAAAAATATTTTTTTCTTCAAAAGGAATGTTTTGATTGTGGAACCATTCTTTGACTTTTTTGCAGCTGGAGCAATTAGGAGAAACGTAAATTTTAATCACGCATTTATTGTAAGAAAAAATAGCGAAAAGTCAATTAGTTTACTAAATTGACAGAAAGTATTTAAAACTTTATAATTAACACATTATTTGGAGATTTAACTATGGACAATATTCTCTCAGGTATCAAACCAACAGGCCAATTAACTTTAGGAAACTATATTGGCGCAATCAAAAACTTCGTCAAAGTTCAAAATGAAGGCGAATCATTTTTATTCATCGCTGACTTGCATGCTTTGACTCTACCAATCGAACCACAAACCCTTCACGATAATTCTCGTGATATTGCTGCCTTTTATTTAGCGGCTGGTTTAAATCCTGAAAAAGCCAATATTTTCCTCCAGAGTGATGTCGCAGCCCATAGTGAACTTGCAATTATATTGCAAAACTATCTTTACATGGGCGAACTCTCCAGAATGACTCAATTCAAAGATAAATCCGCCAAAATGAAAGAAGAAGCAATCGGCTTGGGATTATTTACGTATCCTGTTCTTATGGCTGCGGATATTGTTTTATATGATTCAAAACGCATTCCAGTTGGCGAAGATCAGGTTCAACATGTTGAATTAGCTAGAGATTTAGTCAAACGCTTTAACAATAGATATGGCGAAACTTTAGTTATGCCTAAGGCAGAAGTTGCTAAAGTTGGCGCCAGAATAATGTCCTTATCAGATCCAACAAAGAAAATGTCTAAATCCGATCCAAAAGGAGACGTTTATCTAAAAGATAGTGTCGATGTAATTAGAAAGAAAATCATGTCCGCTGTTACCGATATGGAAGCAAAGGTCCATTATGATGTTGAAAAACAACCGGGTGTCTCTAACCTAATGACAATTATGTCTTCTTTAACCGGAAAATCATTCGAACAAATTGAAAAAGAATTTGAAGGCAAAGGTTATGGTGATTTTAAACGCGCTGTTGCTGATGTTGTTATTGCCGAATTAGCGCCTTTCAAAGAGAGATACGAACAAATCGTCAAATCTGGAAAGGTTGATGAAGTATTAGCAAAAGGCGCAAAACGCGCTAACGAGATTGCTTCAAAGACTCTTGTAAGAGTACAAAAAGCAGTCGGTTTATATCATAAATAATGAAGCCTTGTTTAATAGCCTTTGATATGGATGGAACTCTTCTAAATGAAAAGAAGAATATTTCGTTTCGCACAAAAAGGTATTTAAAGAAGTTATCCAAACAAGGTCACAAAATCGTTTTAGCGTCTGGAAGACCATCCAGAGCCCTAATAAGATACTATAATGAGTTAAAATTAGACACTCCGATGATTTGCTATAACGGTGCAAACGTTTTTTCACCAAACGATCCAAACTTTAAACCGATTGAATTTGAGTTTCCGAAAGAAACAGTTGTAGAAATCATCGAAAAGATTAGACCACATATCAAAAACGTTATGTGCGAGGACGAACACAACATCTGGGTTGATAAAAAAGATGATTACTTAGATAAATTCTTTTGGTATGAAGGAATGAACGTAGTTTTTGGAGAGCTAAAAGATACATTGAACAAAAATCCGATGACTTGCATCGTTCAAACACCATTTGAATATAGAGATACAAAAGAACTCGAAAAAATAATGGAATCATATCCAAAATTATGTGCAAGATTTTGGACGGGCTCACCTTATTTTGAAATATATTTTAAAGGCATTTCCAAAGGTTCATCCCTCAAAGTTATTGCTGAATATTACAACATTCCAATAGAACGAGTTATTGCATTTGGAGATGCTGAAAATGACCGAGAAATGTTTGAATTTGCAGGGATTTCTATCGCAATGAGCAATGGAAAAGAAAGTTTAAAAAACGCTGCAAAACACGTTTCAATTAAAGACAACAATCATAACGGAATCTATCATACTTTGAAACATATCCTCAAAGATTTAGAGGCAAGCAATTAACCTTGAAACAAACAAAAAAACCGAATCGATTTGATCCGGTTTTTATTGAATTTTATTAGTTATTCAGTATGCGCTGGAACGGTAACTGCATCGCCAACTTTGAATTGTGTGACTTCGTAGCCACCCGTTTCAATTGTAGTACCATCACTTGCAGACGCTACCCAACAAAGGGTAATGTTTGTTTCTTTGTCTATAACAATCTTGGCGCTGGCACTTGCATTGATATATCTATATTCATAGCGATATTCAATTGCGCTTCTACCTAAGTAGCTAATTTCTCCAACTTTATAGTAGGAACCTCCTAAGCTAGTTGTGTATGCACAGCATAATTGCGCAGCATAACCATCAAAGGACATTTCGATATAATCTTCCTGCATAGTAATTGGATTAGAATAAACGCCATCTGCATAATCTTGATAGTAACTTACGCTGGCTGCGTTTTGTTTCATCAAAATTTTGGATTCTACTGACTCGATCCAGCAATATTCTTGTTTACGACCAACTGTAAACCCGTCTTCTGCATCGGTTGCAACATAGGTAATTTCAAAACCGCTTGTTTTTCCTAATTCGATAATTTTAGCTTTCGCGGTTTCTTCATCACCAACGAGATCTTCTGGTGTAGCGCTAGTGCCACCACCGCCTTCATCGCCACCGACATTACAACCGGTCAAGGCAAGTAAAGATAAAACGGGTAGAATAAATAATTTCTTCATAATTAACTCCTTAATAATATATTAACACACCTAATTCTTTTTTAGATATAATTATTCCATGCTCGATAATATTGAACGTTTTGATATGAAAGAGCCTCCACGAAGGCAAAAGCTTCGTTGGATTGGCTATCTAAAAGCTTTGCCAGTTCTTTGGTCACACCACGGCAAAATTCGCAAAATCAATATGAAAGGTATCAAACCTCCATATCTTTTGCTCGCAAACCACAACGCTTTGATGGATGTTGATATCCTCAATTTAGCAATCTTTCCTCATAGAGTTAACTATGTTATCGCTATCGATGGTTTCATAGGTCGAGAAAAACTTTTAAGAAACGTTGGAGGAATTTGTAAAAGAAAATTCACCAATGATATTAATCTCATTAGACATCTAAGAACCGTTGTGAAAAACGGAGATATCATTCAAATTTTTGCTGAAGCAAGATATTCGCTTTGTGGCACTAATGCGATCATTCCAGAATCTCTTGCTAAATTAGCAAAACTATTAAATGTTCCAGTCGTCTTCTTAAAAATGCACGGCCACCACATCAATTCGCCTTACTGGAATCTTCATAATCGAAAGATTAAAGGCATTGAAGCAGAGCTTGAATGTATCATCAATCAAGAACAAATCAGTACTTTAACTCATCAGGAAGTAAATAAAATCATTCAAAAGAGCTATGTCTATGATGATTTTGCTTGGCAAAAAGAAAAAGGTGTTCAAGTCAAATACAAAGGAAGAGCGGAAGGTCTTCATAAAGTCTTATATCAATGTCCACATTGTGGAACCGAATATGAGATGGATTCAAAAGATAACATTTTATTCTGCAAACACTGCGGAAAGAAGTGGGAATATTCCACTTTAGGAGAATTAAAAGCTACCAAAGGTAAAACTGAATTCTCACATATCCCAGATTGGTATGAATGGGAAAGAGAGCAAGTTCGTAAAGAAGTCGAAGCAGGCAAATATCGTTTTGAAAGTGTCGTTCATGTTGATGCTTTACCAAATGCTGATAAGTTCATCCGTTTAGGACAAGGTAAGTTAATCCATGATCTCAATGGTTTCCATCTTGAAGGTTACTATAAAGAAAATAACGAACACTATAGCCTTGATATTCCAGCAATAGACACTTATTCAGTTCATATTGAATATGAATATTTAGGTGAATTTGGTGACTGTGTTGATCTTAATACTTTAAAAGATACTTTGTATGTATATCCAGAATGTGAAAAATTCGCAGTCACAAAAATCTCTTTAGCGACTGAAGAAATTTATAAATTGATTGCAAAGAAATAATTGATATAATGTAACCAGAAGAACGGAGCCCCTCAAACCAGCGATTATGGTTACGATATGGTTCGGGCTTCTTTTTTTATCTCATCAGCAAGCCAACAAGACATATAAGAAGGCACAACAAGACGACTGTCAGAATCTTTATCAATTCTTTACAGTCTTCTTTCATGCGGGATACCCCCTTTCTATTTATCAATAGTCTGAGAGGTCTCCGTTCCGAGTTTTAGCGACTTGTCTTTGTCGATAGCGCATTATATAATGAATTTGCAAGAACGGAAGCCCATTGAACTACTATTGCAAATTAGGTGTTAAATGGCTTCTTTTTTATTTGAAGATCAAGATCAGCAAACAAACTAGCAAGCAGAGAACTATTAGAGAAATCACTTTCTTTAAAGGTTCCATGGCATTACCTCCTTTCTATATTTCTATAGTTCAAGAGGCATATCCGTTCCGAGTTTTAGCGACTTGTCTTTGTCGTGCTTGAAATGTATAATGTTCCCATAAGAACGGAGCCTCGAAGACACTAATGGGTGGTAGTCCTAGACTCCCTTTTTATTTGGTAAGCATTGCTAGCAAACAAATTAAGAGGCACAAAACGAGCAATTTAAGAAGTTTTAATTCTTCTCTTTTTTGTTCATTCATGCAGCATATACCTCCTTTCTCTAAAAATTCGCAAAAATTATTAGAGTCTAAGAGGCAACCATTCCGAGTTTTAACGACTTTGCTTTGTCGAGCAAATATTAACAGAAAACATTAATGTTTTAAACACTAAAAATCGCTCACTTTGTATCCTAAAATCTATTCCCATTTGAGAATAAAATTAATCTATTCCCAAACTGTTAAAATTACTTTAGTAAATATTGGCAAAACTTTATTTTTGTAATAAAAAAACGGAGCGCTTTTTCCATAAAAATTAGGAATAGATTTCCGTCAATTAATTATTCTGGTTTAACGTCTGGATCTCTTTTAACGTGAAACCAAGGGTAGACAAAACAAGTTAATGAAACAAATCCAAATAAATATCCAGCATTCATCAAATCGTGAGATAAACCAATTGGGAAGATATCTAAAGGAGGCGTTTTAAGGCCACAAATATGTAAAGTGGCATAAATTCCCATAAATAAGAATAAAACGCTTGTAATGCCACTAATAACTAGCGATTTGGTGATTTTAACTTCGTTTACATCGAGCATAAGCAGATTAACAATCGAGGTTTTAACCTTGAAAGCTCTAAAAGCAAGGTAGAAAACAATCGCTACCATGATGAGATGTAAGAATAAATAAATGATTTCTAAAACATGCGAACCAAGTTCATCGCCTGTTCCGTAAACGAAGCACGAAACTAGCGAATAACCGCATAAGCAAAACAAAAGCACTAAGACTATTGATAAGGCTAAGAAAAGGGCTCTTTCTTTATTCATGCTAACAATTCTAACACACAAAACAAAAAGTCGGTATCGCTACCGACTAATTGTTATAAACGCTGATTAAACTTCTTTTTCTTCTTTTTCCTTAGTCTTATCAGCGTGTTTTAAGACTAGACCAAACGCCACAAGCGTTAATGTCGAGAAGGAATAGGCTGGAATGGCGGTACCAACATAGGCGTTAGAATTCTTTTGGGTTTCAAGGGTGAAATCCGCATAGATATCTTTCCACCAGTTCGCTTCGCTTCCTTCGATTTCAAACATTTCAGGATCGGCTTTTTCAACGTAGCGTTTCGCTGTTAATTGAATTTGCACGGAAGCATTATATTTAGCCTTCTCGTATTGGGAGATGACGAAGAAGGTTAACGCTAAAACAGCGCACCCTCCAACAATGCCTACATAAGCGAGGGATCGTTTAGTCTTCTTTGAAAGATTTAACTTCTTCATAGACCCTCCTTATTTTTCTTGTTCTTGGATATCGACTTGAGGTTCTTCAACCTTAGGTTCTTCCGCCTTTTCTTCCTCAGCTGGAACTGGGTCTTCAACTGGAACTTCGTTAGCTTCAGCGTTTGCTTTTGCTTTGGCTTCGGCTTCAAGCTCTAATTGCATTGCTTCTGGTCCATAAATTTCATCAACTAACAAGTTGCGTTCGTTTTCTGGATCAAAGAAGTGCATAGCTTTACCTTCGAAGACAATATTAATCTTTTCACCCATAACCATATGAGTTCTTTCTTCTTCTGAAAGATTGATGGTTGGGATTCTTACGACAAGTTTAGTACCATCTTCAGTTTGGACGTGTAAGTGATATTCACTACCCATCATTTCGTTAACTAAGATTTCAACTGGGATAGAGTTCGCAGAACCCTTCTTCGCGAGTTGAATATGTTCTGGACGGACACCTAAGATAATCTTGCGTGATTCAACGCCTCTATCTTTAAGGGCCTTAGCCTTTTCACCATCCACCACTAATTTGTGACCGAATGGATTAACGTAATATTTTGCGCCTTCCTTAAGAAGTTCGCATTCAGCAGTGTTCATCATCGGAGCACCGATAAATTGGGCGACGAATAAGTTCGCTGGCATATCGAATAATTCAGATGGTGAACCAACTTGCATAATATAGCCATCTTTCAAACAGACGATTCTATCACCTAAGGTCATAGCTTCGGTTTGATCGTGGGTAACATAAATAAATGTTGTGTTGATACGTTTTCTTAAGAGAATGATTTCCGCTCTCATTTGGTTACGAAGTTTCGCGTCCAAGTTAGAAAGTGGTTCGTCCATTAAGAATACCTTACAATCTTTGACCATCGCACGTCCGATCGCGACACGTTGTCTTTGACCACCTGACAATGCTTTTGGTTTACGAGTTAAATATTGAGTGATACCAAGGACTTTTGCTGCGCTAGTAACTCTTTCATAGATTTGGTCATTGGTATAACCTTTTTGCTTACGTCCATTTTCGATTTCGTCTTTTAGTTTATCGGCTTTCTTAAGAAGCTTTTCAGCTTTATCAGGACTTGCTTTGGCTTGTGCTTCTAAAGCGTCGATTTGTTTCTTAGCGTCTTCTTTTTCAGAATCGGAGAGTTCCATGACTCTTTCTTTCTTATCAAGACGAAGTGGGAAAGCCATATTTTCATAGACTGTTAAATGCGGATATAAGGCGTAGTTTTGGAAGACCATCGAAATGTGACGATCTTTTGGTTGAAGGTCATTGACGACTTCACCATCGATCTCAACAGTACCTGCCGAAATCTCTTCAAGTCCGGCGACCATTCTTAAGGTTGTGGATTTACCACATCCAGAAGGACCGACGAAAACGATGAATTCCTTATCTTTGATATCGAGATTGAATTTGTGAACAACCTCAACATTACCTGGATAAATTTTCTTTACATCTTTTAATACAACTCTAGCCATAAATATAGCCTCCTATCCTTTAACAGCGCCACCAGTAACGCCCTCAACATAATATTTCTGTAAGAAGAGGAATAGAATCATTACTGGGATTGCAACAATAACACCACCAGCGCAGAAGTGGGTGAAATGTGAACCGATATTTGCGGGTGATAACCACGAGTTAAGACCTGCGGCCACGTTCATACCGGCCTGTGATCCAAGTGAGACCGTATAGGCGAATACGAAGTCACCCCAAGGTCCCATGAAGGATGTTAAGACGGTATAAATAAGAATTGGTTTACAAAGTGGAATGATAACCTTAACGAAGATTTGCATTCTATTTGCACCATCGACAAGTGCCGCTTCATCGAGTGATTTTGGTAAGGTATCTAAGAAACCTTTAATAACGTAGTAGCCCATACCAGAGGAAGCGACATAAACAAGGATCAAACCTGGCACAGCGTTGTCACCAGTTAATCCGATTGTCTTTAAGATTTGATATAAAACGATCATTGTTAAGAAGCCTGGGAACATGCCAAGAACTAACATGATGTTCATAAGTGGCTTACGAAGTTTGAAACGGAAACGTGACAAAGTGTAAGCCATCATAAATTGCATTACGGTTTGAATGACACAAACGAATAAAGCAATGATGAAGGTATTGAAATACCATTGTAAGAAGTTACAGTCACTTGAGAATAGATAAGCGTAGTTATCAAATCCCCAAGCCGAAGGAATGAAGTTCTTCGTAACACCGGTATTACCAATATCGAATGATTTTAAAAGTAAGAACACGAATGGAAGAATCCAAATCACAGAGATTAATCCAAGAACGATGTAGGAGATAGTATTGACAATAGTCTTTTTCTTCGACATCGACATGCTATGTTTTTCAGCTGCCATATTATTGGAATTCCTCCTCATTACGTGTAGATGGAATAATGTTATAAATCACAAGTGATAAGACGGCGACAACAATGAAGACCATGATACCGATAACGGCGGCCAACTTATAGTTCGTGTCATTGACCGCAAGTGAGAATAACCAGGTAATAAGTAAGTCAGTCTTACCTGCGTTACCATAATATTCCTGAACTTTTGGTCCACCACCAGTTAAGAGGTAAATGACGTTAAAGTTATTCATATTACCTGTGAAACTGGTTAACAAATATGGACCAGTGATAAATAACATATATGGAAGAGTGATCTTGCTATATTGTTGCCATGGAGAGGCACCATCGATATTTGCTGATTCATATAAGTCAGCAGGAATATTCATTAAGATACCGGTAACAACAAGCATCAAGTAAGGAACACCGATCCAAACGTTGATAATAATAACTGTGATTCGAGCAATCCAAGCGTTGCCCCAGAAGTCAATGAGAAGCTTACCACCTGAAATGGCGGACAAAATACCATTGATAATACCATCTGGGTATTGGAACATATTCGAAACGAATAAGATCGAAATGAACTGTGGAATCGCAATGGAGAAGACGAGAACCGTTCTCCAAAGTTTTTTAAGTTTGATACCTTTCTTGTTGATGAGCATCGCGACTAACATACCTAAGAAATAGTTAGTGAATGTTGCGAAGAACGCCCATACAAGAGTCCAAAGTAAGATTTGGCCAAAGGTCATTGAGAAGCTTGCGCCCTCAGAGTTGCTCCACTGGAACAATAAACCAAAGTTATCATATCCAACCCAACCAAAGAGGTTTTGAGGTGGGAAGTGCGATTTATCGTAGTTGGTAAACGCAACTAAGATCATGAAGAAGATTGGTAAGACTGTGAAAATTAAGATACCTAAAGTAGGTAGTGCTAACAAAGTCTTATAGAAGTCTTTATCCACTAAAGCTTTAACATCGTCTTTAGCAGTTGCTAATTGCTTTTTAGCCTTCACATAATCTTCGCCAATTTTGTTTTGCTTGATATTAAGATACCAAGTATAGATAAGGGCGACGATGAAGAACAAAGAGAGAACGCCATATAACAGGATGTTAAAGGAGTTATCACCATAAACAATTGTGCCGTCATCACCCATGGATGATTCGTTTTGACCTAAGATATAAAGTTGGCCAAGGAATTTTCCACCAAAAAGAGCCATATAGAGAATAAACACTACTTCGAATAAGAAGAAGAGAATACCTCTAAGCCATTGTCCTCTCATGACGGAACCAAAGCCCATTACAAAGTAAGAGACTTTTGTCTTCCAATCACCATGCCAGAAGGTTAAACCAAGGTTCTTAAAGAAATTAACAACACCCCAGAAGAAATTCTTCATGAAGGTCCAAATCTTAATACCAAGATTTTTAAACCAACCAGGAATCGCTTTAAAGAAGGCGGTAAATTTTAATCCAAAGCGTTGAGCTTTATTCAACTTTAGATATTCTAAATCAGTTAATTGAGCCATATTTTACCTCCTTTCCTAATCAGCATCCAAAAGGTCAGTCAAGCCTGCTTTATAAGTGTCTAAAGCAGCTTGGACTTCACCATCGCTACTAGCTTTAACAATTGTAGTTGCTGTTGTCGCTAACGCGGTGAACCATGCGCCTGGGCATTGACCTTGAGCCTTCGCGTATTTGTGTTGTTCATGAAGAGCTTGTAAACCTTTATGAGCTAACACTTTTTCAGATTGATTTGAAGCAATGTTGGTTGGACCCCAGCTTGCTTCACCAAATCTTTCTGTTTGACAATCTTCGCCAGTTAAGAATCTAGCGAGTTTACGACAAACAGAAGCTTTTTTAGCATCGACTTGTGGTTTAACTCCAAGGAGTTTGTAACCATCGAAGCTCGATAAATGATATTCTTTTCCATCAACAGTGAATGATGGAAGTGCGGCACAGCCTAATTCCCAGCCGTTCTTTTCCGCACGATTTTGAGCGACTTCGTATTCCCAAATACCTGAGACAACTGCTGCAGCGGTATCACCAAGTTTGGAAGCTTGAGAGTTTTTCGCAACTGTTGAGGTATTTAGTTCTCTTAACGCTTTGCCAGCAATTAATCCTTCTGGAGAATTATAAGTATCCTTATAACCAGTGAATTTGCCACTAGCATCGTCAAGAGTCCATTCGCTAGTGCAACCAGTCGCCATGAAATATGAAGCAGCATAGAAGCCGTTGCTTGGAGCCTCAAAGTTAAGGGTCTTACCACCAGCGGCAGCACAAGCTGCTAACAAGGTTGTCATGTTCTTAGCGGCATCATCAGAAACCCAATCCTTTCTGTAATAAAGGAAGTATCCGTTATCTGATGTGATTGGGAAGGCATAGACATCTTGGTTAACTTTTGCTGCGTTAACTGCTTCGATGCCCATTTCTTCTGTCAAAGCATCAACATAAGTATTGCTTAGTTTTGCTAAAGAACCTGCGACTTTAAGTCTAGATAATTGGTCTTGAGCAAAGACGAATAAGTCAGCACCATCTTGAACGTCGAGAAGCATCTTTGATGCTGCGCCCGGTTCGTCAACTGGTTCAACTGTCGCATTGATCGTGTATTTACCACCACTGGCGGTAACAAATTGACCAATCTGAGATTTGGTTAAGTCAACAATCTTATCATCGACCCAAACCTTAATATCGTATGTACCCGAATCTTCAATATCGTCATCAAAGTCTAAACCTCCCGCTGGAAGTCCTTCGATGTTATAGACGAATTTGAAGTTACATGCTGATAACAATAAGGCTGGAAGAAGAATCATTGATTTACGAATAAATTTTTTCATCATCATTTCCTCCTTATGCTACCCAAACACCGTAAAGGTTAACGATATTTGTTTGTCTATAATCTGTTTCAAAGTTCCAGATTAAATCTTCATCGATTGCGGAAGATGTATCTGAGAATCCTAAGAAGTGTGGATATAGATCATCTTTTTCAATCTTACGACCTTTGTCATCGACATATTGATTCTTTGAATATAATTCAATCTTCGCGGTGACTTCGTCAGGACATGTACCTAATGGTTCAAGCATATACCATCTCATTGAATAAATAGGTGTTTCAACATCGATGATTTTATGTGTCTCTGGATCTTCTTGCCATTCGGTTGAATGCGAATAATCTAAGAAGAAATTAACCGTCATATCGAATGGTTTTGGATCTGGTCCTGGATAAGAACGTTTTGGAACGTAGGTCTTACTTCCAGAACAGCTTACCAATAGAGGTAACGCGATGAGTAATAATAATTTTTTCTTCATTTTCATTACCTCCTACCATTCAAAGATGTTCTTGGAATTGTAAATAGCGATTGCAAAACGATTCTTAAATTGATGTTTTAAGGCATCGTGTTCGCTATCATACCAAGGTCCATCTGTTCCATATTCGAACAATAAATCCCATTTTTTATCTTGGGCTTCTTCGCCTGGTTTGACATGCCAATCGATTGTTGGATAACAATAATTGTGTCCGAATGAAGCGTAGACAATTGCGGTATTGACTTGGATACCGCAGGTGGTGGCTGGATCAGAACCGTAGTTCCAATAACCCCACACTATGTTATCAACTGGTTTCTCAACACCTTGTTCATCACCAGTTGAACTAAATAAGCTGAAATCGCCCCATTTCTCAACATCGGTGAATCCGCGTTTCTTAGCTAATACAGTATGCATATTAAACATAGCTTTAAATGCACCTGTAACATTCATACCACCACTGGATACATCTTTTGTGACACCATCGACTGTGACAGATTTTTTCATTCTCCAGTCAAAGGCGTTGATGTAATACGGAGTGTTATATGAGTTATGGCAAATCCAATGTCCATGCATATTCGCGCAGTCAGATGGTTTAACTTGCCATTGCTTGTGGTCTTCATCAGGATTGGTTGGATCCCAGTCTAATTCCTTAGTTCTTAATAAC
>CAMYZF010000007.1 GCA_947303755.1 uncultured Erysipelotrichaceae bacterium | reverse complement strand
GGTCTGTAAAAATTCAAAATGGAAGTAAGAAAGCCATGGGCATTGCGAATTGTCTTAGGGCTGACTCCTCTTTTAGCATCGGCGTTTACGGCTATCTGCACGTCCTCTTGAGTAAGCTTCATGATATTTTTACTCATGATAGATTGCAGATAGTTTTCTTTATACCTGGTGTATCCAAGAATCGTGGATGGAGATAGCACTTCTTTCTTCAATGATATTTGTGCTTCCATCGCTTGCTTTACGGTTAAGGGAACAGCTTTTTCAACTTTTGCTCCGGCGTAGATCTCTTTAGCCCTTTGTTTGACAATTTTCTTGTCTTTATCTGTGATACTATATTTCTGGCCATTGACCTGAATCTGAATACGCCAACTACCGGATGGGAGCTTTTTCGGTTCCGGTATTTTCAACAAAAACACCTCCAAAACTTTGTTAAGTTTGACATACTCCACCATTGCCACTATAACACAATTGTTGCCGAAATGCAACTAAAAGATGATGGGAACAGTTGACAAATATTAGAAACATGATATGGTGGCCTCAGTCGCGACTTAATTAAATGAAATGAGGCAGCTATTATGGACAATAAAATTGCCAAACGTATGGACAAGTTTGATTCAGTCGTTACTGAGTATCTACGCTCTACCGGCTTTACTACCGAGGAACTTGCTATGAAATTGGGAATAGATAAGTCTACTCTCTGGCGGTATCGCAAATCTGAGTATTACTTCGCCAAGGCTCCTTTCGGTGTTATTACCCAGGCACTGCATTTAGCAAATTGTTCGAACGATGTTCTTCGTTACATCTGTGGAATCTGAGGTGTACTATGGGCTATCTTAAAGCAGAATTATCCGAAAAGAATAAATACTGGCTCCCCAAGCATCGCTATTATGAACTTAAGCATTACTGTCTTCAGTATCCTCATTGGAAAGATCTATACTTCCGGCTAGAATTCAAAATGGAAGTGAATCACGATGGAATCAAGGGATCTGATCCGGGAAAGCCTACTGAGCGTCTTGGAGTAATCAGAGCAGAATGTAAGAAAGCCATGGAGCTGGTTGAGAAATGCTGCCAGGAAGCTTCTCCGGAGTTGTGGCGATGGCTATTAAAGGCTGTTACTCAGGGCGTGCCGTTCGTACAATTACAGTGTAAGGACGAGATTCCCTGCGGTAAAGACATGTATTATGACTGCTACAGACGATTCTTTTATATTTTGAGTCAGAGAAGAGGGATTTAGTCGCAGGAAAAACAGCTTCTATAATAGAAAGGAGTGGATCTACATGAAAAAATGTTGTGGGTTCTGTAAGCATTATAAACCTTTACAGGATGGCGTAACGGAATATAGAGGCCATGTTGTTACTATCGGATATTGCCCGATGTTTGATGATCTTGAAGAACTTGATCATCAAGCGCAAACGCATGATCCGAAATGGGGCAACTGGGATGAGGAATACCGTTGGGCATCTCATGTGGAGTGCAATGCATTTGAACCCGACGAAATATCGATGAATGATCCTGCCAATCAATATTTAAGGGACTTATAATACAGTCCCTTAAATTTTTCGCATGAAAAACAGCTTCTTTAATAGAAAGGAGTTGATAAGCATGGGCGAAGAATATCGCAAATGGCTTGAGGTGCATCCTGATGCTACAAAAGAAGAACGAGAAAAAGCATGGGATGATCATATTAAAAAGCTTGAGGCGAGAAGGCTTGTGGCCGAAATGCTAATGGCCCTTAGATATTAAAAGACTGAGCCCTAATTTACAGGGCTCTTTCTTTTTCGCGAGATTTACAGCCTTTATAATAGCAAGAACCTAATATTTTTATAGGAGGAACTTAGTATGAAAGAAAAGTTCACAATAGCAGAGAAGATTGGTATATTTTTGATCACAAAAATGAAGTTTGATGGCGATTCGTTTGTTAAATGCAAACATAACGATCGCATCCTCATGCTTATGAATACTTTGTGCACAAAAGTTAGTCCGAAGTCTCTACTTATTAAATGCTTTGCTGAATACGGCATGATTCCCGAATTGGACAAGTATTTAAGTTTGAGCAAATAAAAAGATTGGCGGCTTTTACAGTCGCCTTTCTTTTTTCGCAGGAAAAACAGCTTCTTTAATGGAGGTGATTTTTATATGGAACGATGTGGGCATGAAGTATGGATTAACCAAATGTGTATGTGCGCCATATGTAAGAAGCCATGCACTAAACCGGAAAATCAAGCGGCGGCAGCGTGCTATGAGAGTGACTGGTTAGTGAGGCATCTTGACCCGGATTACTATGCACAAAAAATCCATATTTTTAGTTCAGGACCAGATAGAAAATTATCGATGGAAGAAGAATTTGATTTACAAAGAAAGGGCCTTTAACAGGGCTCTTTCTTTTTTTATATTTTCCGAACGCCGGTGTCCAAAATAAATGCTAAAGTGAAATCCTGAAAATACCCCGGGTGGGAATTTTTTCAAAACAAAATAAGCGGTCGCATAAAATTCATCTCCTATAATGAAAGAGAGATTTAGGAAATCAATCATAAATATAGGAGGTATATGAAAATGAAGAATAATTTTGGAAAGTATATTTTGGCTATTCTGAGCGGAGTGCTTATGGTCGCTATCGGACTGTATCACGAATCTCTGCTGGCCCATATGGACGTTTTTGGATTTATGCTGCTGTTTTTCATGTCCGTCATTGTATGCATGTTCTCAATCCTGAATCTCGATTCCGAAGAGGAAGAGTCTTAACAAGGCTCTTCTCTTTTTTTCGCACGATTTTCCATTACCATAATGGAGTTATTCCAGAAAGGAGATTAAATATGAATTTACCAACCTGGGAATTAAGAACCACACCACACAGATATGGTGAGCATGTAATGGGGATTCATCTATCAAGATTTGGCGCATCTTGGCTTATTTCTGGCGGTAATATTAATGACCGTGACGGTTTTCTTATTTGGATGATGAACATTCCATTTAAGCAGCCGGATGGTACAACAAAATATATTAGCCAGGACGATGCAGAAGATGCATACTGGATGATGAGTTGCGGAAAAGCTGAGCTCCAATATTCTGCAAGGGATTTTATTAATTCCCATGAGAAAAGTAAGCGCGGATATTTAACCATCAAAGAACTAGAAGAATAATCCAAAAATTGATAGTCGTTAACAACGGCTATCTTTTTTTCGCACGATTTTCCATTACCATAATGGAGTTATCCAATAATTTTATAGGAGGATTTCTATGGACAGAGAAAAAATTATGGATCAGATCGATAAGCTGACTGATGAGCTGGCAAAGCTTGAGCCTACTGACGAAAAGTACAAAGTTGTCCAGACGGCTCTGAAAGAGCTTCATGAAATGCTGTTGAAAGAAGATCGTGCGATTGAAGAGCGTTCGTACAAGAATCAGCAGATTGACCTGGAAGAAAGAAGGTTGGTCTCTGAGAATTGTATGAACGCTGAAAAGATCAAACAGTCTAAGCGAGACAGCTTTTTCGGAGTTCTGAAGACTATTCTGGGCATCGGCGGATCGGCTATTCTGATGTGGCTTCTGGATGATGTCAAAAAGGAAAGCATTGTCGATAAGGATCTGTTTTCTATCGCCCGTGGATGGTTCCCTAGAGGTTAATGGGAACTCGGAAGAAGTCTAGATTTCTAGGCTTCTTCTTTTTTGCTTAAAATAGTATCCTCGCATAATTTGCATCTCCTATAATGAAGGAGAAAGATCCTTATTAACCATAAATTAATAAGGAGGAAACAAAAAATGAGGAAAACTATTTACGAACTCAATTCTGTTATCAGAGTTCTGTTTATCATTACTGTTATCTGCGGACTGATTTGGAGGTTCAGCAGCAACGAAGTGATTAACTATATCACTGGCACATTGAGCACTATTACGTTTATCTGCGGTTTTGTACTGAATATTCTGAAGGATGAAGTTAAGGATCATCTCCTTCAGAAAGAAGGATGGGTTTAACAGCTCATCCTCTTTTTTTCATGTTTTATATTTTTTCGCAATAAAAACCTCGTTCTTAATGAGGAGGTGTAAACACCAATGAAAATTGAAAAATGGATTGCAAATGCTATCATGAATAAACTGAAGAAGGTGGCAAAAGAAGATTCCGGCTATGATATAGACGTGAAATTCGATGACCCCATCAGCTTTCGGTTTAAGGATGGCGCTGCAAAACTGCATATCAATGTTACGGCGAGTGTTGACGCCAATTTACTGATGAAACTTATGGAAGGAATGGGGTCTGATTAACAGGCCCTTTTCTTTTTCGCAAAATAATCAATTATCATAATGGAGCGTTAAGCTTACATTATTTTTGGAGGTATATTTCATGATCGCAAAGATTCTGTTCCGAGGGTTTACATTCATTTGCAGCCTGGTGGTTCTGTTCTTTCTGACGATGTTTTCCGCCATGTTTCTGGGATTGGTGGCGGACCCGGAAGAAGGACGCGTCGAGCTGGGAGGTAAAAAATGGGGGCATTTCCTCTCGGAGAGTGCGGTAAGAGGACTGAGATATATGTCTCATACTGAAACTTAAACGCTTAAAAGATTAGGCTCTATTACAGAGCCTTTTCTTTTTCGCATTATAAACATCGCTTATAATGAAGGAGATTGGAATAGTCCGGTAATGCGGACAAGGCTGGGGACGGCTGAACCATATAATAGTTCAACAGTAGAACACTCAGGCTTAATCCAAAGTCTGAGAGACACCCGTTTGAAGCGGGCAATCCTTCTTTTTTTTCTTTTTCGTATAAAATACATACCCTATAATGAAGAAGGATTCTAATAAAAATTATATTTTATAGGAGGAAACGAATATGAAGAAACTTATTATCAAAATCAAAAATGGGATGACCTATGATGTTATCTGCATTCTGGTGTTCAGCGTCATGCTGATCGGTGCGAGCATTAGCTCGGCCTGGAGTCTGACAAGCTGCGCACCGGATGAGGAAGTCTATAGGCTGCTCATCGCGATCGTGTATAATGTCGGCGCATATATCGGCATCCATATTGCAAAAGATACTTTCAAAAAGAATCTTTCTTCCAAGGAGGAGCCTTAACAAGGCTTCTTCTTTTTTTGCCTATGAAATACTTTTATCAAAAACCCGAAATCTATATTGATATTTATGGAAAAACTGTTACCTTAGATCATCCAATTTACCAAAAAGGAACTAAGATTTCTACGGACGGAAAAGCTATCATCATTGTCCAACAAAGATTTATTAATAAAACTTTCTTTTGGGACTCAGTGGATCCATGGATTATCTCGGATATTTATCTTAATAAAAACTTTCCTTCCTTTTTTTCGCAATATGCTTCAGAAGATCCTCCCATATTTCAATTACGAAAAATCATGTGGGCGCTTCGAATGAAACCATTACCCAAAGAATTTTGGGAAGACTTTACTAATTATTAACTTATTTATATTTTACTATGCTATACTGATTCTGCTTTAATGAAAGGAGGATCATTATGGCTAGAGATAAAATCGAAGATTTCTGGGATGATGGTAGAATCCATGAGCATTGGGTAGAAGATGGAAAAGATTATTGGACCGATGAGCCAATGAGCGAACATGAGTATCTTTATGGCGAGCCAGATCCGGATGATACCGGCGAATATTACACTGACTGGATGCCGGAATTTACCGGAGCTGAATAATTCGCAATAAAAACCTCTTCTTTAATGAGGAGGTGAATTACATGCCAGATGTTTATATTCTTGAACATGCTGTAGTCACGGAAAAGAGAAAACCTTTTGGAAATCGATGGGAAACCACGCATCGCTATGTTGATGGCTGTTGGGTATTTGACAGTTATGAAAAAGCTGTTAAATATCGCGATGACAAACCCTATGTGATGCTTGACGGATTCGGAGGTCAAAAAGTTTCTCCTTATACGTGGAACAGCAATCGAGAGCGTAAATATGACGAATTTCAAATCCACAGAGTAGAGGTCAACTAATGTTGGCCTCTTTTCTTTTTTCTCGCAAAAAAATCAATGTGTATAATGAGTAGGTTACTACTACATATAATTAATGGAGGTTCATGATCAATGACTAAATTCTGGAAGATCGTTCTGTGGACTATCGGTGAGATCGCATTTCTCACGGTGTGCTGGATCGGCGGAGGAAAGATGGGCGAGATCCTGGGCAACATTCTTATCGAAGAGTAAGCGCTCAAGAAAAGGACTGTAACGAAAGTTATAGTCCTTATTCTTTTTCGCAAACTTTTCAAGCCATATAATGAACAATACTTTATTGGAGGTTTCAAATATGGCTACAATCAAAGAAATTCAGGAAATCACGAGATTCGCGATGGACACTGTCGATAATGCTAAAGGCAGCATCGAGCAGATCTTCGAGAACAACTCTGAGATTGCCGAAGTCATTATGGCGGATGGCAATCTGAAGAGTGATGTCTACAAGATCTACGAGCTCCTGGACATCATCAAGGATTCTGTCGCCTGTCTCACAGCAATGAATATCTCTAATTGAACCAAGCGAAAGCCAAATAAAGTAGAGAGGAGGCTAAGGAGCTGTAACGAAAGTTATGGCTCCTTATTCTTTTTTGGAGGTTTTATATGAATAAAATTATTTACTGGATTGGAATCTACGCAATTTGTGCAACAGTTCATGACGCGATCAACTATGCATCAGAGCCGATTGATATTTTGCTTCACAAAAAATTCAAGGAAAAAATGGGAAAAGATACAAAGCCGAAGAATAAAAGTGTGAATCTTAGCGAAGGCACTGTAGGTAACACAATTGACCGAATTGGATTTTGAAAGGATACAAAAATGATTACTGATACTATTGAATTCATTGCTTATCCCGAATTGGTTAATTGGATTGGAATAAGAATTTATATTCTGGACAAAGTCTATATGTACCCTCTAATGCATTGCGACAATTATTTTCAAATGGCCACTTTATGCAAAAATTTAACTGAAGCATTCAGACGAGTCACTGCGGAAGACTGGACCAAACAGTTTATTGAGGTGTATGCGAATGAATCTGATTGATATTTTCAATTCTTGGGATTTAGCAAGAACTAATCGAACTAGTACCTTTCGCCTTAAGCAAATTAAGGAGATCAGCCCAAAAGATAGTCCTTACAAAATTGCAGTAAAGCAATTAACCAATTATCGGATAGAGCATCGTCTCAGTCTTACTGATATTTCAGAGGCAATTGGTATAAGCCATGAAACTGTAGCGGCTATTGAGGAATTTCGAGGATCTGAGAATTGGCTTTATGTCTACGCTATGAATTATATTTTCATGCGCTATGAAGAGCATTGCCTTGTGAAAAAAGGTTTTATATTTGGTTCAAATATTAAACAGTAAAGGAGAAGAAATGGAGTTATATAGAAATATTCTGTTAGTCGCATGCCTTGTTATAGCTTATTTCGTTATTGGGGTTTTACTGAAAATTCTTCTTACACCTGATAGCGGTGACGAGAACAGTTTAGACCCACAAGAAACAAAGATATTTATTGCCTTGTGGCCAATTGTTATTATCGCCGCAGGAATTATGGCAATTAAAGAAATATGGATGAAGAGAAGGTGATATTTTGGAGAGTTTAACTTTTTTCATGTGTTTGGCAATGTTTTTTGGCCAATTTATTGTTTTACTGAAAACCGGCGAGCTTAATGAAATGATATTTTGCGTAGTTCTGATCACTATGGGTCTCTGCAGTATCGCCTGGAATATTGGGCATAAGAATAATAAGGAGGAATAAATAATGGAAATTAAATGCAACTATACGGAAAAGCCTTGCCCTTATCCTATGGATTTTGATTGCAGTGGCTGTGATATTTATAAGAATGCTGCTATGAAGTTTGATAATCAGCCGGATTATCCTTATCCTTTTTCTGAACAGGTTGAAAAACTTAAAAATGACCCTGTAAATCATCCGGCACATTATACGGCCGGCGGTATTGAGTGCATTGATGCCATTGCCGCTGCTCTGACTGCTCAGAATGATCCGATGGCTGCTTGGCTTACTGGCCAGTGCTTGAAGTATCTCTGGCGTTGGCCTCTTAAGAATGGCCTGGAGGATCTGAAGAAGACTAGATTCTATCTTGATCGGTTGATTAAATATATGGAGGAGAAGAATGCTAATTCTATTTAAGCTTATTGCCCTTTTATTTATATTTATGGGCCTTATGACGATTTACTTTAAAATTGCAAAGTTCTTCTTCGGGATGGGTTTCATTTTAATGATACTCATCTTTATTTGTTTGTGATATTTTCGCCACTTTTACAACTCCTACAGTAGAGGAGGCGAAGGCTATGACTTTAGAAGAGTTTCAGAAGTTTTGTGAAACGCAAGCTCAAAAAGAAGCAGAAAAAAAGAAGAAAAAAGATGTTGATATTTTGAGGCGATTGCAAAACAAAAGATACTGTGGTAATTTCAAAGACTTTGTCAAATGGGAAGGAGGACACTGGATAGCTGTCAAGAACAATCAGATCATTGCCCACTGCGATACTGAGCAAGAGGCGTATAGAGAACTGAGAAGTTGAGGACTATTTAGTGTCCTCTTTTATTTTTGAAAGGAGAACAATGAGCGAATTCAGTATTCATGAAATAAGAGATTCTGGACACTTGCAGTATGAGATTCGTAGAGAATTAACCCAAGACGAACTCCGAGCGATTTATAAGTACGCCTCGGATAAACAGATTTCTTTTGCGGATGCACTCCAGGCATATTTGGATGAGGTTCAGGAATTGGTTAATGCGGAAGTGAAAAGAAGATTGGTAAATGATATTCTATTTGGAGAAGAAAGGAATTAATAATGATCAAACTTGAAAACACCGAGGTCCTTGGCTGGGAAGCAGCAATTCGCGGTATGCGAAATCCGATGAATTCTTGGGATAAGTCGGATAGTAGATGGTTTATAAATCCTATGTACGAAAACTCTATTTCAGTAGCAGAAGATGACGAAGGATATGAACTTTTTATTGGCCCTAATGATCAAGACCTTATGATGCGTCTTGCTAAAGCCGGTTCTGTCGATGCCAAATATCGCCGAATGATCGTCGTTACGGTTGATATTACTGCGCCTCTGTATTGGTGGAAGGAATTTGATACGTATAAAGTTGGGACGGTCGCTAACTCCTGCAGCACTATGCATAAAATCCATTCGAAGGAATTTACGCTGGAGGATTTTAGTTGTGAGCATCTTGATAAAGAAGATATTGAAATTACTAATATTGGTATGATCAATAATCAGTATCTTTCAGATAATGCATTCAATCTTATGCGTGCGACCATCGATTTTTTAAATGCTTATCGTACTAAATTCCTCGAAACCAAAGACAAGCGCTATTGGTGGCAGATGATCCAGCTTCTTCCGAGCTCTTATAACCAGCGCCGGACGGTCATGCTGAACTATGAAGTCCTAGCCGGCATCTATCCGAAACGCAAGGACCACAAACTCGATGAGTGGCATGACTTCTGCGATTGGGTTAAGAGTCTTCCGTATTCAGAGATTATTACTTTGGAGGAGTAAACAATATGAAAAATGATGAAATGATGGAATCTCTGGACTTCGAATTTGATTTTGATGAACTCGATCTTATTGAAAAAGAAATTGGCGGAATTAATTATGATTTTCCGGTAATTACTGTAGGAAATACGCATGTATATTTTAACTCGAAAGCTTTTCCTTACATTCCAGAGTACTTTAGATGGTATGTTAATGATGAATGGTGTGTCATGAAGATTTCTTCAAGTAATGAGAAGAATGCTTATAAATCTTGGGGCCATCGCAAAATCCGCGCTAAACTTGCGACTCTACCTGCCGCTTTGCGGAATGAAAAGACCATCATTGGCACGCATAAACTTTACAAAACAAAGAATGGTTTGGCGTTTAAGAAATTTGAGTTTGTTGAAAGCGAGTGATATTTATAGAAATCCGATGTGCTAGATGTGGTAAGAAACTTTCCGAACGAAAGTACATGGTCCAGATCATTGAGTACCTTGGCAGTTGGAATCCTAGAGATGATATTTGTGAAGACTGCTATCAAGCGTTTATTAATTTTATGAAAGGTGATAAGTAATGCCTCCTCTTATGCTTTATGAACTCTTTAAGCAGCACTTCCCCTGGTTGGTTCCCCATGTTGTGAAATACAAGGGCGACCGTAAGACCGGGGGAATTACTTTATATTTGGATTCTAATGAAGTTCTTCAGTTTAGTCAGGATCCGGATAATAAAAAAGGATGGATTTTGAAGGGAGTGAATGACGATAGACCCTAAAGAAATGATCAATGGAGTCTTGAACGCTATTGGCTCTATGGCGGAAATTAATTTTGTATATTATCAGGCAAATCTAAAAGCGGGTTTTAGCCAAAATGAGGCATTTGAACTTACTCAGTCTTTTGCACGAGAAATTGTAAGAATGGCTTTTATGCCTAAGGAGAAAAACGATGATTAATAAAGAAGTAAATTTCCAATATTATTGCCCTCGTTGTTTATATTCTGAAGTCAAGGAAACGGACATGCCTTGTGATGAGTGTCTCGAATCCGGAGGTAATGAGGATTCCCATAAGCCAATCAATTTTAAGGAAAAGAAATGATATTTGGAATTAGGGAGGAACGAGATATGCTCTTTTATCTCTGTGATGGTAAAAAAGATTGTGCAAAAGCTCCTGGATGTCATTTAAATGGTGGAGACTGCAAACATTGCGTAGATCCTGACCATGCTAAAAATGGAGCTATTACGGATGATCCTTTTAACCATCGTGACCGATTTGAACCTGAAAATTTTGATATCGGTCATGGAAAAATCGTAACATATTTCTGGGAGTTTAACCCGGAAGAAATTAGCAAACTGAATAGTCATGAGGAGGAACCGGAAATTGGAGAGAATGATATTTGACATAGGAATTGGCGGGCATCTCTATAATCTTCAGGCTGGCCAGCGTTTTTATCATAATAATTATAGTACTGCCAAAGGCCATAGCCTTCCGGATTATTTGGTAATTCGAAGACTTAGAAAGCATTTCAATGGCTATTATATTGAGGCAGAATATGAAAATCATTCTGTTTACACGAAGGAAAGATTATTCGCCGCAGAAAACCTTCTCCCCTTCTCTTCGTTAAACCCCGATTGTGAAGATCCTGAATGGATATTTGTTAGCGGAATAGCTGGAACTACTACTGTAAAATTGAAAGGAATGATACCGTGAATCTGAATGTCGTTAAGAATACTCTGATCAAGCATGGGCCTTCTATTCTGACAGGCATAGCTATGATTGGAGTAGCCGTTACTGGATATTTGGTGCATCGAGCTGATCGAAAGTTGATTGGTGATGTGGCCGAAAAGATCCTGTTCGAAGAAGATACTGAAAAACCCGTTGAGAATACAGTTAAAGAAGTCGCTAAAAAGCAGTGGAAAAATTATATTCCTGCAGCCGTCTCAGGTATTCTGACGATGGGCTGCATTTTTGGTGCAAATCATTGGCATCTGTCTAAGGAAGGAGCTCTTGCTGCCGCCGCTCTGATGTACAAAGCAAATGCTGAGGATCTCGAAAAGAAACTCCGAGAAGAGTTTGGAAATGATAAGGTCGATGAAGTAAAACAGAAGATCCGAGAAGCTAGAGAAGATAAGGAACGACCGCCTTGGGAAGAAAAGCCTGAAAAAAAGATGAAAGTCTGGGATCCGTACACAAAGCAGTATCTCAATATCTCTCAGACTGATATTTTGTGGGCCGAAAACACAGTTAACAGATGGCTGTTTAATAGTGAGGCAGTAGAGTATAATTCTTTAATTAAGCTTTTAGGCGGTAAGGCAAATAAATCAATAGGCGAACATTTTGGATGGTTCATTGATGACACATTCTGCTGGAACTCAAGTTATATTCGAGGAGGTGGATCTATTCAGGTCTGTATTGATATGGTCGAGGATCGTCTTACTTTGTGCTATCCGATTGAACCGTATGATTTTAGTGAATCTCTTTAAGAAAGGATTGATATTTATGAGAAAAAATCCGGGACGTAAGGAGCAGAGGGCTCTCGTCAAGCGTAACCGTACGATGAAGTCTGATAAGAAGCAGGCAATCAATGAGCGGAAGATGCTCTGGTTGTCCAAAGGTCGTTCGCAAGAAAAACAGTCCGCTTAATGAAGAGATTCGAGAAATCGGGTCTCTTTATATTTTTGAAAGGAGAATCTAAATGGCAAAGTGTTATCGATGCGACTCATGTGGAGTTGTGACAATTCTTAGGGATCCTATCGACTTGGATTTCCAGGACTATGATGAACCGGCTATGGTCGTCTATACCAAAAAGAAAAACTATGATATTTGTCCGAATTGTGCTCCGCGAATCATGAATGCTATTGAAAGGAAGAATGCAGCAGATGAATTTCTCAAAAATTAAGAACGGAATGCGAATTATATCTAAGTTCGCATCACAGCACTCTCCTACGATTCTGACTGTTATTGGTGTTGGTCTGATGATCGGCGGAGTTGTGGTGACTATTGCAGAAGCTCCCAAAGCTAAAAGTGATCTTGATATTTTAGAAGAAGACGACGAGCTGACCCATAAGGAGTATGTTAAGGAAAAGGCCCGTGTCATTGCGAAGTACTACTGGAAGACGGCCACTATGACTCTTGGCGGAGCGGGAATTATATTCTGGGGCCATAAGATTAGCCTTGGAAGAACTGCTGCGGCTTTGGCGGCGTATCAGATGTCTAAGGACGATCTCGAAAAACTTAAAGATAAGATTGTCGAGACCGATGGGGAAAAGCATCTAAATAAGCTCGAAGAGGCCATCACTAAAGACGAAGTTAAGCGAACACCATTTAATTCTGGCACTGTGATTAATACAGGCCATGGTAATACTCTGTTCTATGATCCTATTGGCCGGGATTATTTCTTATCTGATCTGGAATTTATTAGGCAGATGAGAGATGAGGCTAATATGCAAATGGCAAAAACTCAGAGATCCTGCAGAAAGGCTGCTCTATCTTATGATGGCTGGAGAGAGTATATCGATCTTCCAGCTCTTGACGGTATGGTAGATGGCAAGAAACTTGGCCCGGCAATCGGAAAGGATCTTGGGTGGATGAACCGCAATATTGAACTGAAAATCACATGCACGATGCTCTCGGATGACACAGTTTGTCATATTATGGGCTTCACAAAGCAGGGCAGTCCCGAATGGTACGCCAATATTGGAGATGAGGATCGCGCCGAATACGAAGGCGAATACTGATTGCATAAACTCTTGAAAGGAGATTTATATGGCTAAACAGACAGGTTTTTATCTTCCTAAAAGCCGTTATCTGGAACTGAAATATTTCTGCCGTCAGTACGAGTATTGGCGATATCTTTTGGCTAACCCAGATAAATGCCCGGAAAATATTTGCGCAGATGACTTAAGAAATGCTATTTATATGGTTGAAAAAGCGGCTTATAGCACTGATTGCGAATTTGTACCTATGCTCCTGCATAAAGTTACCAGAGGAGGATCGTACGAAACTCTGGTTGAAAAATGCCCAGTTGATCCTCCTTCTAAAGAAGAATTTGTCGATGCTTATAAGAAATTCTTCTATTTTCTGAGTAAAGAAAAGGGTATCTAAAATTCGCAAAAAAATCCATGTGTATAATGAGTAGGTTAACTACAAAATTTTATATTTGGAGGTAAAAACAATGTCCAAGAAGAACAAGAAGGTTGTTACCGAGGTCGATGAGAACGGCGAAGTGATCGTCGTGGAGCCTGAAAAAAAGGAAAACGTATTCAACAAGATCGGCCGCGGAGTGCACAACACCTGCGATAAAGTCGGAGGATGGTACGACAACAACAAGACCAAGGTCAGGAATGGACTCCTGGCTACTGGGCTTTTGGTTGGCGGTCTCATCGCCGGCAAAGAGCTGGTGGAAGCGCACAACGCTGCCAATGAGGAGAATCCGGATCCTGATCAGATCCCGACGGCTGATCCCGAACTCGTTACCGATGACAGCCCTGTTCCCGAGGAAGAAAACACCGAAGAGTAAGTTTGTACTAAACTACAAAAGAGGAAGTTTATGGAAACATAGACTTTCTCTTTTTGTTTTATGAAAGGAGATATAAATAGTGAATGTGAATGAAGTAATTAAAACCGGAAAAGAAGTTCTTAAGCAGGCATCATCTCTTGGCATTGGCGTAGTTTTTGGCAATATTGTAACTTGGCTTATTCCGGAGGTCTCAATTCCTGTAAAAATCTGCGGTTATATTGGTACTTTTGTTCTCGGGTCAATGGTTTCTGATAAAGCCGAAGAATATATTGATGCTAAATCCGATGAATTTGAACAGTTTATCGTCACTGCTAAGGACGAAATCAATAAAATGCAGGAGGAGGGCTAAACAGCCCTTCTTCTTTTTTGGAGGATAATATATGGAAATTGAAAATTTAAAGCCTAATTCTCACAAGTATAATGACGAGCAGAAGAAACTTGAAAAAGTGGTTAGCGGAACGGTCAAGACAAGGCAAAAAGGTTTTGGAAGACGATTTGTAGACATATTTTTTAATGAAGATCGAGAATCTGTCAAAGAATATCTTTTTACAGATGTCTTTGTGCCGGCTGTAAAGAACACTATTATCGAACTTATTACTCAGGGTATTAATTTGATATTTTATGGCGAAACGCGCAAAACAAGCTCTGTATTAGGCTCTAGAACGTCATATAACCGCATGTTTAAACCGGATAGTGGAAAACCTGGGATTCAGCGCGGCAGAACTATGAAAGATCTTGGGGACATTGTTCTGGATTCTAAAGGAGAAGCCGAGCGGGTTATTGATATTCTCAATGATCTCGTTAATCAGTATGGACAGGCCACCGTTGGTGATTTGTTTGATCTTCTCGGCGAAACTATTCCTGGAGATTTTACTAGCCGAGATTGGGGATGGACTGATCTTCGAGGTGCTAGAAGCATTCGCGTAAGAGATGGATATTTACTGGATCTTCCGAAGTGCATTAGCCTTAAATAAGAGGTGATTAATAATGGGAGAAAGTAAATGGAAACTCCCGGATTTCAAGAGCAAAATACCTGATTTTCGTCAGCAAGCGGAAAATAAAATGAAAAGCATTATGGACCCTACTAATTTTCCGGATTTTATGGCCATCGCTTCTCAGAAAATGTCTTCTTTAAAATCACAAGTGGAAAATCCCAACGTCGATGATATTACAGCCTTGGTCGACAAATTAGATACGGCAAAAAATATTTCTCATGTGGCAAAAGCATTGGGCATCAATATACAAGAAGATCAGATTCGAAAAATACTAGATAAAAAGCTGGAACTTGAAAACGCTGCCATGGAAAAATCTTTTGGCGCGATTTCTGGCTTTATGAAAAAGGAAGGATATAAAATCGATCCTCCGGAAAAAATGCTTTCAAATATTACTTCGCAGATGCAAAAAGGCGAAGATCCAATTGATATTTTCAAAAGCACAGCAAAACCTTTTACTGATTTCGTTAAAGATTCTTTAGACGGAAGTCATAAAGTATCTATCAATGTGGATTTGTCTAGTATGAAAGAAAAAGTGTCGCGTGAAGCGGCAGAAAAACTTACTAATAGCAATCTTGAAGAAAAAGTGACCTCATTTGGGGCATCAATCGGCGATTTAGCAGCCAAAGCAGAAAATATTAAATTGCCGAAAATTGATATTTCTCAAGACAAAATTCAAGCAGAAGTAGAAAAACGAGCTAGCAAATTTAAAATTGATCCATCTATTCCGGATCATATCAAAAAACTTATGGAAACATATAAGATTACAGGAGGTAATTAAATGAACATTTCTAAGCTTACCAATCTTACAACCCCCGCAATTAATGCTGCAAAAAGAGTTATTTTTAAAGCCAAGAAAGTGAGTCCTGAAATTCTTCTGGCCGGCGGCATTATTATTGGCGGTGCTGCAATTATTAGCGCGTGCAATGCATCTCGTCATCTGGATGAGGTCTTGGATGAGGCTAAAGACGAACTTGATATTCTCGAAGAAACCGAAGTTTTTGAAGGAACTACCAAGAAGCGTGAAGCTCTCAAGATTTATGCAAATACAAGTCTTTCTCTTCTTAGATTATATGGTCCTTCTATCGGGCTTACTGTTAGCTCTGTGGCTCTTATCATGGGCTCTCATGGCATTTTAAGAAAAAGATATATTGGAGTAGCTGCCACCGCAAATGCGCTTAATGAGGCTTTTACGGACTATAGACAGCGTGTTGCAAATCTCATTGGCGAAGATGCCGAAAAGATTCTTGCTATGGGCGGCGAACAGATTAAAAATGTAAAGACTACAGACGAAAACGGTGAAGTTCAGACTCTGAAGGATAAAAGTATTGTTATCAAGAATCCTTCGAAATCTCCTTATGAATTCGACTTTAATTGCTTTACTGCTCCTGACACTTGGTCTGATAACCCTACGTATATTATGTGCTTCCTGAAAGCTCAGCAGAATTTTGCTAATGATCTTCTGAACTCTCGTGGTCATATTTTTCTTAATGAAGTTCTGGATATGCTTGGACTTGAAAGAACTCCGGAAGGTGCCGTTACCGGTTGGTTCAAAGGCGTCGGTGATAACTATGTCGATTTTGGAATGACAGAATCGTATTTTCCCGATTTTCAGCTTGATACCGATCTGTGTAAGAAGAATATTCATTTCAATTTTAATGTTGATGGCCTAATTTACGATATGATTTGAATCGGCGGCCTGGATTCTATGGGGAGCGGGACTAGGCAGGATGAATTTGACTTCCCAAATGGATATGATCCAATAAATAAAAGACTATCGTTACATTAGGAGGAAATGTAATTGTATACAAAGGTATTGATATTTTTAGGCGGAGCTGCAATTGGTTCCGCCTTAACTTATTTTTATGTTAAGGATAAGTACGAAAAGATTGTTGACGAAGAAATTCAGTCTGTTAAGGAAGAATATGCAAAATCTTATGAAGCCAAAAAGACAGTTGAAGTTCTGAATGAAACAAAGACTAAGATTCTTGAAAATGTTATGAATAAAGTTTCGGGAATTAGTATGGGATCAGATGAGACTCATACTGAAGCTCCTGTAAACTATAATATTTTCTCGAAACCCAGAATGGATTCCGAAGAAGAGAATGACGATGAAGATGATGGTGAAGATGAAATTCCTAATTATGCGGGCCATCCCACAGAAGGACTATCAGGAATTCCTTACACAATTTCTCCGGAATTATTTGTTAATGATAAAAAGAATTTTGATAAGATAACACTTGAATACTATGAAGGAAACGACATACTCGTCGAAGAAATGAGTGATGAGCCAGTTAATATTGACGAGTCTATCGGGCGAGATTCGTTGAGAATGTTTGGGGAGTTTGAACGAGATCTAGTGTATGTGAGGAATGAACGTCTGGAAACTGACTTCGAAGTTTTTCATCACTCTGGGTCTTATGTTCCTGACTAATTGGTGGCCTATTCATATTTCGACTGGTTAGTGAGTTTTGTCGCTCCAGATTTTGTAGCAAGTGATTCTTATCAAAATGTACTATACGCGCTATATAAAAGAGATTTTACGTGGTTTGTACATAATGATGATAATCGTGCAGAAGATGGCTTGGATTTACGATTAAAATTTGAAGATGATACAAAGGAAAATTGTGATAAAGATGGACCTTGTTCAGTCTTAGAAATGATGATCGCATTAGCTATCCGATGCGAAAATGAATTAATGTATGACCCAGAAGAAGGAGACCGAACCGATCAATGGTTTTGGGCTATGATGGATAATTTAAAACTAAATTATTTAACTGATGATGTATTCAATCTCAGAGATTTTGATCAGATTGTGGATAGGTTCTTAAATCGTACGTACGAACCTGATGGGTACGGAGGACCGTTTTATATCCATAATTTTAGAGGAGATATGAGAAAAATTGAACTTTGGTACCAGTTAAATTTTTATTTAGAAGAGATGTTTCCTTTGTAAAATCGTTGCAAAAATGGGACGATTTGCCTAAAAAATTGAAAAATGTGATATTTGTGATAGTTTTTTTTCTACCTTATGCGTGAGGAAAATATATATTTATATATATAAGTAGGCAAAAAAACACTCACTTTTATCACAAATTAAAAATCGTCCGGAAAGGAGGTTAACATGTGGATTTTCTAAAAGTCACATGGAGGAACCCAAAAAAGACGGGGCCTGCAGAAATTTATCCGGTGTTTGTCGCCAAGAATAGTAAAGATCTTATGATTCGTGGCGGGGACTTTTATGCGATTTGGGATGAGCGTAAAGGATTATGGTCTCAATCCCAAGATGATGTTGTGGATTTAATTGATGCAGCTCTCGATGAGTTTAAAGAGAAAAATCCTGCATTGGCTGACGCAAAAATTTTATATTTGTGGAATGGCGATACAGGAATGATTGACAAGTGGCATAAGTATTGTCAAAAGCAAATGAGAGATAATTTTCATCCTTTGGACGAAAAACTTACATTTGCAAATAGCGACGCTCGAAGAGAAGACTATGCATCTAAAAAGTTGTCTTATGCTCTTGAAGAAGGAGATATTAGTGCTTGGGATGAATTAGTAGGGACTTTATATTCTCCTCCGGAAAGACATAAAATTGAATGGAGCATTGGATCTGTAGTTGCCGGCGAATCAAAAGATATTCAAAAGTTCCTTGTGTTTTATGGTTCGGCAGGTACTGGAAAGTCAACAATATTAAACATTATTCAGGAATTGTTCAATGGATATTATTGTGTATTTGATGCTAAGTCATTAGGTTCTTCTACAGATGCGTTTGCCCTTGAGCCATTTAAGAATAATCCTTTAGTTGCTATTCAGCATGATGGTGATCTTAGCCGAATTGAAGATAATACTCGATTGAATTCGGTTGTTTCTCATGAAGAAATGACGGTTAACGAGAAGTTTAAATCTCAGTATGCAGCAAGAGTTAACGCCATGTTGTTTATGGGAACAAATAAGCCTGTTCGAATTACAGATAGTAAATCCGGTATTATAAGAAGACTTATCGATGTTAGCCCTACAGAGAAGAAGATTCCATTAAGGCATTACAAGCATTTAATTAAACAGATTGATTTTGAACTTGGGGCAATTGCATATCATTGCAAACAAGTTTATGAATCAGATAAAGATGCTTATGAAAATTATATTCCTAAAAGTATGATGGGTGCCACAAACTATTTCTATAACTTTATGGAAGATAATTTAATTGAATTTAAGAAAGATGGTGTCTCTCTTCAGCAGGCATGGGCTAAGTATAATGAGTATTGTAATGAGGCTAAGGTCCCATATCCGTACAGTAAAATGGTCTTTAAAGAAGAACTAAAGAATTATTTTAGGGACTTTAAAGAAAGAGCAAGAGATGCTGACGGAAAACAAATTTGGAATTATTATAGTGGACTTAAGTTAAGTAAATTTGGATTGGATGAAGAGAATGAAATACCAGATGGATGTCCCGGATCATCCGAAGGCTCTGACGAGACTGGATTGCTTCACAATAGCAGAAGTTGGCTTGAGCTTGAGCAACAGGAGTCAATATTTGATGCTGAAATGGCTTCGTGTCCAGCGCAATATGCTGATGAATCATCCGGCGCTCCTAAGAAAAAATGGGAAAGCACAAGCAGCATTCTATCGGATTTGGACACTCATAGACTCCATTATGTTAGAGTCCCTAATGAGCACATTGTCATAGACTTCGATTTAAAAGATGAAAGTGGTGAGAAGTCATTAGAGAAAAATATAGCCGCTGCAAGAAAGTTTCCTCCTACTTATGCAGAATTAAGCAAAAGCGGAAATGGGATTCATCTTCATTATATTTACACAGGTGGAGATTCTTCAAAACTGTCCCGTATTTACGAGGATGGAATAGAAGTAAAGGTATTTACGGGAAAGTCGTCTCTCAGAAGACTTTTGACAAAGTGCAATGCATTGCCGATAGCAAAGCTCAACTCCGGTTTGCCTTTGAAGGGAGAAGATAAAATGGTAAACTTCGAGGCTATTAAAAATGAAAAAGCTTTGCGTACTATGATTCGTAGAAGCTTAAATAAAGAGTATGAGCCATGCGCCACAAAGCCTAGCTGCGATTTTATATTTAAGATCCTTGATGATGCATATAAAAGTGGATTGCACTATGATGTGACAGATCTTCGTCCGTATGTTTTAGCTTTTGCGGCTAAGAGTTCTCATAATGCTGATTATTGTATCAAATTAGTTAATAAGATGCAGTTTAAATCTGAGGAACCATCCGATGATATTCCGGCTAATGATGAAATAGTATTCTATGATATTGAGGTGTTTCCTAATTTACTTCTTATCAATTGGAAAAGGGAAGGCGAAGGCAATCCTGTAGTTAGGATGATTAATCCTACTCCTAATGAAATAGAAGAAATACTTCGATTTAAATTGGTTGGTTTTAACTGCCGTAGATATGATAATCATATTTTATATGCTAGACTTCTTGGATATTCTAACGAGCAACTTTATGAATTATCGCAAAAGATAATTGCAGGAAGTCCTAATGCTATGTTCGCAGAAGCATACAATTTGTCTTATACAGATGTGTATGATTTTTGCAGCACTAAACAAAGTTTAAAGAAGTGGGAGATTGAACTTGGAATTCATCACCAAGAACTTGGACTGCCCTGGGATCAGCCAGTCCCAGAAGAATTATGGACAAAAGTCGCAGAGTATTGTGACAACGATGTTATTGCAACTGAAGCCGTCTTTAACGCTAGAAAACAAGATTTTATCGCAAGAGAGATCTTGGCGGATATTTCTGGGTTAAGCGTTAATGCTACAACAAACCAACATACTACAAGAATTATATTTGGCGCAGAGAAAAAGCCTCAATCTCAGTTCGTGTATACCGATCTAAGTGAGATGTTCCCCGGCTATAAATTTGAAAATGGAAAAAGCACTTATATGGGGGAAGAAACAGGAGAGGGCGGTTATGTATATTCTGAACCTGGTATGTATGAAAATATAGCATTGTTGGATATTGCTAGTATGCATCCCACATCAATTGAATGTCTTAATTTGTTTGGCCCTTACACAAAGAACTTCAGTGATATTAAGCAAGCTCGTATTTATATCAAACATCATGATTTTGATTCCGCAGGAAAGATGTTTGGTGGAAAGTTAGCTAAGTATCTTACTAGCAGTGAGCAAGCTGACGCGTTATCTTACGCACTTAAGATCGCGATCAATAGTGTATATGGATTGACCTCAGCTAATTTCGAGAATGCATTTAGAGATCCTAGAAATAAAGATAATATTGTAGCAAAGCGTGGAGCTTTGTTTATGATTAATCTTAAACATGAAGTTCAAGCTAAAGGCTTTACAGTGGCCCATATTAAGACTGATAGCATTAAGATTCCTAATGCAACACCGGAAATCATTCAGTTTGTTATGGACTATGGAAAACAGTATGGGTATACGTTTGAGCATGAAGCCACTTATGAAAAGATGTGCTTGGTAAACGATGCAGTTTATATTGCCAAGTATAAAGGTGGAAAACATGATGGCGAATGGACAGCAACAGGAACGCAGTTTCAGGTTCCCTATGTGTTTAAAACTTTGTTTAGTAAGGAGCCAATCGAATTTAAAGATCTTTGCGAGACTAAGACAGTTACATCGGCTTTATATTTGGACATGAATGAAAATCTTCCTGAAGGAGAACATGATTATCATTTTGTAGGAAAGGCTGGATCTTTCTGTCCTATTAAACCTGGTTGTGGCGGCGGTCTTTTAATGAGAGAAAAAGATGGAAAATACAATGCTGCTACTGGGACCAAAGGATATCGATGGCTTGAGTCCGAAATGGTTAGACTTCTTGGTAAAGAGAAAGATATCGATAAACGTTATTACGCATCGTTAGTGGATGACGCAATTGCTTCTATTTCCGAATATGGAGATTTTGAAGCTTTTGCGTCTTAATTTTATATTTAGAAAGGATAAATAATTATGTCGGAAAAAGGTATTATTTCTATTGAGAATGCAAAGATTTGTTTCAGAAATTTTGCAGGAAAAGAATCCAAGTTTAATTCTGCTGGCCGTAGAAATTTCTGTGTGCTGATTGATCATAATACAGCCGAAGAATTAAAGGATGACGGTTGGAACGTAAAGTATCTTCGTCCTAGAGAAGATGGTGATGATCCTCAGCCGTATCTTCAGGTTTCTGTTGCTTTCGGTGATTATCCTCCGAAAATCATTTTGATTGCTGGCGGAAAGAAAACAGAACTTAATGAAGAGACAGTTAGTTCTCTCGACTATGCCGAAATTGAAACTGTTGATCTTATTATTCGTCCTTATACTTGGGAAGTGAATGGTAAGGGTGGAATTAAGGCTTATCTTAAGACAATGTATGTTACCATCGTTGAAGATGAATTTGAGAAAAAGTATAAAAATTTAGAAAGTGAAGATAGTGAACTTCCTTTCTAAATAACTACAACGCCGCTACTTATCTTTTTTGGGTAAGTAGCGGCTTAATTTATATTTATGGTTGGTGAAGTATGGCTGTACAATTATTCGACCATCAAATAGATGCAATTAATAGGATGCATAATGGGTGTATTTTATGCGGGAAAGTTGGATCTGGAAAATCTAGAACCGCTGTAGCCTACTATTTTTCCAAAGAATGTGGCGGGTCTTTATCACCAGACTATAAAGAAATGGAAAATCCTAAAGATCTCTATATTATTACAACTGCTAGAAAAAGAGATACTATGGAGTGGGAAGCAGAACTTACACCGTTTTTAATTTCTGCCAATAAAGAAATTAATAGATATGGCGAGTATATGAATGTAGTTATTGACTCTTGGAATAATATTAAAAAGTATGTCGATGTTTCGAATGCCTTTTTTATATTTGATGAACAAAGAGTTGTCGGGTCTGGAGTATGGGTGAAATCGTTTATTAAAATCACAAAGAGCAACCACTGGATTTTACTTAGTGCTACACCGGGAGATACTTGGATGGATTATATTCCAGTGTTTGTGGCCAATGGTTATTATCGGAATAGGAGTGAGTTTATAACAAGGCACGTGATTTATAATCGATATTCTAAATTTCCAAAAGTTGATAAGTTTTTTGATGAACGACGGTTGGTTAGATATCGAAATCAAATTTTAGTTAATATGGATTTTAATAAGCCAACCTCAGCCCATTATCAAACAATAACAACTGATTATGACCGTGATTTATACAAAGGATTATATTCTAAACGGTGGAATATGTTTGAAGATAAGCCAATAGCAAACGCTGCTGAACTATGTTATTTATTGCGTAAGGTTATTAATTCTGATCCCAGCAGAATAGAAGCTATTTTAGAGTTAGTTAAAAGCCATCCCAAAGTAATTATATTTTATAATTATGATTATGAATTAACCATATTAAAAGATATTTATTATGGAGATGGATTTAAAGTGGCGGAATGGAATGGCCATAAGCATGAACTAATTCCTATAAGTGATAAGTGGGTTTATTTAGTTCAATATACTGCTGGGGCAGAAGGATGGAATTGCATAGAAACAGATACTATTATATTCTATTCACTTAATTACTCATATAAAATAATGGTCCAGTCTGCTGGAAGAATTGATAGAATGAATACACCCTTTAATGATTTATATTATTATAAATTAAAATCTTCGGCACCAATAGATATAGCTATAGCTAGGGCTTTGGCCAAGAAACAAAATTTTAATGAAAATCATTTTGTTTCCTTGTGAAAGCCTCGCATAAAAAACATCGCTTATAATAGAAGGAGAAGATAAGATTTACTTATCTTCTTTTTCTTTTATATTTTGGAGGATTATAAATGCTTGAACGAAAATTCCAAGCATCTCTTATTAAGGAAATTAAAGAAAGATTTCCGGGATGCACGGTTGTAAAAAATGATCCAACTTACATTCAAGGATTCCCAGATTTAACTATTTTTTATAAGGAACATTGGGCTCTTCTTGAATGTAAGAAATCAGAAAACGAAGAGCATCAACCTAATCAAGATTATTATGTGTCAGAAATGGACAAGCAATCATTTGCAAGATTTATATTTCCAGAAAATAAAGAGGAGGTTCTGAATGAACTTCAACAAGCATTTCAATCTTGAAGGCAAACATGCATTTTTAAGTCCAAGTAAGTATCATTGGATTAATTATGATGATGAAAAGCTCATTGCCGCCTATTGTAATTTTAGAGCTGCACAAAAAGGAACAGAGCTTCATGATTTTGCAAGAAGGTGCATAGAGCTTGGCGTTAAACTTCCGAATTCGAAGAAAACTTTAAACATGTATGTAAATGATGCAATTGGTTATAAAATGACTCCGGAGCAACCTTTATATTATTCGGAGAATTGTTTTGGAACCGCAGATACTATTTGTTTTAAAAAGGGTTTTTTAAGAATACATGACTATAAGTCTGGAGTTATTCCTGCCCATATGGAACAGCTCAGAATTTATGATGCCTTATTTTGTTTAGAGTATGATGTTGATCCTTTTAGTATAGAAAGTGAACTTAGAATATATCAAAGCGATGATATTATCATTGAAAATCCTGATAGATCTATTATCAAAAGCATTATGGACACAATTGTTTTAGCAGATAAAAGACTTTCTATGCTACAGGATGAAGGAGTGTAAATTATGAGCGAACTTAAGCACTATGGAACCCCCAGGCATTCTGGAAGATATCCTTGGGGATCTGGAAAAAATCCTCAACGAAATAAAAACTTTCTTCAAAGAGCTAGAGATCTGGAAGCCCAAGGTTTATCGTCTACAGAAATAGCCAAAGCTTTTAACATGAGCACTACACAATATCGTGCTCAGCATTCAATTGCAGTTAATGAAAAGCGAAAAGAAGAGCAGCTTAAAGTTCAAAAGCTGAAGGATAAAGGCTGGAGCAATATGGCTATTAGTAGAGAACTTGGGATTCCAGAGTCTACTATTCGTAACTATCTAAAGCCTCAGCAGCAAGAGCGTGCAACTGCCACTGAAAAAGTCGCAGATATGCTTAAAAATCAAGTCGAGTCCAAACCCTATCTGGATATAGGTAAAGGCGTTAATCGGCAACTTGGAATTACAGATACTCAGTTAAAGACTGCAGTAGCTATGCTTGAACAGCAAGGATATAAAGTTACTTCGTTTAATGTAGAACAAGTCACTAATCCCGGAAAATATACCGAAATTAAAGTTCTTACTAAAGATGCTGAATCTCTTGGTGTTACCGATAAAGAACTTTACGCCAATATTCGAAAGAATCAAGACAAAATTACAAGCCCTGGTGGTATATATTTTGAGGATTACGGAGATGTTATGAAAACCGTAAAGCCTCCTGTTAGCATAAGCTCAGATAGAGTTCAGATCCGATATGCCGAAGAAGGCGGCGTTGATAAAGATGGTGTAATAGAACTCAGAAAAGGTGTTCCCGATATTTCTTTAGGAAATGACAGATATGCACAAGTTCGTATTGCAGTCGATGATAGTCATTATCTTAAAGGAATGGCTATGTATAGTGACAAAATGCCAGATGGTGTAGATATTATATTTAATACTAACAAGCATGAAGGAACCGATAAAATGGATGTTCTTAAATCCATGAAGAATGATCCTTCAAATCCGTTTGGCGCAATTGTCAGACAGCGAGACTATATTGATGCTGATGGCAATGTTAAGCAATCCGCAATTAATATTGTTAATGACGATACCGACTGGGAAAAGTGGAGCAAAAATCTTTCATCTCAGTTTCTTTCTAAACAGAGTCCCGTTTTAGCTAAACAGCAATTAGATAAAACATATAAAGAAAAAGAAGCTGAATTTAAAGAGATTTGCCAACTTACTAATCCAACAGTTAAAAAGAAGCTTCTCGAATCTTTTGCGGATGATTGCGATTCCGCTGCGGTTCATTTAAAAGCGGCAGCATTCCCTAGGCAGGCTACTCATGTAATATTGCCCATTAATTCTTTAAAAGATACTGAATGTTATGCTCCAAATTATAATAATGGAGAAGAAGTAGTATTAATAAGATATCCTCATGGCGGCATTTTTGAAATACCAAGGCTAACTGTTAACAATACTAATAAAGAAGGTAAAAGTTTATTAGGAAATGCAGCACATGCTATAGGTATTAATTCTCATGTTGCTGCTCAATTATCTGGTGCAGATTTTGACGGAGATACTGTTGTTGTTATACCTACTGCTGGACAGAAAATTAAAACATCAGAACCACTTAGGCAATTAAAGAATTTTGATCCAAAAGAGGCGTATCCAGCGTATCCTGGTATGCCTAAAGTAGGCCCCGAAACCGGGTTTCATAAAGGAAACGAAATGGGAAAAACAACTAATTTGGTTTCCGATATGACTATTAAAGGCGCAAATTTTGATGAAATTTCTCGAGCTGTAAAGCATACAATGGTAGTTATTGATGCCGAAAAGCATAATCTTAATTGGCGCCAATCTTATATTGATAATGGAATTGCCGCTCTTAAAGAAAAGTATCAGGGTGGAAAGAATAATGGTGCATCGACTCTTATTTCGAAAGCATCTGCAGAAACTCGTGTTCCTGAGTATAAAGAACTTACTAATGTCAATAAGATGACTCCGGAGCAAAAGGAAAGGTATTTTCAAGGCGAAAAGATTCGAGTTCCTACTGGAGAAATGTATGAAAAGACGCGCGTTTTAAAAAGCGGAGAAGTTCGTACATCTCTTAAACCTCGTCTTACTAAGACTACAGCAATGGATTATGCTACTAATGCATATGAACTTTCTTCTGGTCAAAGAGTTGAGAATGTATATGCTGAGCATGCCAATAAACTTAAGGCATTAGCCAATTCGGCGAGAAAAGAATATTTAACTACCCCAAGATTACAAATGAACCCAATGCGTCTGAGGTGGGTAGCTTAAAGGCCAAGCTCAATATCGCGGCAAAAAATGCCCCCCTTGAAAGACAAGCGCAACTAATTGCGTCTAAAATTATGCAAGCTAAGATAAAAGATAATCCTGATTGGGACAAAGATGACATTAAGAAGCATAAGCAGATAGAGATTAATGCCGCTAGAGACCGGGTGGGCTCACAAAATAGAAAAACCCTAGCCATTCACATCACCGATAGGGAATGGAATGCAATTCAAGCCGGAGCTATAAGTGACAGCACACTGTCCGAGATATTAAAGTATACAGACTTAACTGAGATACAGAAGCGAGCCACACCTAGGCAGTCTATAGGGCTTTCCTCGGCGCAAATGGCAAGAGCTAGAACTCTATTAAACATGGGCCGGACTCAAGCTGAAGTTGCCGATTCCCTTGGCGTATCCGTATCTACCCTTAATAAAGAACTAAATGGCGGTTAAGAAAGGAGGTATACCCTATGAGAGTAGTGGCGCTAACAACTACCGATAATCCTTACAATCCTATTACTCAATTCGATGACTGGTATGCCTTCGATGAGCTACAGGGGTATGGAACAACTAATTACCTGGCTCGAATTGCAAAGACTTCACAGGATCTTAGTCCATTAGATCAAGCTATTGCAATTGAAGAAGCAGTTGACGAAATAGTTAAGCTTAATATTTTAGGAAAATACAAGAAAGTTGTAGCTGAAATTTAGCATAAAAACTATTATTTTATCTAATCATTGTGTTGTTCTTCACAATTTTTAGTAAAAAACAATGCAATTTA
>CAMYZF010000006.1 GCA_947303755.1 uncultured Erysipelotrichaceae bacterium | reverse complement strand
CAAAATTGATGTCAGAAGCTATCTCAGAGTGTTGCACTTAACATTACAATTTACTATAGATAATTTCAATATTATCTAACGCTTCTTTAATTAATGAGTCGAAGTCATATTTAGCTTCATATTCCAAGACCTTCTCCAATGAAGGTTTTGTTTTTGGATTTTTGGGAGTGAATATCGTGCAACAATCTTCATAAGGTCTAATCGAGATATCGTAAGTATCAATCTTTCTAGCGAGTTCGATAATATCGATTTTGTCATAGGTAACAACTGGTCTAAGAATTGGCAGATTAGTAACCGCATTGATGACATTGATTGATTCAAGAGTTTGTGAGGCAACTTGACCAACTGATTCACCAGATGAGCAAGCAAGACAATTTCTTCTTTTCGCTAATTCGCTCGCAAGTCTAAACATCATACGTCTCATAAGCGTAATCGCATATGATTCATCCGCAACTTCGTAAATCTTTTCTTGGATTTTAGTGAACGGAATAATGTTTAATCTAATAGATTCTTGATAAGTATTTAGCTTAGCTAAAATATCTTTTAGTTTCTCAATAACTCCAATATTTGTGTATGGAGGAGAAGCGAAATGAATGCATTCAATTCTTAAGCCTCTTTTCATTAATAGATAGGCCGCAACTGGTGAATCAATTCCGCCAGAGAGCATATGCATAATCTTTCCGCCCACACCTAAAGGATAGCCACCAGCACCTTTATATGTTTTAGTGAAGATATAACAACCATCTTCTCTCATCTCGATAGATAAAAGAATATCGGGATTATGAACATCCACTTTTAAATTGGTGTTTCTAAGAATATCACCCGCGACTTCACGATTGATTTGATCAGAGATAATTGGATATTTTTTATTCGCTCTTTTGGAGTGAACTTTAAAAGTATTCCCGGACTCCATTTTAATAAGCTCTAATGAAACCTTTTTAACATTAGAAATTTCATCATCAGTTTTAAGCACTAATGATAGAGCGTGAATACCTGAAATCCCCTGCAAAATGCCGATAATTTCGTCAGGATTATTGTCGTTTAATTTGATGTAAATATGGTCTAGTCTAACGATATACTCAAGGGTTGAAAAGCTACTTAAAGCATTGCGAATATTCCTAGCTAAAACACGAATAAATTCTTTCTTGTTTTTGCCTTTGGTGGATAACTCGCCGAAGCGCACCATAATGTGATCGTATTTCATCGAATTGCCTCCAAAGTATTCTTAAGTTCTTTAAGGAAAATTTCAACATCTTCTAAAGTGTTATTTTTGGAGAACGACACTCTAATTGTGTTATGTGCAAGTGTATCGTTTTTGCCAAGAGCCTTAACCACATATGAATAAGGTTCTTTTTTGGAATTGCAAGCAGACACGCTTGAAACATAAATACCTTTATTTGATAGATCTTCCACCACTACGCTAGCTTTCTTTTTGTTTAATGAGAAATTGACAATATATGGGGAACAATTTTCATCGCTATTTAGCTCAACTCCATCAATATCTTTTAAACCTTCAACAAGCTTGTTTTTTAATTCATTAACCGCATTTCTATCTTCTTTAAGAGCGTTCTTTATCGCTAAAGCGATAGTTGAGGCGTTTGCGACACTAACTGTCGAGCTTCTAAAGCCATCTTCTTGTCCGCCACCAGAAAGAAGCGGAAGGAAGGATAATGAAGATTTATAAATTAATGCTCCACTACCTTTTAAGCCGTGTATTTTATGAGAAGAAACAACAAACATATCAATCTTAGAGTAATCCAAATCAATCTTTCCAATTGCTTGAGTTGTATCAACATGCAAATTAGCTTTTGGGTAAGCGTGCACCACATCAGCAATTTCATTAATTGGATTAACACTACCAATCTCGTTATTAACAGCCATAACGGAAACAAGGATTGTATCTTTGCTCATTTCATTTTTAACCTGTGAAGCACTAACGCAACCTTTAGAATCAACTTCTAAGATTGTCACATTATAATCAAATTGTTCTTTTAATTGTTTGAAACACTCTAAAACTGAAGGGTGTTCAACATTGGTTGTGATGATATGTTTACCGCGATTTGCATATTTTAAACAATAACCCTTAATTGCAAGGTTATTAGCTTCAGTTGCAGACGAAGTAAGAATAACTTTGTGTTTATTTAATCTAAATGATTTTAGAATATTTTCTTTGGCAATTTGGACACTTTTTGCGTTTTTAACTCCTAACGCGTGAATAGAATTAGGGTTAGCAAAATTGTTTTTTTCTATTTCAACAAATAAAGCGACGACCTCGTCGCTAACTTGGGTCGTCGCAGCATTATCAAGATAAACGATTTTATTGTTGTCTTTCATTGTAAGATCTAATCTTCTTTAATGCGTTTCCAGCAATTATATAAGATTGTTCGAAGTCTCCTTCTTTGAAGAATGTTTCGGCTTGTCCAACCAGTTGATCAATATCGCTTAAGTGAGAGCGGCCTTTATTCGCGTGCATAATCGCGTTTTCCGCTAAAACCATCATGTTGTGCTCTTGATCAATTGAACCACCTTCAAGAATCTCATTAGAGACATCATATAAATCGGAGACGTTTTTATTAACTTCATCAACATTGATAGGAAGTTGTTTTAGAAGATTGTAAATATTATTTAATAGTTCATAACACTTATCGAAATCTTTTTCGTATTTTTCGCTTACGCGAATAACGTTGATTTCGCGAACAGCTTTTTCAGCTTTTTTAATTCTTTCAAAGAAAGTAAAGATAAGTTTAAATGATTCTTCAGAATCAACTCTTAATGAGCCAAGATATGAATCGAATTCATTAAGTTCAAGAATGACAGAGTCAGATGCATCTTTTAATTCATTCATTTTCACAATTAATTGTGAATATGGCTGTTTAATCGCAGAATGAATAAATGTATCCAAACTACGTTTTAATGCTCCGACTTTGTTAATATCGTTTTGTAAGCTATTAACTTTTGCCTTATGCGTGTCATTAATAACATAAACGCGTGAAATCTCAGGAATAACATTACAAAGTTTAATAAAGCGTCTTTCAATCAGGTTGACGTTGTAATAAACTTGTTCGTTTTGTTCGTCAAACAAAGCTTTTGCTTCTTTTTCCTCTTCAAATTTTTTGAAGTATGCTTCGATTTCCGCAAGCATTAATTCAATTTCTTTTTCAAGACCATGAATATCAAATTGACGAATCTTACTCTTATAATCTTCAACCATCTTTCTTGAATAAGTTAGGTAATTATCAAGGGCTAAATGATGAAGTGGATAGCCTTCATCGCTTAAAGAATGATATGCGCTATCAAGTTCAGCAAGTTTTGTTGGTAAAACATCACTAACTAAAACGCACAAAGAAGGTAAATCTTTAAGAGAATTGGATAATTCATTAAGAATACCTTCGATATTAGGAAGCAAATTATTCGCTTCATCATATTGAGCGCATTCAACAAATTGTTCAAATTCTTCGAATTTAGAATCAATCAAGCCAAACACTTTTTCAAAAGAGTTTGCAAGCAAGACTAAGTCTCCTTGTTTGGCGTAATAATCTTGTTTTAAACGACGATATTGTTCTTTAAGAGCGAGGGACGCTTGACGGCACTCTTCTTCAGGTTTCACAACTTGTAATAATTCAGAATTGAGATTATTAACTGCGTTTTCATAATTATCCACGATTGCTTTGACCTCTGGATAATACTTGCGAGCCTGTGCGAAATGATGTTCAGAGATCATATCCGCTAATTTATTAATAGAGTTTTGAGCTCTAGCATCTTGTTTATCGCGAATTTCCTTGAAAAGTTTTAAGAATTTGGTGTGTATTTCAACGTATAAAAGATTTGTTCTAGAAATGATTTCTAAACGTTTTACATATTGAGAGTTTTGTCCGACGAGAATTGCGTGATAGTATTGGAACAATTTTTCTAATGAAGAAAAATCTTTACGAATCTTATTTTTTCTATGAATTAAAACGTAGACGAAAATAAAAAGTAGGACCGCAACTAGGACCGATGGAACTAAAATAATGACTAAAAGCAAATTCTTATCCAACATACCGAAGGTAATTTTATCATAAAACCTCGCTGTTTTTATAGAAAAACAAAATATTTTTTCTTTTGTTGGTTTTGCCTGATTAACATCCCTAATTTATTAGGGATAATTGATATTTAAACTGAAAAGAACATCTAATATAATTTCTTCGTTGACATTTGTTACACGATATTTATAATATCTCTTGCATTGTTGCAGCATGTAAATACTGCTCGTCTGATGTCCTAACAATCGTGGAATAGTAACCAATGCTCATAGGTGAAATTCGTAATAGTGTACATCCGGAGTAAGGAATTTACACCTCTTGCTAAATAATGCATTTAGTGAAAGGAGTCATATATCATGAGATATACTGGTTCAGACTACAAACGCTCTCGTCGTCTCGGATTTTCTGTATTAGAAACTGGCAAAGAACTCTCCAAGAGACCTTATGGCCCAGGACAACACGGCAATGGTCGTAAAAGAAAACCATCCGAATACGGCAAGCAATTGATTGAAAAGCAAAAACTTGAACAAATGTATGGAGTTAACGAAAGACAATTCCGTCGCTTATTCATGTTAGCTAGAAAATCAGACGAAGTTACCGGCATTGCTTTCTTCAGAATTCTCGAATCTCGTTTAGACAATATGGTCTTCCGTATGGGATTTGCTAGAACTCGTAGAGCTGCTAGACAACTCGTCAACCATGGCCACGTCACTGTCAATGGCAAGAAAGTTGATATTCCATCCTATCTTTGCTCTGTTGGTGACAAAGTCGCTATCAAAGAAGGCCACGACTTAGCGGTCGTCAAAGCTTCCTTAGAGAGCAAACCAGCTTCTGTTGGATATGTCAAAGTCGATGCTAATAAGCTCGAAGGAACATTTGTTCGCGTTCCAGAACGTAACGAACTTCCAAGAGATATCAACGAAGCCCAAGTCATTGAATACTATAACAGAATGTTATAATTCACTGAATATGAGCAAAACAAAAGGAGTCATTCGTGGCTCCTTTTCTTTTTATCTTTTCGCTTATTGAATTAGGATTTTAGTTTCAAAATCAGGATAAACAACATCACCGGTTGAATATTTATAAGACAATTCACTTTTATCGTTTTCGGACTTTTCATTTTTCACCGAAACGAGTCTGCCATTTTGAACATCGAGTTCGTATTCGGAACTATTAGTTGTTGATCCAACGATTGAACGTTTGCAATTTAGATAAATCGATGATTTATTAAGTGATTTTAAATCAACTGTGTTTGTTTCATCTTTGATAAGTGAACGAGAAGAATGAAGTGCATCAATCAAATTGGTTTTTAATTTATTTTCATACTCACTAGCGTACTTTGCCCAAGCATCGTCACTATAAAGTTCATAAGTAACAATATATTTTCTAGAATCTTCAGCATTAATTCCGCTTGGAGTAGTTGATCTAGAAACATCAAAAATAAAATCTCTAGAAGCTTTTGTGGTTACGCCATTATTAATTGTTTGGTATTCATAATTCATTACAAATTTCCAAGATTCTTCGAATCTACCGTTGTTTTTGGTGTAAATTGTGTAGGTATGGAAAAATTTTGAATCTCGATTATAAATCGAAACCACTATCGTTTTTTCATTATTTTGATAAGTGTCTCTAGTTGCTGTGTAGGAAGTAGCACTAACACTTTGAGAACTAGCTTCAATATTATCTAGAACGCCCAAGGCTTCTTCTCGAGAAATAGGAAAACCACTGCAGCTAGCAGTCAATGGAATAAGAGTTAATAAAAATAATGGTTTTCTCATTTTTCAAATTGAACTAAATAATAGTTCTTCTTTCCTCTTTTAATAACAACGTATTCGTTAAATAAAGCATCAGATGCTCCAACAACTTTCTTTAAATCATTGCATTTTTCTCCGTTGATGGAGATAGAATTACCATTTATAAATTCGCGTGCTTCGCGTTTAGAAGAAGCAGCTTTAATAGCGATAAGTAAATCTTCGAGAAGTAAGTCTTTTGGTTGAACAACTTTTAAATCACCAAATAATTCAACGATAGCTTCTTTAGATAAGGACTTAATATCATTGGAGAATAAGACCTCAGACATGGCTTTACATTCCTTGGCTTTTTCTTCTCCATGGATTAAAGAAACGATTTCATATGCGAGAGCTTTTTGAGCGATTCTCATGCCGAGATTTGCATAGTGATCTTTGGTAATTTGTTCAATTTCTGCAAGGCTTTTGAAGGAAAACACCTTCATATATCTTGCAGCATCATCATCGCTAACGTTGATGAAATATTGATAGATTTTGTATGGCGAAACTAGGTTAGCGTCAAGGTAGAAAGCACCACCTTCTGATTTACCAAATTTCTTGCCGTTTTGGTCTAATAAAAGTGGGACTGTAAAACAGCCAACTTCTGTTTCAATACCTTCAACTTTACGAATGAGTTCAAGGCCACTTGTTAAATTGCCCCATTGATCTCCACCACCGATTTGAATTCTCACACCTTCGTTTTTATAAAGAGTTAAGAAGTCAATTGATTGAAGAATCATATAGGAGAATTCAGTATAAGAAACACCGCTTTGTAAACGGGACGAAACGATGTCTTTGTTTAACATATAGTTAACTGGGAAGTATTTTCCATAATCTCTTAGATAATCTAAGACATTGAGTTTGGAAATCCAATCATAGTTATTAACTATGATACCTTTTTCAGGATTAGATAAATCTAAAAATCTTTCTAATTGCTTTTTAATCTTTAAGGTATTTTCTTGTAGAGTTTCTTTACCTTGAAGATTTCTTTCTTTGGATTTGCCAGATGGATCGCCGATCATACCGGTTGCGCCACCAACGACAGCAACAATCTTATGTCCAGCGCGTTGAAGTCTCATTAACATTGAGATCATAACAAAGTTACCAACGTGCATTGAGGCTGCAGATGGATCGAATCCACAATAAATTGTTTGCTTGCTGCTTAAAAGTTTTCTAACTTCTTCTTCGTTAGAGAAATCTTTGATCAAGCCTCTAGCTTTTAATTCATCAATAATATTCATATATTACTCCTTTGTGGATCCACGTTTTTTGTATTGTGATTCAACGCGATAAGTTTTGTTTTTGAGTTCACCCTTATTCAAGTCGATGAGCATATACATCGCTCTTCTTCCGATATCCTGCATATCGATATTCATACTAGAAAGGGTTGGTCTAGTAATCTTGGCATATTTAGTACCAATCAAAGAAAGGATTTCAACATCTTGAGGAATTTTAAGACCACTATCGATAGCGGCATCTAAGATGGCGGCAGCAATTGAATCACGATAGGCAACGAAATAACCTTTCTTATGAGTTTCAAAATATTTCATGAAGTCATGATATGTTCTTGATGACGAATCATCAACATTCATAATCTTATAATCTACTTTAGCTTCTTCACAGACGTTGGAGAAACGTTTTTCGGTTCTCGCTAAAAGTCTTCCACAGTTATGGACGTGAAGAAAAACAAATTTAGTGCCATCATTAGTGGCAATCTTTGCTCTTAAGATTTCAGCAAGTTTATGTTCATAACCAAAGGTTATACAACCAACTTTTTCACCTTCAACATCATTATTGATAACAATGGTAGGAACAGAATAAGAATTGATCTTCTTAATATCTTCTTCATCTAATTCATCATCAAAGATGATTGCACCATCAACATGTGAAGTAATGACTTTTTCAACCATTCTCACGGCATCTTCTTTAGAATGTGAGGTAACAAATAAGGAAAGATTAAATCCTTTTTCTTTCGCAACTTCAGTAATGCCGTTTAAGACACTAGAAATATAAACGTAGTTTGCACTAGGAATAATGACCCCAATTGTTGTGGATCTATTAGTAGCAAGTGCTTGGGCTAAACCAGAAGGTTTATAACCTAATCTTTTAATTGTATCTTCAACTTTTTTTCTGGTTTCTTCGGTCATGCTTCCTTGCTTATTAATGACACGAGAAACAGTCGCTAATGAAACACCACTAGCTTTTGCAACTTCGTAAATTGTTACACGATCTTTCGTATTATTCATGAAAATTTTTCCTCAATTCTACGCGTTCATTATAAATGAAAATATTTTCCTAATCAATTAGTAAATTGGATATGGAACTTTTTGAAGTCTAGTTGAAGGAATATTCCTTCTTCCTTCTTTAGCTTCATCTTTTCCATCAAGTTCCACTAAATCGCCAGTAAAACCAACGGTCATATTATTAATTAAAGAAGTACCAACTCCATAAGTATCAACAGGCACTCCTAACTTCACCCATTCAGCAATCTTTTCAGCATTGAATGACGAAGAAACAATAATCTTAACATAGTTAAATCCATGTTGATCCAAAGCGTCTCTAAGAGCAAAGATAAGTTCTTTGCAGACGCCATGAGGGTCAAATTTGGAAGTATCTTTATCATCAAAATAATGATCAATAAGTGATTTAGATGTATCAACACGAACCGCTCTTAAGGTTGGTCCAAGATGTTCAGCTAATTTAAGTGAATCAGTAATAACATCGTTGTTGTAATCAATAAGAGCTGTAACTTGTTCATTTGGAAAAGTCTTGTGGTAAATATCAGCGGCTTTACAAATATCACCACCACAGATTTGGATTAAGGCATGTGGCATTGTTCCCATACCTTTTCCACCCCACCATAAACCTTGAGCATCGGTAGAAACTTTTCTAATACCAGCGACATAAGTTGCATAGCCATCACCAATTTGAGTGTGATATTCATCTTGTCTATCTGCCATTGAGAAGATATCAGAACCTTTCAAAGCTTTCATAACTCGATAAACATTTGTGGCAACACTACTTCTTCTAGCAAGGATGCCATCAATCATCGATTCAAGGAAACCGAAATGCTCGTATTTTCCTTTGATTTTAAGGACTGGTTCATTAGCGGAAACTAGGTCACCATCATTAAGAGCTTCAATCTCTAAATTTTCTGGATGAACTCCAAAGGTATGAACAAGAGCAATAGCCTCATCAATTCCACATACCATCGCATCGTTTGTGCGTTGAAAAAATTGCATTGTAACAATGTGATTTGGCTCGCAATTCTCCACTATTTTGCGACTTTTGAGAAAATAATTCGCTGCGAAAAATCCTTCTCCAAGACGTGGATCAAATTGGAAAGTTTTGTTTGTTAAACGGGAGATTTTTCCAGCTTCTTTTAATTTGATTTCTAGTTCTTCCATACCTAATATCCTCTATTATTTTATGGCAATAATTCGATGAATATTTTGCCCTCTATTTCTAAACTTAGTTTCGTATTCGGTCATCGCATCTTTTTCTGAATCGAATTCATATTTTTCTTCACTGACGAGAACCTTAAATTTAGTCTTAGTGAACTCCTCATTTGTAAATTCAAATAAACCGTCATTATCCGATTTAAAGATGACAAGACCGCCCTTTTTTAAAATTCGATAATACTGGTTCAATAAATTGATATAAGTTAAACGTCTTTTTGCATGTCTTTTCTTTGGCCAGGGATCAACAAAGTTAAGATAGATTTCATCGACGCTTTCGTCTTTGATTTCGTTAAAGATGATATTTATATCATTCGCGAAAACTTTTACATTAGGAATATCTTCTTCAACAATCTTTTTCACCATCATGCCTGCAACTGTACGAACTCGCTCAACCGCAAGGTAATTGACGTCTGGATATTTCTTGGCCATTTCAACAATGAAATCACCTTTTCCAGAACCAATTTCCATCTTGAAAGGTTTGTCTAAGAAGAAAGGATTAGAAAAATCAATTTGTTCAAAGACAACTTCAGGATGCTCGTCTAAATAATCTACAGCCCATTGGCGATACTTGGTTCTCATTCAACTTTTCCTAATAAATCGATAGCGTGAGCATAAATAACTGCTGAAAGATAGAAGTCCTCCAAAGGCATATATTCGTTTGGTTCATGCATCGTTGACACTCTTCCTGGGAACAATGCTCCAAAAGCGACTGTATTTTTCGCGTGTTTCGCGTATGTTCCACCACCAGTGGTTAGTGGTTCGCTGTTATCGCCTGTTTCTTTTCTATAAGCCTCTAATAAGGTTCTTACTAATGCACAATCTGGATTAAATAACAAATAGTGAGATGGATCATCTTCAATTTTTGAAGTGGTTTTGAATGTTTCATCAAATTTCTTCACCACATCTTCGAAAACAACGTTTTCTGGATAACGGAAATTAACTGAGAATGTTAACTTTTCGTTTTCATAAGAAACAACTCCAACACAGAAAGTAGTATCTTTGAGTAAATCGGAGTGGCCATAGCAACCAAATGCTTTTCCAGAAGTATCGGAAAGTTTCTCACCTAACTCTTTTAATTCGGAAATTGCGTAGATTTCACCTAATGCTTTAATGGTTAGCAAAGCAGCATTTATTCCAAGTTCAGGTGTAGAACCGTGGCAAGATTTGCCTAAAACAACGACTGAACCTTCGCCAAGTTCATATCTAATGTTTTTCTCTTCGAGATATTTCTTAATTGTTTCGACATCGCTTGTTTTGATTTCGACACGATCGCAAACAGCGTTAGTCGCCACACCGCCCCTAATAGATTCGACATAAGGAATCTTAATATCTATAGATGGCCAGAAACCCGCAATAGCTTTCTCGCCATAAATAAGTGGAAAATCACTATCTGGAGTGAAACCAAACGTTGGGTATTCTTTATGAAGTTTACCAAAATAATAATCTAGGCAGCTAGCACCACGTTCTTCATCACCACCAACAACGATTTTAACTTTATAGTTACGGATCATTCCGTTATCTTTCAAAGCTTTAACAGCATAGAATGCTGCAATCATTGGGCCTTTATCATCACTAGTGCCACGACCATAGATATTTCCATCTCTGATGGTTGGGGTAAATGGATCACTGTCCCATTTTCCGGTAACAGGCACTACGTCAGCGTGTGCATAAATACCAATGGTCTTTTCACCTTCTCCGATAGTTAATTCAGTAGCATAACCATCGCAGCGGTCAACATCAAAACCAAATCTTTCACCTAGGCGTGCAACGTATTCAAGCGCATTGTTAACGCCTTCGCCGAAAGGATGTTCTTTTGTAACTGTTTTTTCATCATAAACAGAGTCGATTTGCACAAAACGACGCAAAGCGTCGAGCATATCAACTTTGTAAGGTTCAAGTAACTTCTTATAATTCATTTATTTATGTTCCTCCTGATAGATGAGGTACATACCTTTTAAAACTAAATCTGGATCGATAATGATATCGTTTTTAAAGAAACCTGAAAGGATATTAGAGAAACCTCCAGTAACGATTTGTTTGGATTTATAACCAAATTCTTCTTCAGTTCTTTCACCAAATCTTTTAATTGCAGCTACGTGGCAATAGAAAATACCAGAGTTCATCGCATCAATAGTGTTCTTACCATAATAGAAATCTGGTTTTTGAACTTTATCTAATTGAGGTAGAAGAGAAGTTTTCTCATAGAGAATCTTTGCACTTAAAGTAATACCTGGGAAGAATGATACACCTTGGAAAACACCTTCTTTATCGATAACGATATTCTTAGTAACGGTTCCTAAATCGGAGACCACTACCGGCGCACCATAATAATGAAGTGCACCAACGATATCAGCGATTAAGTCTTGGCCAATTTCTGCAGGATTATCAACATCAGTTTTAAGTTTCTTAACGTATTCCTTGGAATTGAAGATATCAACTTCTAAACCAATTTCACCTTTGATAACGATTTGAAGAAGTCTTGATAACTCTGGAACGACCGAGAAAATCATTCCACCATCAAAATCATCCGCTGTTAATCCATGTTTCGAAAAGAAATCTCTAAATGTACTTGAGAAATCTGTTTCATACTTATTTGTGGTAAATCTAACCTTATCGACTAACTCGCCTTTAAAGATAGCGAATTCAGTCGTACTATTACCAATATCAACGATAAGTGAATATTTCATATTTACCTCCTAAATAGCAACGATATTAACGATCTTGTTTTTTACAACAATGACGCGTTTAATTTCTTTGCCTTCGGTGTGGCGTTTGACGCCATCTAATTCGAATGCTTTTGCTTTTAAAGCTTCGTCATCTAAGTTGGCTTCAACTTCAAGCTCTCCACGAACTTTTCCGTTAACACTAACAGCGATTTTTACAGTATTTAATACGAGTTTTGATTCGTCGAGTGTTGGCCAAATTTCATGGTCAAACAATTGTTTTCCAGTGCAATTCTCATATATTTCTTCACCAACGAATGGGCAAACACAACCAAACATCTTAACAAAGTTAATCATGTATGGTTTATATAAGGAATTGGCTTTATAAAGGGCATTAACAAAAATCATCATCTGGGCAATCGCAGTGTTAATTTGTAAACTTTCAAAGTCGCTTGTGACCTTCTTAACAGTCGCATTGTAAACGAAATCTAATTCGTGAGAATTTTCATCACTGAAGCGTTTGGTGAACTCTTCATCCGTGTATAAACGATACACACGCTCAATAAAGCGTCTAGCGCCTGCAAGTCCGTTTGTGGACCAGGCAAAGCCTTCTTCAAGAGGTCCGGCAAACATTTCAAATAAACGAAGTGCGTCTGCACCATATTCAGCGATAACATCATCAGGATTAACTACGTTACCACGAGATTTGGACATCTTTTCTCCGTTGGAGCCAAGAATCATACCTTGGTGATAAAGTTTCTTAAATGGTTCTTCACAGTAAACAACCTTTTGGTCGAATAAGAACTTGTGCCAGAATCTTGCATAAAGTAGATGCAAAACAGCGTGCTCAGCACCACCGATATATAAATCAACTGGTAACCAGTGTTTAAGTAATTTTGGGTCAGCGATTTCTTCGCTGTTGTTTGGATCTAAATAACGAATGTAATACCAACAAGAACCAGCCCATTGTGGCATGGTGTTAGTTTCACGTTCGCCTTTCTTACCATCAATTTCAACATTTAACCAATCTTTAGCATTCGCTAATGGTGATTTTCCATCTCCACTTGGTTCATATTTAGCGAGTTCAGGAAGCGTAAGCGGCAAATCTTTCTTTTCATAGCAATACATCGTGCCATCAGAAAAAGTAACGACTGGAATTGGTTCCCCCCAATAACGTTGTCTAGAGAAAATCCAGTCTCTTAATTTATAATTAACTTTCGATCTGCCAGCACCCATTTCTTCAAGTTTAGAAATGATAGCTTTTTTAGCGTCAGCTATATTTAAACCATTCGCAAAATCAGAGTTAATATGTTTTGCGTCTCCTTCAAAAGCTTCTTTAGAGACATCACCTTCTAATACCTGAATGAATTCAAGATGGTGTTTTGTCGCGAATTCATAGTCTCTTTGGTCATGGCAAGGAACCGCCATAACAGCGCCTTCACCATACCCGAATAAGACGTAGTCTGCCGCATATATTGGAACTATCTTGCCGTTTATTGGGTTAATCGCATATGCGCCAATAAAGACACCAGATTTATCTTTGTTGAGTTCGGTTCTTTCCATATCGGATTTAGATTTGATTTTTTCAACATATTCATCCACCGCTTTAGCTTGCTCTTTAGAAGCAAGTTTCTTAACGAGTGGATGTTCTGGTGCTAAACAGCAATAAGTGCAGCCGAACAAAGTATCTGCTCTAGTGGTAAATACTTTGAATGATTCGTTGGAATCAGCAACCTTGAAGGTGATTTCCGCACCTAAAGACTTACCAATCCAATTGTTTTGCATTGTTAAAGTGGATTTAGGCCAATCAAGTTGATCTAATCCAGAGATAAGTTTATCTGCATAAGATGTAATCTTAAGCACCCATTGTCTCATCGGCATCTTAATAACTGGGAAGCCACCTCTTTCAGATTTACCGTCAATGACTTCTTCATTCGCTAAAACTGTGCCTAAACCAGGACAATAGTTAACTGGAATATTGCTAACGTAGGCTAAATCATTCTTGAAAAGAAGTGAGAAAATCCATTGTGTCCATTTGTAATAACTCGGATCACAAGTGGCAATTTCTTTGGACCAGTCATAGGAAAAGCCTAAGGCTTTGATTTGTTCTCTAAAGTGATCAATATTTGCTTTGGTAAAACCATATGGATGTTTATTGTTGGCAATCGCATATTGCTCCGCTGGAAGACCAAAAGCATCCCAGCCCATTGGATGAAGGACATTGAATCCTTGCATTCTTTTCATTCTGGAGATGACATCACTAGCGGTATATCCTAAAGGATGTCCAACGTGCAAACCTTGTCCAGATGGATAAGGGAACATATCTAAGCAATAGTACTTTGGCTTTGAGAAATCATAGACATCACAATAAAATGGTTTCTTTTCTTCGTAAATTCGTAACCACTTAGACTCTATTTTCTTATGATCATAACTCATGAAATAGCCTCCTTATATAAAGCGACGTATTTTTGCATCGATCCAACCCAGGATCTATCAAGTTCCATCGCATTCTTAATCATTTCTTTTAATTTTGGCTGTTCAACATAGTAGACATCTAACGCTCTATCGAGCACAGCGCGCATTGAGAAGACATCGTAGTAAGCGAAACTAAAGCCATCAACTTCTGGATGAACAGTGTCCACTAAACCACCGGTTTCCCTAACGATTGGAAGAGTTCCATATCTTTGAGCGACGATTTGACCAATTCCACATGGTTCAAATAAAGATGGCATGAGGAAGAAGTCACAACCCGCATAAATGCGATGTGCTAAAGGATCGCTATAACCAATATAAACACCAACTTTATCTGGACGAGAATCTCTTAAACCTTGAACAGCTTTTTCAAGTCCATATTCACCACTACCAAGGATGATGATATTCGCGCCTCGATAAAGTAAATGCAAAGCATTTTGAATAACTAAATCGACACCTTTTTGATAGGTGAGTCTTGAGACGATACCAAATGTTGGAGCGTCCACATCTTTAATTCCGAATTCTTCAAGTAAGGCGAGCTTATCTTCACGTTTACCTTTTTCAAAGGTCTTGCTGGAATAGTTCTCTTTAATGCGTTTATCGTGTTCTGGATCAAATTCCACCACATCGACACCATTTAAGATACCGACAAAGTCATCTTTTCTAAATTCGAGGACATGACATAATCCTTGGGAGAATTCTTCAGTAAGTAATTCATTTCGATGAGTTGGAGAAACGGTTGTAATCTTATCCGCAAAATAAATACCTGCTTTTAAGGTTGAAACCATTCCTTCAAATCTAACTGAACCATTGTCGTATAATTCAGTGCTTAAATTGTAAAGATCTCCTAATGAATCTCTATAGAGATAACCCTTAAATGCTGGGTTATGAATGGTGAGAACAAAGTGTGCTCTCCAATCATCCATTGGGCGAACACGCATTAGCACAGGTAGCATACCTGCTTGCCAATCATGTACATGGACGATATCAGGCTTTAAACCAAATTTATGAATGACGAGTTGAGAGGCTAAAGCGAAGTAAGCGAATCTTTCTCCGTCATCGTCATAACCATATAGACCATCACGACCAAAATATTGTTCATTATCAATAAGATAGTAGTTAATTTTATCGATGACCATTTTGAAAATACCGACATATTGATGTCTCCAAGACATATCGACATAGTCGTAGCCGATATATTCCGCTCCAGGATTCTTACTCTTCACTGATTTGAAGTATGGAAGAATGATGGAAACTTCGTGATCAGCGTTTGCTAGTTCTCTAGAAAGAGAATAAACAACATCGCCTAAACCACCGCTTTTAACAAGTGGGTTAGCTTCGCTAGCAACATTAACAATTCTCATTTTTATCTAACTTTCTTTCCTTGTGGAATATAAATATGTTCATCTTCTTTTCCGATGACATCATTTTCAATGGTGGCGTATTTATCGATAACAGCATTTTCGACTTTAACACCTTTTTTAATAACGACTTCAGTTAATATAACTGAATTCTTAACCGAAGCGCCTTCTTCAACTTCAACATAACGGGAGATGATTGAGCTATCAACCTTGCCGTTAACTTTCGCTCCATTAGCGATAAAGCTATTTTTAACATTTGCCTTTGGACCGTATAAAGTTGGAGGAGTGTTTCTACTTAAAGTGTAGATTGGCCAATCACTTCTAAAGACTTCATCAGCAACCTTAACATCAAAGAATTCGAAGGAGTATTCAACGAAATGCTCTAAAGAATCAATGCATCTAGCATAGCCAGTGTATTCATAGCCTAGTACTTTTTCTTCTTGTTCAGAGATGATGGTTTCAAGAAGCATTCTTAAGGATGTGGCATCACGATAATCGCGATGTCTAAGCCATTTAATAAAAGCTTCTTTGGACACAACATAAGTTCTAAGAGACACATTTGCATCAGCAGATTTTCCTTTGTTTTGGACATAGTCCACGATGACGTTTCCATCTAATGTTAAAACATTGGAGGTTAAAAATGTTGTATCAGCATCTTTGATGTGTTTATAAACGATAGTGACATCCGCTTCATTTTTGATATGGAAATCAATAACTTCTCTAAAATCAATGGAGGTAAGGATATGAGCTGGTGCAATTACTACGTAATCAACATCAACTTCATATAAAATCCAGTCGTTTTCACGTAGAGCATTTAAATCGGAATTATATTTTGGATCTCTGATACCTTTTTCATTGATCAAAATATTTTGACGACCAATCTTGGTATTATTGACCCAAGATTTAAGCGTTCCAGCGTGTTTTGCAACCGATCTAAAGTTATCTTTAACTAAAACATTGATTTCATCAATATCTGAATTTGTGAAATTTGATAACGCAAAATCCATTAAGGCAAAACGGCCTAAGAAGGATGTTGAACCTAAAGTTCTGTTTTTAGTTAATCCACCTAAAGATGGTGAATCATAAAGATTAAGAATTCCTAAAATTTTATTACTCATGGCTCTTCACCTTTCTTGCATAAAGCACAACATCATCGCCTTCTGCGACGACACTAGAATCTGCAAAGACGATTGAATCAGGGGCAACGACTGCGTTTTTGACCACCGCATTCTTTTCAATACGGACATTTGGCATAACGACAGAATTTTCAACTACCGCTCCTTTTTCGATAACAACATCATTTGAAATGACAGACTTTTTAACTTTTCCGAGGATTACAGCACCTTGATTAATCAAGGAATCAGAAACTGACGCTCCTTTACCAACATATTGAGGAGTTGACCATAGGTCAGCAGAGTAAACTTTGTATCCACCCATGATGTAATCGAAGTTCAAATCAGCTTTATCACCAATCAAATCCATATTGGCTTCATGGAGAGATTTGATGGTTCCAACATCTTTCCAATAGCCACGATAACGATAAGCGATAAGTTTTTTGCCCTCACCTAAAAGCATTGGAATGATATTCTTACCAAAGTCGTGAGAACTATTTTCATCCTCAGCGTCTTTAATAAGGGCTTTTCTTAATGTCCTATAAGAGAAAATGTAAATACCCATAGACGCTAAATTACTAGTAGGATGAGCTGGTTTTTCTTGGAATTCAACTATGTTGTCTTTTTTGTCGGTCACTAAAATACCAAATCTAGAAGCTTCTTCGATTGGGACTTCATAAACCGCAATTGTGCATTCAGCTTTGTTATCAATATGTTTTTTAAGCATCTCATCATAAGATGTTGAATAAATGTGATCTCCAGAGAGAATCAAAACATATTGTGGATCACATTGATCAAGGAAATCGATATTCGCATAAATCGCATCAGCGGTTCCTTTATACCAAGATAATCCTTCTTCAGTTTGACGTGGCGCAAGGGTGGTTGTTAATGAACGAACACCATTTAGACCCCACTTTTCACCATTGCCGATATATTCATCGAGCGAAACGGATTCATATTGCATCAAAACACCGACCGTGTTGATGTGTGAATTAGCGCAGTTTGAGAGTGGGAAATCGATGATGCGATATTTGGCTCCAAAACTGACAGCGGGTTTAGCAACTTTCTTGGTTAAAGCTTCAAGACGAGTACCTTTTCCGCCAGCTAGAATCATTGCAACAATTTTTTGACTCATAATTTAATCCTTCCTTTATCGGACAAAAAATATATTTTTTCCGCATAAAAGTGTAGCATAATTACACCCATAAGAGTAAGCATAATCGGAAATGATGATTTTCTAATCCCAAAAATAGATAAAAAATTGGAAATAAAAACAAGAGAAAATTTCAAGCACTTATCCGGAATTTGCTAGGGATTTTAATATTTAACTACCCATCAGTTTCAATCGACAATTTAATATTAAAGATATATTTGCTAAAATCATTGTATGGCGAATAAAGCAAGCGATGAAAAATTACGTGTATCGATCCCAAGAATGATTCTTATTTTTTCGATCTTATTTTTGGTGATGGTCGCTATATTTTACATCTCATTTCAACACGAAAGATTTTGGCCGTTTGAGATGAGCTTCTACATCTACACTCCAATCCTTTTTGTAACATCCGCTTTCTTTTGCTATATGGCAATTACTTCGACATATTACAAAGTTGATAAGCACAAATTAACCCATTCTAAAATGGGGCAAATCAAAGAATATTATTGGAAAGACATTCTCTACATAAATGAAGAATGGTCAAAAAAACACAAGATGCTTCTTTTCTATATGGCTGATGGAAAAGACCGCTATTTAGCGTTCGATAAAAAAGGAATTATCTTTGAATATGCGCTCAATTATTCAAGGCTATTATCGAAAGAAGAATTCTTAGCGAGATTTCCAAAAGCAAAACTATAGTTTACAACCCGAATAAGTTTTGATAAAATACACAATGCTTTTATAAAAAGAGGTCAAAGTTATGTCAAGAAAATGTCAAATTACAGGTGTCGGCCCAAAAAGTGGCAATGCACGTTCACACTCAAACATTGCAACCCGTCGTGTTTGGAATGCTAATTTACAAAAATATAAAATTAACATCAATGGCAAAATGGTCACAGTTAAGATGACCGCTAGAGCCCATCGTGCTTTATTAAAGAATTCTAAATAAGGCTGATTAAATGAAATTTAAAAGGATGCATTGCATCCTTTTTTATTTGATTAGTGTTAGGAAGAAGATTATCTCTCCCACTACTGAGAGAAGTAAGATCAACCATTCTGTAAAAGCTAAGATAAATACTTTGCCGCGTTTATATATTTTCTGATCACCATCGGTTTCAACTTCAAGTTTGGCCCAATTTTTAAGCTTAGGATTAACGATTAAAAAGAGCACGGTAATTGCAATAACTCCACTAGCGATTCCTAGGATAAGTGAACCAATGTGATCAATGGCCATATCTTTATATCCTTTAAAAATGACAAAGGAATAAAGTGTGGTTAATGTGTTAGATAAAAACACCAAACAAGATGAAAGTGTGAATAAAACCATATGTGTTTTTGTGTATCTCGCATCAAAGAAAAATAATAAACAATTACAAATTAAGGCTAAGCCAAAGATACAACAAATCAAAATTGAGAAGAAACTTAAACTTCCAAATTCCTTAATTAAAGGAGATATGACAAAAAGTGGAGAGAACGCTAGACCAGTTAAAACATAAAGAAGTGGCTTAAATAAAACAATATCCCTTCCACGTTCATTCATAAATTCATATGGGAATGTTCTTAAGAACGAAAATTTTGGATCCATTCTTCGCGAATTCAAAACGATAACGACAAAAATTGTTAAAGCGATAACGGCAAATGCTGATAACGAGAAAATCCAAATAATATTAGGTGAAATCATCTTAAAAGTTTAACCCTTTCTAAAAAGTCATCGTGACCAAATAAATATGAACCTGCAACAAGGATATCAACCCCTGCTTCACGGCATAATTTTCCTGTTTCATCGTTAATCCCTCCATCGACCTCAATTAAGCAATTAAAGCGGTTTTTATCGATGATTTTGCGAAGTTCTCTAATTTTATCGAGCGCGTTTGGCATGAACTTTTGCCCACCTTTTCCAGGTTCAACTGACATCACTAAAACGAGGTCAACTTTGCCTAAAAGCGGGACTACTGCATCCACTCCTGTATTTGGTTTAATTGAGATACCAGCTTTACAGTTAAGTGAATGTAATTTATCGATAATCTTTTCAGCCTCTTTAACGGATTTAACGGCTTCGATGTGGAATGTGACTAAATCTGCACCACAAGTGACGAAAAATGGCGCTTCAACTTCTGGATCAGCAACCATGATATGAACATCGTTGACCATCTTATGAGTTTTTGCGAATTCTTTAACAGTCTTAGTTTCAAAAGAAACGTTTGGAACAAACTTTCCATCCATAATATCCCAATGGATATATTCCGCACCGGCTTTTTCAGCGAGTTTAATTTCTTCGCCAAGACGGGCTTTATCTGCAGCCAATAGACTTGGGGAAACATAGTTTTTCATTTGTTGTACCTCTCGTTTCTATATGGAAGAGAATTCAATATCTTAATATAGGCTTCGTAACCTTCTTTAGAAAGGTTGCCTTTAGATATTTCCTCTTTTATTTTACATTGTTTTTCGTTTTGATGTAGACAATTTGAGAAATAGCATTTCGTATAAAGTTCACCATAACCTGGGAAATAATGCGCTAAATCTTCTTTGAAGATATTTAAATCTAAAGACGAGAATCCTGGAGTGTCGCAAATAAAGCCATTACCATTTGGAAGAAGGATTACTTCTTTAGTTTGGTGTTTACCTCTACCAAGAGAGACTGAATATTCTCCAATCATTCTTTCGTAGTTAGGATCAATCAAGTTGATAGCGGATGACTTACCCACTCCGGTTTGTCCCATGAAGACGGCGGTTTTATCTTTGATATCATCAATAATCTTTTGGGCGAGTTCAGGGTTATCTTTACACAAATAATAAACTTTATAACCAAGCTTCTCTAAATCCGCTTTGATGGAATCTAGTTCTTTGGTGTTAGTAAGTTTATCTATTTTTGTAAAAACAACTGCGGCTGGCACTCCATTCATGTTTGCATAAGTTAGAAACTTATAAAGAAGTTCAACGGATAATTCTGGTTCGCTGACCGACATAGTGATTAGCAAAGAATCAATGTTAGCAACTTTTGGTCTAATAAGTTCGTTTTTTCGGTCCATGATGGCTTCGATTACCATCTCTTCATCATTAAAAACAACATCATCGCCCACTAGGAGTTTTTGCTTTTTAAAACGAAAGATACCTTTTGGGAATAATCGATAGTTAATCCCATTCATATATACGGTGTAAACGCCACCTATTGTTGATAATATTTTTCCAACCATTATTTCCAACCGAAAAATCTCTTTAAGAAATTACGTTTTTCTTTAAAGTTATCCTTGTTTTGCAAGGTTAATCGAATTGCTTCTAACATTTGATCAGCACTTTTGTAACGATCTTTTGGATTCTTTTTACAGGCCTTTTGGATGATCTTATCGATCTCTTTTGAAATGTCAGGATTGTATTTGGTGACACTTGGGAATGGCTTCTTAATATGAGCGATAGCGATATCGATTGCATGACCAACTTCATATGGAAGACGTCCAGTAACGAGTTGGAAGAAAGTGACACCAAGTGAATAAATGTCAGATTGGACAGTAGCCGGTTTTCCTTCACAAACTTCAGGAGCGAGATAGAAAACAGAACCCATAATACCTTCTTCAGTTTTGGTTTCATTCATATTGGAGTCCACCGCAATACCAAAGTCCGCTAACTTAATCGAGCCATTTGATAAGTAGAAAATGTTTTGAGGTTTAATATCTCTATGGATGATGCCGTTTTTATGAATATAACTAACCGCATCTAAAAGTTGAGACATGATTTCGCAAGCTTCAAGTTGATTGATTTGAGTTAAAAATTCAAGCTTTTCAAACAAAGTTTGACCTTTGATATATTCTGAGACCATCCATGGTCTAGAATCATAAACTCCATGATCGTAAACTTGAATGATATTTGGATGATGCATCGCTGCGCACGCTCTAACTTCGTTTTCAAAGCGAACCACGTTATCATGGTTATCCAAAAGCTCTTCTCTCATAATCTTAAGAGCAACTGTTCTTTTTAAGACGACATCGTTGGCTTCAAATACTTCCGCCATACCGCCTGTACCGATACGGGAAACTACACGATATCTCTCGTCAATTCTATCACCGATTTTAATCATGTTTATAAGCCTCCCAGTAAGCAATTCCGATATTATCGGAACCACCATTACTCTTAGCTATTCCAATCAAAGTATCAATCTTTTGATCAATTCTTTCGGTTGTTGAAAGTGCGCTATAAATTTCACCTTCGGTAGCGTTGTTATATAAACCATCAGAACAAAGCAAAATTGGATGTCCATTATTTGGATAAACTTTTGTAGTAAAACTTGCTGATGGAAGAGTGCCAACCGCATTCATAAGAATGTGTCTTTGTGAAGATGTTTCCATCTCTTCTTTGGTAATTTTTCCAGCGGAATACAAATATTCAACGTAGGTTTGATCTGTGCTTAATTGTTCAAGTTTGTTTTTACGAACAAAATAGGCTCTTGAATCACCAGCATTTGTCACAAATACTTCGTCATCAAATAAGATGGCCAAAATCATGGTTGTGCCCATGCCTTTATTAGCAGGATCTTTTTGAGCTTCATCATAGATGGCCTTATTAATTTTACGCATCGTTCTGGCGATCCAAGTCTTAACTGAGAAGGATGAAAGGAAACCGTTTTTCTTTCGATATTCTTCGCTTAATGTATCAATAGCGATCTGGCTTGCATAATCGCCCTTATTGTGTCCGCCTAAGCCGTCGCACACGCAAAGCAAAACATTGCCTGAAGCATTGATTAATGCACAAGCTTGATCTTCGTTAGTTTGTCGAACTAAACCAATATCGGTTTTCGCGGCAAATTGACCTTTGTATCTAATCCCTTTCATAACACTTCCTTCGCCCTTAATTGGCCACACGCTGCATCAATATCATTTCCAAATTCTTTGCGAACAGTCGTATTCACTCCATGTTGCATTAAATAGGAAAAGAATTTGTGAACTTGTTTATCTTCACTTCGTGAAAAGCTGTTTTCATCAACAGGATTGTATGGGATTAGATTAACGTAGGCTAAAGTGCCTTTAACTAATTCCACCAACTCTTTAGCGCACTCTAAAGAATCATTAACATCCCTAAGCATAATATATTCAAATGTCACACGACGATTTGTTTGATTTTCATAATAATGAACCGCTTCCATAAGTTCGTTCATCTTATAGCCTTTTGAGATTGGCATAATCTTGTTTCTAATCTCATCGTTTGGAGCGTGCAACGAAATCGCAAGATTTGCTTGCAAACCCTCATGAGCGAATTTCATAATTCCCGGAACGATTCCACAGGTGGAAACAGAAATATGTCTTGCACCAATCGCTAAAGCTTTTGGGTGATTGATGATACGAATGAAATCAATGACATTGTCATAATTATCAAAAGGTTCACCAGTTCCCATGACGACAACATGGCTAACTCTTTTATCTTTCTCTTTTAGAAGAGAATTCATTACTAAAACTTGTCCAACCATCTCATGAACTTCAAGATTGCGTTTCTTCTTTAGAAGTCCACTAGCACAGAATGCACAAGCCATATTACAACCAACTTGGCTGGAGACACATATCGCGTTTCCGTAGTTATATGGCATTAAAGCTGTTTCAACTTTAGAGCCATCTTCTAATTCTAGAAGCAATTTGATAGTGCCATCTTTTGATTCTTGTTTTTTATAGATTGTTGGTAATGTTAAACAAAAATCACGATTAAGTTCTTCTCTAAATAATTTAGAGACATCACTCATTTCATCAAAAGATTTGGCGTTCTTTTCGTAGATCCAAGTATAAAGCTGAGTAGCGCGGTATTTCTTTTGACCGCGTTCCATAAGTAACTTTTCAAGTTTGGAGATTTCTTGACCGTAAAGATTAATCATTACTTTCTCCTTCTAAAGTAAGAACTGCATAATACATCGTTGTTCCAAAAGGATGAGAAGCGGTTAATTGCTTGTCTCTAAGAAGTTTGAAACGTGGATGTTTAAGTAGGAATTCAGAGATGATGTTATAAGACTCTTTTTTGTTAAGAGTATTTACTATGTAAACAAGAGTTCCACCATCTTCGACATATTTTGAACAAAGTTCAAGAGCGTGTCTTTCGTCTTCAATGAGTTTATCTAAACTTTCTCTATCGAAACGAAGTAAGAAGTCTGGATATTTAGTCGCAATATCAAAACGAGATGATTCTGGGAAAACGATAACAGTGTTTTGTTTATAAGAAATTCCCGCATCAAAACCATATTCATCGTTCGCTTGAAACATATTGATGTTACGTAGCTTATTAATACGGATAAATCTTAAGACGTCATAACGATCAGACATATCTGGGACGATGAGGTTTAAGCCCGCTTTACCTTTGGTATTGACGATAGCAGCTTTAGCAAAGTCGTCTTCATAACCAGAGTAAAGTAAGACTTCATCTTCTGAATTGACATAGTCGTCAATCAAAGATTTAAAGGCAAGTTTAACGTCAAAATATTTATCGTCTTTAAATTCTTCAGTTGTTTGATATCTAGTTGTGCCATTAAAAATGAGGGCATTTTCAAATGGCGATTCTAGTTGAGGATATTTCTCTAAGATTTCTTCGGTTGTGCTTTTAAAGGTATTGATCGCATATGATTGTAAATCATAGTTTTGAGCAGCTTCTAAGAAATCCTTAACAAGCTCATCACCATAGTGTTTTCGCCACATATGGATTAACCATATTGGAACGTTATATTTGGTGGCATAGAAGAAATCGCTATCTTTTTCAAAACAGATTAATTCTTCAATTTCTCCTTTATGTTTTAAGACCGGAACAATCTTTTCAAATTCTTCTTTTCCAATCTCTCCTTCCAAGAAGGAAGCACAGGAATTCTTGTTTAAGATATTCGCGAATAAGTTATTGGTCAAAACGACAAATAATAAAATCTTTTCGTCGTCATTTAAAACGAGATTTTTTTGATGATATAAGTTTTCGAAAAGGAAATAATGTTTGATAGTTTGCTTTGCAAGGAAGACAGAAATATTGCTTGATTGGAACGTTTTTCTTTCATTAGGAAAAACCTCGTCAACTGCTTCAATGTATGTCGCATGTTTGATGAGCACCAATTTAACAATCTTACTTGCTAAGCGAATTTCAACCATTAGTGTTTATGATGATCACATCCACAATCACAATCGTGATGATGTTCGTGTTCTCCTTCTCCTTTTAATTTGGCAGCTTCTTTAAGTTTTTCTTCGAAATTTTCAAAGATATTGCCTTCATATAATTCATCGCCTTCTTCGTAATCTTCCCCTTCAACATTTACGACATTATCTTCTTTGATGAAGCGAGGATATTCCTTGTTAATGTGTTCGTAATGATGATGGGAATGATAATAGAAGAATTCAACCTGTAAATGCACGGAAAACTCTTTAAGAGTTTCAAGCAAATAATGTGCAACTTTTGCTTCATTAGCTTCGCATTGTTCTGGAGCGTTTACTCTGACAATTGCATTCCAACTTGTTTGTTCTACTCCGTTATGGAAAACGTAAGCATCAGGAGCATAGAAAGAAACATCGTCTTCCTTCACTTCTAACAAGTTAGCGAGATTCTTCGTGTGGTCTTTAGAATAATGACCAACAGTGTATTGATCTAAACCGTAAATAGAAATTGTTACCATAGTAATTCCTCCTAGAAATCATAAGGATCGACGTTCACCTTCACATTGATTTGTGATTTGCTCTTAAGTGATTCGAGAACGTCCTTTAGATATTGGTTGATTTTATCATAGTTTTTATATTTTATTAATATAATTCGGTGATAATTGTTATTTTCATAGGCAATATAGGGTTCAACTGGCCCTAAAACGGTGAGATTTTCGAAGTTTTGCTTTTCAATATCACGGCCAATCTTGCTAATAATTTCCTCTACGTTATCTTTATTTTTGCCAATTATTTCTAGAGAAGTTAGATAAGTATAAGGTGGATATTGTGCGACCTTTCTAACTGACATTTCCTTTCTAAAGAAAGCTTCATAGTTTTGCTTGCTCGCTAAAACGATCGCATAATGGTAAGGATTGAAGGTTTGAATGATGGCTTGACCAACTTTATCCGCTCTTCCACTTCGTCCAACTGCTTGAGTGATAAGTTGGAAAGCACGTTCAGTTGATCTAAAAGATGGAAGAGATAATCCGATATCCGCTAAAACGACACCTACTAGTGTAACATTTGGGAAATCGTGTCCCTTCGCAATCATTTGAGTGCCAACTAAAATATCTGCTTCAAGATTGGCGAAAGCTTCAACAGTTTTAGCGATATTATTTCTAACTTCACCAACATCGCTATCGAGTCTTAAGACTCTAGCTTCTGGGAAAAGTTTGTGCACTTCATCAACAATTCTTTCGGTTCCAAAACCTGAACGAGAAAGATATTTTGATCCACATTCTGGACAGTGTTCATCATTTAATTCTACGTGGCCACAATGATGGCATTTAAGTAAATTGTCATCTCGATGATAGGTTAAAGCGATGCCGCAATTTGGACATTTGATAATATGACCACAACTGCGGCAAGTAATGTAGCCAGAATGTCCTCTTCTATTTATCAATAGAATAGCTTGTTCTTTTCTCTCTAAAACGCCTTTGAGTTGCTCGATGAGATATTTAGAAAACATCGATGATTCTCGAGAGAACGAATAAGCCTTGGACATATCGATGATTGCTGTCTTAGGAAGTTCTTGTTTATTGATACGATTTGGAAGTTCGGCATAGTGATAAACGCCTTTAAGCGCTCTTGCTTTGGTTTCTAAAGAAGGAGTCGCACTTCCAAGAACAACTTTGGAATTGAAATGTTTCGCTCTCATAATTGCAACTTCGCGAGCATGATAGAAAGGAAGCGAATCTTGTTTGTATGATTCGGTGTGTTCTTCATCCAAAATAATTAAGCCAATATTATCTAGTGGAGCAAATATTGCACTACGTGCACCAACGACAACGTGGCACTCTCCTCTAGAGATTCTACGATACTCATCATACTTTTCTGCAGGAGTAAGTTCGCTATGAAGAATTGCGACATCACCGCTAAATCTTCTTTGGAAATACTCAACCATAATTGGGGTAAGGGAAATTTCTGGTACAAGCATCAAAACATTTCGGCCTTGAGCAAGAATCTTTTCTGAGATAGACAGATATACTTCTGTCTTTCCACTTCCAGTAACACCTTGAAGTAAGGTGACAGTTTTATCTGTATTTAGAATTGACTCCACCGCTTTCTTTTGATCATCAGTAAGAGCCTTCTTGTGTTCTTTTTTATATTCAGGAATTTCTAATCTAATCTTCTCAACTTTCTCAAATTCGACAATTTTCTTATCGACCAATTTTTGAAGGATAGACGGAGATTTGCAGTCTTTTTTAAGGATTTTACCTGCTGAACGAATAAGTCTAACAAGTTCAATTTGTTTAGGAGTTAAACCTTCTTCTGTGTCATTTTTGAGTTTAACAAAAACATCATATGCAATCTTAGGACCCCTCATCGCTGAAGTCGCAGGCTTAAGAGAAGAAGGTAGCATCGCTTGAAGAACGCTTATTAATGGTGAGACATAATGGGACGCTACTTCGTTTGATAATTGCATGAGTTCAGTATTGAGTAATGGTTTATCATCGATGACATCAATGATTTCTTCGATTCTAAAACCCATGTCTTTTTCAAGTTGCTCAACTGATCGTTTCTCATCGTTTACGTTAATAACGTAGCCGATAACATTCTTATGAGCAAAACTCACCAAAACTCGATAGCCAATATCGACAGGTTTTGTGCCTTTATAAATATAAGAAAAAGGGCGGTTAAGTGTGTTGGCTTTTCTTTCAATCAAAACCTCAACAAGCTTCATGCCCTTATCCTCTTAGTTGCTTAAAATAATCTTTTTAAATTCCTCTACCGCATCTTCAAGTTTGTCGTTAACGACAACAAATCTATATTGATCCTTTTGAGATAATTCACGACTAGCTTGCGCTAATCTATTTTTAATAACATCATCAGTTTCAGTTGAACGTCCTCTGATTCTCGCTTCTAATTCTTCTAAAGAAGGTGGAGCGATAAAGACAGAGATAACATCATTTCTATCTAACTTAGAAAGAACTTGGCTTGTGCCGTTGACATCGATTTCGAGTAAAACGTTTTTGCCTTCATCTCTCATTTGTTCAACTTTATCTTTTGGAGTGCCATAACGGTTTCCAACGAATTCAGCCCATTCAAGAAGGTTTCCATTATCGATGTTTCTTTGGAATTCTTCTTTGGAGACGAAATAGTATTCTCTACCATTTTGTTCACCTGGTCTTGGGTTTCGGGTTGTCATTGAAATGCTATAGAAAAGATTTAGGGATTTATCCTCCATAGCTTTTTCTCTAATCGTGCCCTTACCAACCCCACTTGGGCCCGACATGATAATTAGTAATCCGCGTTTCATATGGTTTTATTATAAATAAAAAGTAAAGGGTCCGCAAATAGATAATTTAGAAACAATATAATTGAGAAGCAAATTAGCAAACTTTATAATTACAATATGAGAATTTCACATTCTAGTTACGCAAAGTATTTAGATTCAATTAAAGAAGAATTGATGTATCAAAAGTTCAATTCTGCTCTTTTATTTAACTCAAAAACTTTAGTGATTCCATTTATGGAAAAAGCCAAAGAAGTTTTGATAATTGATTTAAACAATAAACAGCCACTTTTATTCAAAACTAAAAGCGATATTTTTTTCTCATCATTTGAGAATAAATTCATTGATAAATATCGAAAGTTAATTGGAAAAGCGACTTTGCTTGATGCAGAAATTACAAAAGATGATTTGCTTGTGACCCTAACTTTAGAATCGTTAGAGACTCTAGATCGTTATTCGCTTGTAATCCAACTCATTCCAAATAATCCAAATCTATTCTTGTTAGATGAATCTGGAAAACTCGTTGCGCACTACTTCTCATCCAAAAATAAGACATACGAAATTGGTAAACCATTTGAAATTGAAAAGAACTCAAATTTTGTTGAAGGTGAAATCAAA
>CAMYZF010000005.1 GCA_947303755.1 uncultured Erysipelotrichaceae bacterium | reverse complement strand
GCTTTTGCATCATTGGTTTGAAAAACACAACCGTCAGCTTTGGAAAATATATAGTTTCTAATTTTTCTAAAGAAAAAAGTTGAAGGAACTTTGTGCGGATCGTTTCTTTCACTAACAATAAACTTAAAGGTTCGGTTTTTTATTTTTTTGATGGCTAACCACGAATAAATAATCACATAGTTTAAAAAAGAAATCACAACATCTGGTTTTGAATCTACGATCTGATTCCTTATTAATTTGACTTTTTTAGAAAAAGTATATTTTTCATTTGGTTTTAGCAGAGGAATTACTGAAACATCGTTATTCACAGAGTAAAAAGTCTGTTTTTCGCTTGTGGATATCATTAAAATTTCAACACTGTGTTCTTTTGAAAAAGAATTTGCTAGAGTTGAAATAACTTTTTCCGCTCCGCCCGAATCTAGATTACCGATAATAAAAAGTATTCTCATAATTGTTTGGCATTCATAAAGAATAGTATTTTATGGCTTGTCTTTTTTAATGATTTTAATTTTCCCATTCAACGACCTTTACTGAATTATACACTTTTAACTATAAAACGTAATAGGATTTCCGTCCTTCAAAATCATAAAGATTTTTAATATCTGTTTGTGTATAATACTAAATATGCGAGGCTATTTGAAAAAAAGAAGATTACATCCGTCTATCTTTGAACTGATTTTTAGTTTTCCAAAAACCATTTGGTTCAATTTTAAAGTTTTACCTTTTAAAAGTGCGATTAAATTACCTTTTTTTGTTTCTTGCTATGCAAAAATTAAGGGAGTTAGTAAAAAGAATTTTATTTGTTCGTTAGATAAACCAAAATTTGGAATTTGTAGAATTGGAATATCTGGCTCAGAAACCGGTCTTTTAATAAAGAAGACAAGCCTTTTATATATCCACAACGGTGGAACAATACATATTATGGGTCCAATTAGTATTTCTCGCGGAGCTTATATCGAAGCCAATAAAGGAACAATTGTTTTTGGACAAAACACAAAAATGAATACTGGTTGTTATATTGAGGCAGAGACCGCAAATATCGAGATTGGGAACAATTGCTCTTTTGGATGGAATTGTGTTGTCAAAAATTGCGATGGCCACCACATTATTTCCGATGGAAAAATAAAACTCAATAATGGAGACATTAAAATAGGAAATCATTGTTGGATTTGTTCTGAATCTTCCATATTAAAAAATACAAATTTGCCTGATAATTCAATATTGGCTTATAAATCGATTTTAACAAAGACAGAAACGGATAAAACTGGATGTCTTTATGCTGGGGTGCCTGCGAAAGTCATTAAAGAAAATGTTAATTGGGAAGTTTAAATTGTGTAATTGGAATTGTATACTGTCCACAAAATGAATAGAGAAGATTTGGTTAAAAAATATAACGAATATAAAAAGATGAACTTGCACATCGATATGACAAGAGGCAGGCCATCAAAAGAACAACTTGATTTAAGCACGCCAATGTTTGATGTGGTTTCTTCGAATTCTGACTATACGAGCGAAGAAGGCGTTGATTGCCGAAATTATGGTTGTTTGACAGGTTTGAAAGAATGTAAAGATTTGTTCGCTTCAATTTTAGAAGTACCAGCAGATAACATTATTATTTTTGGAAACTCTTCCTTAAACATTATGTATGAGTGTCTGGCCGATGCTTTTTTATATGGTGTTTGTGGTTCGACTCCTTGGTCAAAACTTGAAAAAGTAAAATGGCTATGCCCCGTTCCAGGATACGATCGCCACTTTGCGATTTGTGAACATCTTGGTATCGAAATGATCAATGTCCCATTGAATGAAAATGGACCAGACATGGATATTGTTGAGGAGTTGATCAAAGACCCACTGGTTAAAGGAATATGGTGTGTTCCAAAATATTCTAACCCAACAGGGATTACTTATTCATCAGAGGTTGTTAATCGCTTTGCGAAATTAAAGCCGGCCTCCAAAGATTTTAGAATTTATTGGGACAACGCTTATCCTGTTCACCATTTGTATAAAGACAAACAAGATTTTTTGTTAGAGTTACTTTCGAAAGCGAAGAAGTATCATAATGAGGACATTGTTTATATATTCTCATCGACTAGCAAAATATCTTTCCCAGGCGGTGGTATTGCTGCATTGGCGGCATCTATAAAAAATTTAAAAGATTTGGAAAATCATCTGAAATATAAAACCATTGGTTTTGACAAAATCAATCAACTTAGACATGCGAGATTTTTTAAAAACATCGACGGCATCAAAAAACAAATGGCAAAGCACGCAGAAATCTTAAGACCAAAATTCGAATTAATAGAAGATATTTTAGAAAATGAGGCCAAAGGATTGGCGACTTGGACCAAACCAAATGGTGGTTATTTTATTTCTTTGTTTGTGAACAATAAAGCTAAAGAAATTATTGAAAGATGTAAAGAATGTGGCGTAATTCTTACCGAAGCAGGATGTGCTTACCCATATCATAGTGATCCTAACAATTCACATATTAGATTAGCTCCTTCGTGCCTTTCGATTGACGAATTAAAACAAGCAATGAGTATTGTTTTAATTGCGATTAACATCGAAATGAATTGTTGAATACATTTCCATAAAGAATGATCTAAAAGTGACTGCGACAATCCCATAATACAAAGTATTACGAAGGCAAAATTGTCGCTTTTTCTTTTGGGGGCAGGCTGAATCCCTGCTTTCTACACCAGACTATAGTAAAACACTTGAGCTCAAACCACTGTTTTGAATATAGAAGTTCAATTCCATATAACCGCACTAATTGCGTTTATTAATTTTGACTAAATCTAACAATAACAATTGAATGAAAAACAAAGAAATATTTATTCTTATTTCAGTGTTAAAAAAATAACAAACGATTGTGATGACGAAGAAAACAAGATTGATAATGAATTCAATGGCACTTTGTTTCTTAACTAAATCTGAGACCAAAAATGGTAATTGAATTAGAAGTGGTGCATTTAAGCAAATAAGTATAAATAGAATTAATGTGGTCACATTTAATTTAGCAGTAGATTTTTTGCAAATTTTTAAAGTGACGTCGTTTCAATGGTTTTCAATTAATTTAGCGTAAAAAAATACCACTTAGTGGTATCTGTTAAAAACTGCTGAGTTTCTTATTTTATATAGATTTCAAAATTGGTTCTGAATGCCGACTTCCTAATCTTATATTCGATAGATGATTTAAAGAATAATTCTGGTCGTAGTGGTGGACTAGTTAATTCCACATCACCGATAATAAAATATATTAATCCTTTATCAACAAATACCGCTTTTGAGAAGACTGATTTAAAATCAATGTTTTCAACATCATCAAAGTCATCAGGAAGCGCTTTAAGCTTATTAATCATTTCTCTAGCTCTTTCTAACGAAATCTTAGAAGAAATACTGTTTTGAAGTTCTGTTCTTTCCTTAGCCAATTCAACAATCTTGCTGCCGTCATTTCATTTTTGTTATTAAAGCAATCTTTTGTTTAAACGCGTGTAAATTAAAAAGGCGTCGATCGCTCGGCACCTTTTCATCCTATAAAGGATATCTCTTGTATCAATAATTTATCAATATTTGACACCTATTGTCAACTACAATCGTACAATTAATATAATTTCATGTAATCGTTATCAAATCCATCGTTAGATAGTATATCTAAGTCTTCTATTTTTTTAATGCCCATCCCACCTCTTATGTTATCAAAAGCATACACTGATATAGATGATTGGAGTTTTATTAATTTATCTTTGATGTTTTCAATTAATTGTTGGTATTCTTTCTTCTGCATGTAGTAACGTAAATAGACAAGCAAATCAAATAATTTCCTTTCTTTGATTCTCATATATCTATTTCCAATTTTTCTTATTTCTATATCAAAAATTCTACCAGCACCTTTTAAGCAATAGATTCTTTCGTTATGTGCGCAGGCGTTTCTAAAAATTCTTATCCAGTGTAGTGAACCAATTAATAATTTAATATCGTTATTATTTTTTATGTCTTTAATACCATACAATTCACAAAGCGATACTGCGACTATTGGTTTAGATAATTCTATTAAATCAATAAAAGTTCCAAAATATATTGCTTTTGTAATTACCCACATAGGGATTTTTCCTTTATGAGACGATTTATAAAACTTTACATATTCCAAATCTTCTCTTTCGTCTAATTGCTTTTGCATTCTGCTTATAAGCTTATTAATTCTATCAATATTAGATTTATCTAGCGCTTTATTGTATGCATTAGTGCTTCTCCAAGTTATGTTGGTGGGCTTACTTTTTTCTAATATATAACTAGCAATCGTTTTTATTTCTTCTTCACATTTGGTTAATGTTCTAATCAAAATATATCTCAAATCATCATCAAAGTTTTTAAGATTAATCAGCTCATCCAATGTTGTTCCTTTGGCGTATATATGGTTACCCTGAGCATCTTTACTAGATGTAAATGGCGTTTTATAACCATTAACCAAATTAAAATAACCAATCCTTAGCAACGATTCTTTATGTGTTTCATCACATGAAATCTTTTTATCTATAGATAAATGGTTCAATTGTTCATCGATTGTTAAGAATAATTTATCCGCCATAAATCAATCATAAAATAATTGATTATTACTTACAATGACAATTCATATATTTCGTTTGCAAAAAACGATACATGGCTCGTGTTTGTCATAGAGGCCATTCATAGTTATCAGTTGGCGTAGACAAACACTCGCCGAAATATCTGTAGCTGGGAGATTATATAGTTTCCTTAATTTGATAAGAGCTTCCGCCATATCAAAAATATCTATTATTCCTTCATTACATGGTTCACCAAGAACGATGATGGCGACGTTATATTCATATGGCCGATTCTTATCAATTGCGAATCTATTTTTTTCTTTCTTATAGATATTTTTTGTATAAAGAGAGATCATAACTTAATCCTACTATTAGTTAATGATTATGATTGTTCTTTTCCGACACTTATCATTGCTGATTCAAAGTTCTTTAGCCGGCACAAAAGCCACTATTGAGTAAATTCGTTGGAAGATTGTAGTTGCTTTCTTTTTTCATTCGCAACTCTTATATCACATAAAGAATTATGTTTTGACTATTTAATGAATTGGTCTGTTGATATCTGGCGTTTGTTTTTACTATATGCGATAATTTCGGCATGGAAAAGATATTGAACAAGTACTTAAATAACATCCCAAAATCAGATATTAATAATTACAAAGAAGAAATTGATGTTCTTGTTTCCAAAATTGACGATAAAGATATAAGAAACATTGGTATTGTTGCACCTTATGGAGCCGGTAAAAGTAGTTTAATTAAAACATACAAAGACGAGAACAAGGCGTTAAAAAGAAACAAGAAGAAAATTATAGAAATCTCTCTTCTTGATTTGACTTCTAAAACAAGTTCAAAGCAAGAGGGAGATGATGAAGATAAAAATAGTGCTGCTAAATCATCTGCTAATGATTCATTACTAGAAAAGAGTATACTTGAGCAAATGTTCTTTAAAGAGGACAAGTCCAAGTTGCCTTTATCGAGAATTGATCGAATTCATGGAAGATTTTGGATTTCTTTACTTAAATCAGCTCTTATCATATTAAGTATCGTTTCAGTGATTCTTTCTATCTTGGAATTTAACCACATATTGCCATGTTCGAGTGGCAGTCTATTCTATATATTTTTTGGAGTATCTGTTTTATTTGTTTTGGCCACCGTTACATCGTTTATTGTGTCCTCCAATATAAGAAAGATTTCGATTAAGAATATAGAAATAGAATTTACAAAAATCAACAATGGTTCAGTCCTAAATCTGTTTTTGGATGAAATAATCTACTATTTCAAGAAAACCAAAATTGATGTCGTAATCTTTGAAGATATCGATAGGTTTGACTCAATAAATATATTCACTAAATTAAGGGAAATAAATCAAGTTATTAATGACAATAAAAGGATAAATAGAAAGATTACGTTTATTTATTGTGTTTCGGACGAATTTTTTGCTTCTGCGTCTGATCGAGCAAAGTTTTTTGATTTTATGATTTCATTTTTGCCTGTTTTAACCCCTCAAAATGTTGCCGACCATATTTTTGATGCGGTTGGTAATGGACAGTTAAGCGACTTATTTATTCAAAGAGTATCTCGTTTTATCCACGAGAAAAGAATTTTGAATAATATTGTTAATGATTATTATTTTTTCTCTAAAAAACTCTTGCAAATTGATGATGATGTTAGTAAAAACGAAAAGCTTTTTGCGATGATGACCTATAAAAACCTTTGTTTTGAGGATTATGTTTTATTGCAAAAAGGAGAAGGGGAATTAGTGGGTTTATTTAACACTAAGAAAATGGAATTAATCCAAGCATATACAAAAGCATTAAAAAACCAAATTGCTGAAATAGACAAAAAAATTGAAGAATCTAAAAATAATGTCTTAGTCATAAAAAATATTTCTAATTTAAAAGAAATGATAGCCGGTATATTGGCAAAAAGCGGTAGCACATCTACGAGTATTCCGTCCGGTTATTTTGAACTCGATTCGATAGAAACATTCAAAGATATCAAAGCCGGTATCTATATCAAAATTAGCTCAATCGCGAATTATTATGGTTCTGTGAGTACGGTAAATTCAATTAAATATATGAATATTGACACTATTTCTGCAACTCTTCAACGAACCCCGTTCGAAATAGAACAACAAATTAAAGGAGAATATCAAGAACCGCTTTATCAAGAAAAAAAGCAACTATTTGATAAGATTCAAAAGATTAGTGGTATGAAACTGAAGGAGTTAGTCTCACTAAAATCTACCATTGATGAGAACAACAAATTGTTAATGGATAATTATCTTTCTTTTGCGGTTAGAAATGGATATATTGATGAATCTTACTTTATTTTTGTTGGTCAAAAAAATTCTAAAATCAATTCAACATTTATTGATAATGTTGTTTCTGATAAACCTCAAAACTATGAACAGCATTTAGACAATTGTGAGCTTATTATTGACTCACTTAACGACAACGAATTTGGAAACAAATATATTCTTAACTATTCTTTAATTGAATATTTATTTACACACGAAGGAAATCTTGAGAAGAAATCATTTTTCCTCAATTATTTATCTTCTGGAGAAGAAGAAACAATTCAATTTGTTGCTAATTATTATTCGCTTGGTTATGAATCCGAGGTATTGATTACTGAATTGATGAAGAAAGATATCAACATTGTGAACAAGATTATAAACACTGGCGAATTAACTCAAGACCAAATTCACAACTTAACTTTGTTGATGTTCCTTAGGAAAGGTGAAATACAAATTGAACTTCTTAATAAAGAAATCATTTGTAATTTTATCAGCAATTTTAATCATGTTTTAGAAGCCTTCTTACCTATTTCTGATAAGAATAGCTTAATTGATTATCTAAGCACCTTTAATGTTCGCAAAATCATTAACATAGACTACATGGATACTAAGAATAAAAAATGGGAAGATTTAATGATCCAGATAGTAGATAAATGTATGTTTGAGATTAATTTTGTAAATATCAAAATAATTGAACTCTATTATCTAAAAACAAATTTGATAAGCATTTCATCTCTAATAAAATGCGATAAGGCGATTTCTAATTATTTTAAAGAAAACATAACACAAACCATATTGGAAATTGTTAATAACATTGATTCTGTAGATGAGGATAATCAAATAATTATCGATGTTCTTTCGGATAGTAGCGTAGATATAACAGTTAAAGAGTCATTTATAAAAAAGTTTAATAACGAGATTGATTACGATGCTAGATTTGGGTCTGAAATATGTTCTTTGCTTTTGTACCACAACAAACTGTCAAAAAAGTGGTCCAATCTTTCCATATTACATAAAAAAGAAGGTATAAACCATAGTGATTTGGCTCACTTCATTGAAATTAATAATGAACATTTCCAGGATAATCTTGTTGATAAAAATCTGGTGAACTCTATTATTAACGAATGGATTTTCGAGAACAATCATGTCAAACGTAAGTTGGTGAGATATGTTAATGTATCTTTCACTCCTGACGAAATCAATGACGACTTAATATGCTGCGATTTGTTGGAACACAAGAATATTGAAGTCAATAAGGAGAACATGATTAAATGCAAAGGTAAAATCGAGACACTTATCGCAATGCTGATTCATGATCAATCCTTAGTTGAATTTCTTAAAATGCTTGTTCTTGACGCCGACGAACTTAATAAGATTTTAGAAAATGATGAAGTTCTTTCTAAAACAAAACTAGCTGCAATCAAAGATTTTAAACAACTAATTAGTAGTGATAATTTAAACAATAAGCAGTTATGCGATAATGTGTTGCTTATAATCAATGATAATCAATCGTTTGTTTTTGATCCTGTTCTGATGTTTGAATTATTATCGAACTCTAGATTGTTAGACGAAAAACGTGATGCTATTATCAAGTTGTGCTTTGATTTATATAACGATTTGGAAACGGTTGAATTTTTTAGAAAATTGCAGCCAGCATTGTATGAACATTTATTAAAGCACGAAGGTTTTAAGTCTAGGGTCAAAACAGTAGAAATAAGGAATAATCCTTGTATCGATTACTTATTCAAAAAAAGTATCATTTCACCAGTTCGAAAATCAAAAAACCATACCACAATAAATGTTGTTAATCTTATAAGAATAGTTGAGAACGCATAATAATTTACTCTTAGCGACAAATCGCGTCTTTTTCAACGATTCAAGCAATGCAATCGTTCAATCACCAAGAATTAACTGAACAATTTCCAATTTTGAGAAATCATTATACTTTTGGTGTTACGTCTTCTGAAGGATATCATTACGATGGAACACTAGATTTCGTTTTAACTTTTTTCGATCGCAGCGAAAATGACATCATCGTTGAAATTGAAATGATCTATGATCAAAAAACAATGGATAAATTGTATTTTGGTGAGCGTTTTCCAGATAATTACGATCCAGAGCAAGTGGTGCTGGAAGAAACCGGTGGAATTATCAAAAAAGACGATTCGGGGAAAAACTATCTCGAATTTAAAAATGACAGCTATTTTTTTGACGAAGAATATTTGGAAAATAAATGTGAGCACTATAAATACATAAAAACCAACATTTATCCTCAGATAGATTCATACTCACATCGTCTATTTAAGCAAGACAAAAGCTTTTTCTTTAAAATTAGCCCCGTTTATAGCGATATTGGATTCGGTACTACACATGATGCAAAAACTCTAATTTTTAAATTTGATTTTAGTTCAACAGAATTACAGTTCTGCGGTTATCTTCCGAACGATGCCCGTATAAAAAAGATTTTTTGTTAAAGAGATTTGCAAAGACAAAGCATCTTTCTCTGATAAATTTCCGGCAACCAATATAGTAAAATTCTTTGACGAATATAATTCGTATATTCGTTGAAAAAATAGAATCCTATTATTTATAAAGCAAGATATATTTTAATCTTTTAGAATTAACCGATTGATCTCCATACGATCACCTATATAATTTAATATTTTCACAATTCGTTTTTATTATGATATATTATTCATAATATGAAAATTTCAGTAGCGGGAACAGGTTACGTTGGATTATCTAATGCTATAATCCTAGCCCAAAAGAACAAAGTTTATGCCGTAGATGTAGTGGCATCTAAGGTAGATTTAATCAACTCAAAAAAATCTCCAATCGTTGATAAAGAGATTGAAGAGTATTTAGCGACTAAATCACTAGATTTAACCGCAACTCTTGATGGTGAAAAAACATATAAAGAATCAGAACTAGTTATTATTGCTACACCAACCAACTATGATTCAAAAACAAACATGTTTGATACATCGTCTGTTGAATCTGTTATCGAACAAGTTAAGAAGGTTAATCCAAATGCTTGGATAATTGTTAAATCCACCGTTGGAGTGGGTTTCACAAAACATATTAGAGAAAAATATCAATATGATAAGATTCTTTTTTCTCCAGAATTTTTAAGGGAAGGAAAAGCTTTGTACGACAATCTTTATCCTTCAAGAATTGTGGTAGGTGTTCCTGAGAAAAAAGAACCTTACCTATCTAAAGCAAAAGAATTCGCTGAACTTCTAAAAGAAGGCGCAATTAAAAAAGACATCCCTATTCATATCTTAGGATGTACTGAAGCAGAAGCGGTTAAATTATTTGCAAATACTTATCTTGCTTTAAGAGTTGCGTACTTTAATGAATTAGATACCTTTGCTCAAACCAAAGGTTTAGATACCTTAGATATCATCAAAGGTGTATGTGGTGATCCTCGTATAGGAGATTTCTATAATAACCCATCATTTGGTTATGGCGGTTATTGCTTGCCTAAAGACACCAAAGAATTAAGAGCGAACTTTGCCGATGTTCCAGAAAACCTTATATCAGCGATCGTTGAATCTAACAGAACAAGAAAAGATTTCATCGCAGATAAAGTTCTTGAACTTGCTGGATATAAGAATGATGGCAAAGATAAAGTCGTTATTGGAATCTATAGATTAACTATGAAATCTGGTTCAGATAACTTTAGAGCGTCTTCAATTCAAGGTGTTATGAAACGATTGAACGCGAAAGGCGCGACAATCATCATATATGAACCAACACTTAAAGATGAAGAGTTCTTCAATTCTAAAGTTGTCAAAGATTTCAATGAATTTAAAAAGATGTCTAGAGTTATTATTGCAAATAGATATGATTCATCCTTGGATGATGTTAAGAATAAAGTCTATACAAGAGACTTGCTAAGAAGGGATTAAAATGAAATTTGTTGATAATATTCCTCAAAAATTTATCCCGAGTGAAACAGAACACGTCGATCATACTAATGTTGTAAGAGCGTTGATTGATAATAAATGTAGTATTCAATCGTTTCTGCCTTCTTTCCTTGAACCTGGTCGTATTAATTCGGCAACATTTGATCCTAACGATCCAGACTCCTACTCTCTCTCGTTATATTCTTCTATAGAAGAATTGAATAGCGCTGTCGGACCAATTAAATCATTTTGGAAAAGACACAATGGGTATGCTGTTGGTTTTACAACAATTAAAAAAGGCATTTCTACAAAAGCTGATCCAATTAAAGGCCATATCTCATATTTTTTATACGATACTTATGGTAATAACCCTTGCGAAGATTTTGTATGTTTGGAGATAATCCACAATGAAGACAATTAATTTAGGTAAATTAGGGAATTTAAGAATAGAAAGGGTTTTGGTTAAAATCGACTACCCAGTTTTGTTTTTGTGCCAAAACGAAAAAGGAAAACTTTTCCTTTTTGTTGAAAAGGAAAGTGATGAACATCACGAGCAATGGGTGGTTATAAATGTTAACGATGACACAATTAATAAAATGTGCAGAGGAGAATTAAGCATCCAAAAAGCGTTTATAAATGTGAATGTTGACAAATATTTTGTTGTTAATCATGATTACAACAACGATTCTTATTCATACACTATCTCCAAAAGCATGCCTGCAGAAGTTTTAACTGAGGGCGATGATTTTGTTCCAATCCTTGACAATTCTGAATCAATTTTAGAATCCGCTAAGTATTTAACTCTCAAGGCAGATAGCCCAGTTCTTGACTTCCATTTAAATCCATACTCACATAAACACTCCATTAAAGCTTCTCTGTTGGCTTTCGTTTCTAATAAAGTTGTGTCTATGTTTAACAGTTCCACTTACAAGAAAAAAGATGATTTAATGGTAGAATTCGAGCCAGGATCGTTTGTTCTAAGGTTTTATTCTAAATCACTGGATAGTTTGATTCCCGAGAACTCAAGTATTTCGGCTTTCAAAACGATTGCAAATATTCTTAGTGCTAACAATATAGACGATATATCTAAGGAAATGGTGTCTAACCCCAAATTAATAAACCCCGCCAGAGAATTAATCAATAAATTATCTAAGGAAAAAGAAGATTTTGATTTATTTATTACTGACAATTCTACCCTCGAAGAACCTTTGAAAAAACGCGTAAATATAGACCATCTTGCGGAAATTAATGCAAGAATAAAAAAATATACTCTTCAAGAAAAGGAAAGAATAGTAAAAATAGGTGCTTTACGTAGTTATGATTCTGTTACAAAAACCTTTAAGTTTGAAATCGAAGATAATAATGTCCTAGTTAAAGGAAATTGGGCAAAGGAATTTGTCGATAAAAAATATGTTGTTCACGAAAGGTACTTAGCTACTATAAGTGTTTTAGAAGAAAGATACGATGGTGATATTTCTGAAACCAAAATGAAGGTTTATTATAAATTGATAAAATTGGATAAGGCACAGCAATGATCGTTTTAATTACAGGCGCAGCAGGATTTATTGGAGCGTTCCTCACGAAACGTCTTTTAGAAACCACCAATGATCAAATTGTTGGAGTGGACAATCTAAACGATTACTACGATGTGTCTTTAAAAGAGGAAAGATTAAAAATGCTTTCTTCCTTTAAAAACTTTGTATTTGTTAAAGGAGATATCTCTGATAAACAATTCATTGATAACTTATTCAAAGAATATAAGTTCGATGTTGTTATCAATCTAGCTGCTCAAGCAGGTGTTAGATATTCAATTGATCATCCAGATGCATATATCCAATCAAATATCATTGGATTCTATAACATCCTTGAAGCATGTAGATATAACCTTGTTAAACATTTAGTATATGCATCCTCATCATCTGTTTATGGTGGAAATACTAAAGTTCCATTCTCTACAGATGATAAGGTTGATAATCCAGTAAGCTTATATGCCGCTACTAAGAAGTCCGACGAACTTTTAGCGCACGCTTACAGCAAATTATATAACATTCCAACAACCGGATTGCGCTTCTTTACAGTTTATGGTCCTATGGGACGTCCTGATATGGCGTATTTCTCATTTGCGAACAAATTAGTTAAAGGTGAAACAATTGAAATCTTTAATTATGGAAATTGCAAAAGAGATTTCACTTATGTAGACGATATTGTTGAAGGCATCGTAAGAGTGATGCAAAAACCACCTGTTAAAAAGGATGGAGAAGATGGTTTACCAATCCCTCCATATAAAATTTATAATATCGGAAATAATAAGCCGGAAAATCTTTTAGATTTTGTTAATATATTATCTGAAGAATTATTTAGAGCAAATGTTCTTCCGAAAGACTTCGATATCAAGAAGCATATGAAGCTTGTTGCAATGCAAAAAGGTGATGTACCTATTACATATGCTGATACTTCTGATTTAGAAAGAGATTTCGGATACAAGCCTTCCACAAGTTTAAGAGAAGGTCTTAGAAGATTTGCAGAGTGGTATAAAACTTTTTATAAATAAAAACACCATGTCATTTTTCTATAAGGCCAAAGAAAAAATTAGATTAGCCATCACCGCCAATTGGAGCGATGAGAAATATCTTAAAAATAGATTCAAAAAAAGGCTTGGGTATGAGCTTAATTTAGACAATCCCAAGACTTTTTGCGAAAAGCTTCAGTGGTTAAAACTTAATGATAGAAAAGATATCTATACAAGTATGGTTGACAAGGTCAAAGTTAAAGACATTGCAACTAACAAAGGTTTAACCGTAATCCCCCTTCTTGGAGTATGGAACAAATTTGATGATATTGATTTTGACAAACTTCCTAATCAATTTGTTTTAAAAACCAATCACACATCAGGCGGTTTTGTTATTTGCAAAGACAAAGCAACGTTTGATTATAAAAAAGCCAAAAAGATATTAAGCAAATCCTTGGAAAAGAATTACTTCCTTTTAGGAAGAGAATGGCCATATAAAAATGTCGAACGTAGAATTCTTGCAGAACCTTTCATTGATTCTTTGGGTAAAAACAACAGCGTCGAATATAAAGTCACTTGCTTTAATGGAAAAGTTGAATTTGTGACCATTTGTACTGGCATCGCACACTCTGATTTTTGTTTGAGAAAAAATGATTTCTATGATCGTGATTTTAACTTCCTTCCATTTGTAACAGAGTATTATGAAAACTCTGGAATCAAATATACAAAACCATCATTTTGGGATGAAATGTTAAAACAAGCCGAAGAAATGTCGAAAGGTACCCATTACCTTCGCGTCGACTTTTATGACCTCGATAATAAACCTGTTTTTGGAGAAGCAACATTTTTCACTTGGGCTGGTTTTATTAGGTTTAAGCCAGAAGAATATGATTTAATCTTGGGCGAAAGATTAAAACTTCCAATTAATAAAAAATAGCATTGTTCACTGCTAATGCTATCATATATTTATGAATTTATTATCGACCGAATTTTTAATTCTGCTCGCAATAGCGTTCGTTTTATTCTACTTAATTGGCCTTTTAAATAAACTCTTTAAAAAGGTTATAATTCCCCAATGGAGCATTCTTCTAATTGCTTCTTTGGTTTTCTATGGATTTGTTAATCCTATTTATTTGATTTATTTAGGTGTTAGTTCATTGTTTTCATATGCATTTGCATTGATGGTTCAACACAAATTATTTAAAAAGATATCTTCTGCGAATTGTTCCAATGATGAATTTGTTTATTCACCTGTTAAAGTGGATGATCATTTAAGTCGTAGAGTTTATGAAAATATTTTAACCACTATGGTGATTCTCATAAATGTGGGTATTTTGGCTGTTTTGAAATACTATAACTTTTTCGCTGGTAGTGTTAATTCAATATTTCACGTTTCTGCACCAACATTTAATTTCATCATTCCTTTAGGAATATCTTTCTATACTTTCTCATTGATTGCGTATAACGTGGACTGCTGTAAACGCGTTACTATCGCCGAAAAGAATCCACTTAAATTCTTATTATTCGTTTCGTATTTTCCTAAGATACTTCAAGGCCCAATATCTAGTTATGACAAACTTAAAGAAGATGGTTTGTTCGCTGAACATGGTTTTAAAGACAACGATTATTTAAAATCGTTCTTTAGAATATCGGTTGGTTTAATTAAAAAGATTGCTATTGCAAATGTATTGAATCTTTATGTAAATGCTGCCTATGCCAATTTAGAAAATTATTATGGTGTAGGTTTGTTGTTAGTTAGTCTTCTTTACACTATCCAACTATATTGTGACTTCTCTGGTTTCCTTGATATCACAATTGGTATTAGTGGATTATTTGGAATCAAACTTGAAGAAAACTTTAGCATTCCTTATATCTCCGCCTCTATTCAAGAGTTTTGGAGAAGATGGCATATCACCTTAGGAACATGGCTAAAGAAGTACATTTATATTCCTTTAGGAGGAAATAGAGTCCCTATATGGAGATGGGTTATTAACATTTTGATTGTTTGGCTTGTTTCTGGAATTTGGCATGGCGCCAACTGGACATTTATCGTGTGGGGACTATTCCACGGAATATTACTAGTTATCAATGGTCTTCCAAAACAGATTCAAAAAAGAAAAGGAATTACGCCTCCAGAGAGAAAGAGAAATCCAATCTTGTTTGTGCTATCCGTCATCGGAACATTTATTTTGGTGAATTTTAGCTGGGTGTTATTTAGATCCGACAACATCACTCAAGCCGGAAGATTTTTTGTTCATATGATCAAGGTTTGGGTTCCAAACCAATATTCTTTGTTCAGCGATACTTCGATTTCTAGCGCTAACTGGCTATTAATTATTTCTTCAATTTCTATTGTTACATTAATCGGAATTCGAGCAATTATACATTACCAAACTTCATTGTTATCAAAGATAAAATACCAAAAGACTGTGTCTTATATTTCAACATTTGCGATTACTGTCATATTCTTTTCAATTTCAATCTTTGTGTTTTTATATCTAAATTCAATCGGGGGAGGAGAGTCTTCGTTTATTTACTTTGATTTCTAATTATGAAAAAACTTTTGATTAAAATCGGATTATTTATTTTAGGAACCGCATTGGTGTTATCACCATTCGGAGTCTTTCTTTTGGTCGCTCATAATCAGAAACATATTTATTCGAAGACCTACTATGCTGCTCTTGTTGATAAAATCAATTATTTAAAAACTAATAAAAACGAGAAGAAAATCGTTTTGGTGGGTGGCTCAAATGTTGCCTTTGGTTTCAATTCTGAGTTGTTAGAAAAAGAATTCCCAGATTATAAAGTTGTCAACTTTGGTTTATACGCAATGCTTGGTACCAAGATTATGATGGATTTATCAATCGATTATATTGGTGAAGGAGATATGGTGTTTGTTATCCCTGAAATTAACTCCCAATCAACTAGTTTATATTTCAATGCCGAATCTACATTGAAAGCTCTTGAAGACGATATGAGTGCAATCAATAAACTTCCAAAAGATAATCGTGATTCGGTTATTGGAAACTATTTTGGTTTTGTTAATGAAAGAGGAAAACAAAAAGAGATTATTGAACCTTCTGGAGTGTATCAAAGAAAGAATTTTAATAAGTATGGTGATATCCTTTACGAAGAAAAAGACGAAAACGGTGTTGCCTATCGAAGTGCAAATAGAATGGCGCTTCATTATGATCCAACAATGATGGTCGATTATTCATACACGATTGACCAAACGTTCTTTGATTATATGAACGACTATAATTCTAAAATCACCAGCAAAAAGGCTTCACTTTATTATTCTTTCTCCCCAGTTAACGAGCTGGCAACACAGAATAAAGATCTAACAAACAATTACTACTGGAGTGTTAGAAGTCATTTATCGTGTAAGGTTATTGGAAATCCGAGCGAATACATAATTGACCCTCACTATTTTTATGATTCTAATTTCCATTTGAATGATGCTGGAGCAATTTATCGTTCATATTTATTTACGAAAGATATTTATAGAGATATTCATCAAATATCGAAACAACCAAGTTTTGAAATTCCTGACGTGCCCGAATATGTCGATATTCCTCCTTCTGAAGCCGAAGATAGTGAAACCGCCAAAAACTTTATTTATAAAGAGGAAGAAACTGGATATACCATAATTGGAACAAATGATTCCGGTAAGAATATTGAAAAGATTGTTTTGCCATCTGTCTACAATCACAAATATGTCGTTGGTGTAGGAGAAAAAGCTTTTGCAGGAGGAAGTTTTAAAGAAATAACTGTTCCTAAAACGTATCATTATTTTGAAAACGAAGCTTTTGATAATTGTTTATCAATAAGTAAAATTTATTTAGAATCATTAAAGCCTTCTGATCTTGTAGTAGATTATTTAGGCGGATTATTCAATAATGTTTCAAACGATATAAAAGTTTTTGTTCCAAATGAATCTTTGAATTCATATAAGGTCGATTACAATTGGCAGTTCTATAGCAAATATTTAATTGGGTATGATTATCATGAAGAAAAATAGATTGGTTTCGTTGATTGTGTCGCTGATGGTTGGCTCCTCTATGTTTTCTTTGGCCTCTTGTGCTGTTGATAGCACGTCTTATATTTCAGATGACAATAACGTACTTATTGAATTAGAGACCGATCAACATGTTAAAACCGATTCAGCAAATCCTCAAAAAGTTGGAAAAGGAAACAATGCCGAATTTCATCTTGTTTTCGATGATAATTATGGTTTTTCGGCTTCAACATTCGGTAATTACGATAACGAAACACAAACATTGTATATCCCTTCAGAGAAAGGCGGGGGAACATACACTTGTAGTAGTAAACTGCTCAGTGGATATGTACTAAACGTTATAAATAACAATGTTCTGGGAAGTGTATCTATTTCTCCTAACAAAAAATACTATGATGCGGGAGAAAAAGTTACCATTACTACGACTCCTAAAATTAATGATTTTCTATGTTATACATTAGAAAGGCCATATAGAGATAAAGCTTATGGCGAGCAAAGCATTCCAATTAGTTACGACCCATCATATTCATTTATTGTTAAGGAAGATTTGAATATATATGTTAATTACTTTTCAAATGATGGTTGGACTATAGATTACAATCTAAACGGCGGATTGACCAAAGAGAAAAATGCATCAATTCATTCCGATTATCATTTCTTTGAAAAGGCAACTTATATTGGAGCCAACGCTATTAATCTTTCAGATTATGCTTTTAGAGACGGATATGTTTTAGATTCACTTAATACCAAACAAAACGGTAGTGGGAAACGAATCGCAATTGGTGGAAGAATTGATAGAAATCTTTTTACAGATAAAAGAATCGCCTTATATGCTCAGTGGGTTCGAGAAACAAATCTCAGTCTATTTAAAGTTTCTGAAATTAATTCTAGTGAAGTTGCAATAGAAAAATATCTTGGTTCAGCCGAAGAAAAAGTGGTTATACCAAGAACTATTAATGGCAAAAAAGTGACCAAAATTTTATCAAATAGTTTTATTGATCATCCAGAGATAAAGTCAATCTATTTATCAGATACCGTGTGCATCGTTGAAAGCACAGCTTTTTCTGGAATGTCTGGTTTAGAAGATTTCCATTTATTTACATCAGTAAAAGAAATCTCTCAAAGCAGCATTGAATCCGACTCGTTATCCAAAATTTACATTAACAGAAATACTTTCCCTGATGATTTGGAAATATCTTGGGAAAACATGGCTAAGAAAAAGGATTCTTTAAGACAGTTGGATGAAACCAAAAAGAGAGTTATCGTGATTGGCCATTCTACAGTTAGGCAAAATCATGACTTGCTACCTCTAAATGAAAAATTTGGTGACAATTATAGTTTTTATATTTATGCCGCTTCTGCGGGATTAGATTTATATTTGATTCTTGAATCAATTAAAGACATTTTACGTCCACAAGATTATATAATTACACCAATCTGGCCATTGCTCGAAAGAAAGTCAGCTAATTTACATAATTTTGCTTTTTTGCAATACGATTTCGATTGTTTGCTAAACATAGATTATCAGCAAGTTAAAAGTTTCTTCCTTGATTCATTCTCTCTTTACACTAAAATGTGTATTACCGATCCATCCGTACCGGCTTGGATGTTTGAAAGTCAAAATATATTAAATATGAATTCGACAGGCGGAAATTATGGAGGAACGGAAACTGACGATCCGAATAACGGTTCTCAACTTAAGTATAACCATTATTTTAATAATTCAACCGTTGATAAGTACCAATACTTGCATCAATTATTTAACGATTTACCAATTGATACTTCGCATATTTTATTAACTTGGAATACTTATAATCAAAATGCCGTTACTAACAATTCTATTTTTACGAATTATGAAAACATGATGCGTGAAGAATTCTCATATTGTAGTTTCTTTGATACTCAAATGGATAATGTCTATCCCGGCAATTATTTCTTGGTGAATGATTTTACACACGTTTCAAGAAAAGGCGCTGATGAGAGAGTTAAAAGATGGTGCGAACAATTGAGTTTTGAATAGTGAGGAAAAATGAAAACAGAATTTAAAGTTGTGAAATGGATAATGCTTTCGTTAGCGGTGCTCTCTAACGCTTTTATCATTGTTTATTCCTGCCTTTCACAAGAAACCACTAATAAGTGGCAAAGAGCCATTACTAACATTTTTACTAAGTTAGTAAATGATGTTACAGAGAAAGAAGTTAAGACTACTACGTTAGAAAACATTTCAATTGGTTTTTCTGGTGATCAATATAACAATATTCCTGGTTATAAATTAGAAGCGATTCCTTTAGGAAGCGCGAAAGAAGTCAAATGTACTTTTACTCCTGATGATGCCACTAATAAAGCAATCAAATATAGTGTTGAACCAGCAGATATCGCAACCTTAAACCAATCAGGTTCAACTTTATCTATCATCGGAATGAAAGCGGGTATAGCAAAGCTAACCGCTACCAGCAATGATGGAGGTTTTAAATCTGAAGTCGATTTTAAGGTCGTTGAAACAGTTGCCCCAACATCTTTTACCGCATCAATTGCTAGTTCAGATATTGCAATTGGAACCACTCAAACAATTGACTTTGTTATTGATGGAGGAGTTTTGGGCAAAAACGAACTAATCAACTTCCGTTATTATGATACAAGAAAGCTTAGTTATTCATCGTTAGATGAAGGAGTGGCTAAGGTTGATAATTATGGAGTCATTTATCCTCAATCAGTTGGATCAACTACTATCTCAGTTACAAACGGAACAGTTACAAAATCTTTTGATATCAATGTAACAAGCGGAACCCCCGTTCCTACTTATTCAAGTTTATCTATTTCAGGCAGCAATGTTTGCTATGCAAACGATATGCTAATGGACCAAAGTAAACATAAAGATATTGATTGCATGTATTGCAAGCAATTAACCCCAAAAGATGGTGATACTTTACTCAACCCAGAAGTTTTCATTTGGTAAAGCTATAATTAACTTTTGGTGAAGTTTGATATGCACGGAATGATGATAGGTTTTAGTAAAACTAAGAACGACGATGAAACCGCTGTTATTACCGCTATTTCAAAATTAACGGGTCAAACCGCATCGTTCGATGTGGTTGTTAAAAATCAACTACCAACCGAGATGTACTTCTCGTTTGATATTGGTGATAAAACGGTATGGAATCCAACCGAATATACACTTTCTGTTGGTGATGTTGTTACAGTAAAACTTGGTTATAAACCAAACACCCAACAAAAAGATGTCTTAATCGATTGCTCAGATACCTCTGTTATCGAAGTTAGTAATGAAGGTGCGAATATCATCTTAAATGTTCGTAAAGAAGGAACATGTACGATTAAGATGACTTCCGTTATTAACCCTAATTTGTCAATGCAAACAAAATACACAGTTGTTAAAGCTGGTGCAATCAATACAAGCGATGTCGAAGGTGTTGGAATGTCGCTTCGAAAAACAATTGGCCACGCAGCAGTATTCACTGTTGCTCAAATCTTTACCTATTTAACCTTATTTATGTTTTTCTATGAAAAACCATGGTGGTTCCATGCTTCCATATCTTTAGGAACGGGTTTGGCTATTTCTGGAATATCTGAATTCATTCAATATTTAGTGCCATCTAGACACGGAACGATGCTAGATGTTTTGATTAATTTTGCTGGCGCATTCGTCGGAGCAGTTCTAACATTCTTAGGTATTTTGATCGTTAAAAAGATTGTTCAAAAACGTAAAGAAAAGAATGCTGCAAAAGAGAATTAAATAAAATTCTCGCTTTCACATTATTTATATACGAGACCAACAATTAAGTTTGGTCTTTTTTGTACGCTCGTTATATAATACACGCATGCCTAAACAAGCCATCGCTGATACTCGTACAAGCAAATCTACAATAAATTTAGCAACAGGATTTTTATCTCAAATAATAATCCTCGTTTTGAATTTCGTTGTTAGATATATCTTCATTAGACACCTTGGTTATAACTACCTTGGTATTAACTCATTATTCTCAAGCATCTTAACAATCCTTTCGGTTGCAGATCTTGGTTTTGGCTCCGCTTTAGGAATTGTTCTTTATGCATCGTTAGCCAAGAAAGACGAAGCAGAGATAGCTGGATTGATGAACTTCTTTAAGAAGGTTTATCTAACTATTGGTCTTATTGTTACCGCTGCAGGTTTAATTGTTACACCGTTTGTTAAGTACCTTGTTAATACAACCGAAGACATTCCAAATCTTTCGTTATATTTCTTATTCTTCTTAGCGAATACTGTGTCTTCTTATTTCATAAGCTATAGAGCCATTCTTATTAGAGCCGACCAAAAGAACTCGGTTGTTAATAATGTCACCACAATCGTTAAGATTGCTAAAGCAATATTAGAAGCTTTTATCTTATTCATGTTTCCAAAATGGTTTGGATTAATCCCAACCTATTTCTCATATCTTGGTGTTATGGTTTTGGCCACATACGCAATAGGTCTTATGACCTCAATATATGCGAAAAAGAAATATCCTTATGCTTTCAAGAAAGCACAAGTTAGTGTTGAAAAGAAAACAGATATCATTTCGACCACTAAAGATTTATTGGTCTATAGAATCTGTAATGCACTCTCATCCCCAATCGATAGTGTGCTTATATCACTATTTGTTGGAACAGCATTGTTAGGAATTTACAGCAACTATTTATTGATCTTTACCACTTTGATGGAATTCATCTGCTTGATTTCCAGAAACATCATTTCTAGTGTCGGGAACTTTGTTGTCGAAAACAAAATCAAAGAACAGAAAAGATTATATTTCGAGATTCAAGCGGTTTACTTTGCAATCATCGTATTCTGCACGATTAACTTCGTATCACTTGTTTCACCATTTATTGATCTTGTTTTCAAATCAGAAAGTGTTTTATCAACATGGGTCGTATTCTTGTTTGGTTTAACACTTATCATTAGATGTGCTGGTGAACTAGCAATTATCTTTAGAGAGACAACAAGGATTTACAAAAAGACAAAATACATCTCCTTGGTTTATACCGCTGTTCATATTATTTTATCGGTAATTCTTGGGTATTTCTTTGGATTAGAAGGAATTCTACTGGGTGGAGTTATCGCATATTTCGCCACCAATTTCTGGTTTGAAATCTATGCTTTATTCAAGTGGTATTTCTATGAGAATCCGCTTAAGACTTTCTTACTCTTTGCGTATGTTATCGCCATCACCGCAGTTGCTTCTGTTGGCGGTTATTTCATCTGCTCCAAATTTATTGGCAAGGGATTTGAATACTTCGCAGTCTCATGTCTGATATCGCTTAGCATTTCGGCTGTTGCGTTATTAGCGTTATATCCTGTTCCAGGAGTCAAACACGCTTTGGCCAGAGTAATTCATATAGTTAAAAGAGCTATTCCTGTTATCAAAGATTTCTATTCTCGAATCAAACTTCAAAGAATAATTTTAATTTCGTATTTCGTTATCATTGCTGGCTTAATTTTGATGAGAGATATTGCTGGCATTGATATAAATAAATTTATATTCTTTGGTGTCTTTGCATTATTTGTTTTGATTTCAAACAAAGATAACGCCTATAAGATTATTTTATTCACGTTGCCATTCTCTTCTAGCTTGGCAGAGGTATATATTCACTTATTCTCGTTAGGTTATCTTGTTATTACAAACATCAAAAAACAATCTTGGAAGACTTGGATTGTTATTTTTGCAGTCCCATTATTCCTCTTTGGGTATGAAATGATTATCTCCACCATTTATGGAGGAGCATCAATTCAACTTGGTTTAAGAATTCTAACCCTCCTTAGTATTCTTGGAATAGTTTTCTATGATCGTAGCTCGTTTACAAAGAAGCATATTTATGCATTCTTAAATGGATGTTTGTTCATGTTTGCTGTTATGGCATTAAATTGGATTATTCCAGCATTATATGGCGTTACTCACATCAACCCAAATTATTCTTGGTTAAATCTCACTGTATTAATTAAAGAGGCTAGATTTGGTTCTTCTGTAACTGATTGGTTGACTAAATATGCACACGTTGACTATCCGATTGTTAGGAAAATTATTGTTGCGGAAAATCCAAACAACATCGGAATGATTTCTATTGTTGGAATAGCGATTTCTTTGTCATTGTTTGGAACCGCAAGAGGAAAAGAAAAATTATATTTAATTTTTACAACATTGGCCTTTTTGTTCTTTGGTGTTTGGTGTCAATCAAGAATGTTCTTGCTCGTTTTTGCGATATTCATGTTTGTCTATTTACTATTCTTTGGGTTAACGAAACGTTTCAAATGGGTTGATGTTGGAATTATTTTCTTTACACTACTTAGCGTATTCTCCTTGGTTTATCTTCTTAATCAAGAAGCCGTTAATACTTTCTTTAGAAGATTTACGGAAAGGGATATATCAACTGGTGGTAATAGAATCACATTGTTAATTAATTATCTCTCGTTTACTTTCTCAAGTTGGAAATACGCTATATTTGGCATCGGAATTAATAATCTAGTTTCCGTGTCAGGGTTAAGCGAGGTTCCACATTCCAATTTCGTTCAGTTCATCGCTGCTTATGGAATAGTGATATTTGTCTTATTCTTAGCGTTCATCGTATTTATGTGGATTAGAAGTAAACGTATTGTTAAACCAACAAATCCTAAAATATTACTTTGTTTGCCATTATTTTTTATCACACTTTTTACGGTGTCTATTCAATTATTTGCCCCATCAATCATATTAATCACATTCATTCCAACCATCATTTGTGTCTCGTTCTTGAATCAAGATTGTGAGAAACCTTTGGAATACTCTTCAAAAACGAAAGTCAAACTTCAAAAAGGTGAGAAGATCAAAATCGCTATATGTTCAATCTCCTTTGGAGGAGGAATTGCTTCATATATTGCCAACATTCTTCCATATCTTTTGAAGAACAATTTTGAAGTTGCACTAGTGTTCAATCCAGACACAACCGAAAAGGAAATGGAGAAATTTAAAGAATTTAAGTGTCATAAGTTCGCTTGTAAAGAGCGCAAGACCAAACTCAAACTTATTCATTTGTTTAGAAAACACAAACACTACATCTCGGCATTTGATTCATTTAAACCAGATATCATTTACATTAATACTTCCTCTTATTCGAGAAGCGCACTTTTACATCTAGCTTCTAACTCATATAAATCAGCACATCAGATTTGCCATTCACATAATGCGGTTAATACCAATTCAAAACTCTCATTCCTCGAAGTTCTATTAAGAACGGTTTTAATTGGAGATAGCACCATTAGATATTCATGTTCTACTGATGCCGGTAAAGAATTCTTTGGAAAGAAATTCGGTAAAAAAGAATCCGATTCTGTTGTTAAGAATTTTATTGATACAAAACGTTTTGCATTCGATCAAAAGAAACGTGATGAAATTCGTAAGAAATACGATTTGAAAGAAAATAATGTTTTACTTGGTTCTGTTGGAAGATTGTCCGAACAAAAGAATCAAAAATTTGTTATTGACTTATTGGCTAGATTGCCAAAACAATATAAAGCATTCATCGTTGGATCTGGTCCACTTGAAAAAGATTTAAACGAACAAATTAAAACAAACAAGTTAGAAAAAAGAGCAATCATTGTTCCACCAACTAATGAGGTTGATAAATACGATTGCGCATTTGATTATTTTTTGCTCCCTTCTATAAATGAAGGTCTTCCTTTCGTAAGTGTTGAAGCCCAATGTTCTGGGGTGATGAACATCGTGAACGAACAACTTCCATCCGAAGTAGTTATGTCTTCGAATATCATTCGTTTACCACTAAGACTTGATGCGTGGGAACTCTATTTATTGAAAAATAAACCAATCAAACTCAAAGATCGCAATGGTTCTGAAAAGCAAATTATCGATGCTGGATATTCAGTTAAGAACGCTCCAAAAGTCATAATCGAAAAACTTAGAGGTATCGTTTATGAATAAGATTGTTTTTGTTGTTGGAGCAACCAAATCCGGAGGAGCAGAAAAACGCGCCATCCTGATTTCAAAAATTTTGAAAGATAAATATGACACCAAAGTTTTTGCATTCCATGGAAACAATAATGGCGATATAGACTATGTCTATAGACCATCATATTCCGAATATAAGCAAACTAAAAAATCAGAGCGAATAAAAGCATTAAGAGAATACTTAGTCAAAGAAAAACCAGACTTTATTTTTTCCTTTGTGCCACATATCAATTTCTTCACCACCAAAGCTTTGAAGACAAAGGAGTTAGCAAAAACAAAGCATATCCTTGGGGTGGTATTCCCAAAATTCAAATTCCCAAGTTCGTGGCTACTTAAACACTCTACAAAACATGCTGATGCTATTTATTATCAGTGCGAAGATCAAAAAGACTTCATCAAATGTAAATGCCCATCTTTTGTAATTGCTAATCCAATTCAAATTCCTAACATTCAAGTTAGGCAATGTAAATACAAAATGATTTCTGCTGGTAGACTAGAACCACAAAAAGATTACGAGTTAATGATTAAGTCGTTTAAACTTATTTCAAACAGCATTCCGGAAGCGTCTTTAGATATCTTTGGTTCTGGTAGTCAAAAAGAGAATCTCAACGCTTTAATTAAGGAATTGAATTTGTCTAATAAAGTTGTTATTCACGATTATTCAGATGACATAGCTACAGAATATAAGAATCATGATATATTTTTGTTTACCACCAAGTTTGAAGGATTCCCAAATGTATTAGCCGAAGCTATGGCGAACAATCTCATTTGTTTTTCAACAAGCTTTGTGACTGGTTGCAAAGATCTTTTGATTCCAAACAAAACAGGATTTATTTGCGAAAGCCGCAATCCAATAGATTATGCTGATTTAGTAGTGTCCACACTTAAAGATTATGACTCATCATTAAAAGTTGCTAAAACAGGCTATGAACACGTTAAAAAACTGTGCGATATAGAATCTTTCAAAGAAAAGATGATTGTTGAATTAGAAAGGCTAAAAAATGGAAAAACTAACTAGCAAGATTAAATTCGCTATTCACAATAAAACATTTTTTAAGCACATGGCTTTTGAGATTTTTTATAACCATTCTAGAAACAAAGAAAAAAGAAGAATTCACAAAGAAAAACTATATTTTAACTATAAAGTTAATGTAGATAACCCGAAATCATTTAATGAATACTTGTTATGGATTAAAAAATACTATCGAAATGATTTGTTTAAAAAATGTGCTGATAAGCTAACTTGTAAAGACTTTTTGTCCAGCAAAGGTTTTGATAAGTACATTCCTAAAACATTAGGAGTATATTCGTCTTCGATGGAAATTGATTTAGACAAACTTCCAGATAGATTTATTTTAAAAACCAACCATGATTCCGGATCGGTGTTTACTTGCCAAAAAGGTGTTACTGATTTCAAATCAATTTTCAATAAATTAGATATGTCAATTCAAAACAACTATTCTATTTTTGCTGGAGAGTGGTTTTATGAAGATATTAAGCCTATTATTTTCGCCGAAGAGTATTTGGAACCGTTAGAAGAAAATGAATTGGTTGACTACAAGTTCATGGTGTTCAATGGCAAAGTCAAGTTTGGATATGTTGGTCAAAATAGAAGAAACGACTTACGATTCGCTTTGTTTGAACCAGGGTTTAAATACGTTGATTGTGAATACGCTCATCTTAAACCAAAAAAGAAAGATTTAGTTAAAAAGCCTGCAAATTACGAAGAAATGGAGAGATTGGCAGAGCAAGTTGGATCCCTATTTGATTTTGTTAGAGTTGATTTGTACAACACTAAAGATGGTATTAAGATTGGCGAATTAACATTCTCCCCAATGTCTGGTTTTGGAGCGTTCACCAAAAAAGAATACGACTTCAAATATGGTGAATATTTCAAAGACACAATCTTCTACAATATGGCTCACAAGAAATAATTATGAAAAAGATATCGTTTGTTATTACTTCCCTTGTTAGAGGCGGCGCAGAAACGGTCACCACTCGATTAGCGACACGTTATTTTAAACAAGGCCACGATGTTGAAATAATCATGCTTTTAAACAATACAATTGAATTCGATTTACCAGAGGGAATTAAGGTAATTGATTTTTCTGGTAAGACTAATTCTAGAATTAGAAGAATTAACTATTGGTTAAAAAGCCTCAAAAAGCATTTTAAAGAAAGAAAACCAGATGTTGTTATTTCATTCATTGCTAGAATCAATAACTTAACTTTAATGTCGGTTAAAGACAAGAATACTAAAGTTATTATTTCTGAAAGAAACGATCCAAGACATGATTCTAGAAACAAGATGACTTGGTTCTTTATTAACCACTTATACAAGAAAGCGGATTGTATTGTTTTCCAAACCGAGGAATGCAAAGCGTTGTTTAAGAAAAACATACAAGAAAAAGGTATTGTCATTCCTAACCCAGTTAATATCAAAGGAATTGTTGATGAACATAAATATGACAAGAACTTGGTGTTATACGCCGGTAGATACAGCGAACAAAAGAACGTTGAAACTATTATCAATGCAGCAGAGATTACCAGCGAACAATATCCAAGCATCAAATTTGAGTTATATGGTGATGGACCATTGAAAGACAATTTGAAGAAACTCGTTGAAGATAAGCATTTATCAAACAATGTGTTTATCTTTGATAACATTCCAAATATTCAAGATAAAATGCACGAATCAAAACTATTTGTAATGTCTTCCTTATACGAAGGAATGTCCAACTCACTTCTTGAAGCTTCTTATAGCGGTCTTCCATGCTTAACCACTCCTGTATTAGGCTCATCGGTTATTAAAGAAGATCAAAACGGATATTTCTATGATTTCAAGGATTACCAAAAATTAGCAGAATTAATTCTTCAATTAATAGATGATAAAAAATATGCATCCTTAAGACATAAATCCATTGAGATTGCTAAGAGTATAAAGCATGAAGATACATTCCAGAAATGGGATGAATTAGTCAAATAAGCAAAAATCATAATTTATTTATTTATGATTTATTTTGTTGTAAAATCTTTTCAACGTGATGAAAAAGTCGTTGTTCTATTATTTCACAAAGAGACTATTTGATATTGTCTCTTCGTTGCTATTGATACTCGCCCTTTCTTGGTTATATATCATTGTTTTCATTATTAACTTTTTCGTTACAAAAGGCCATCCATTTTATTTTGATAACCGTTTAAGAAAGAATGGCAAACCATTTAAGATGCCTAAGTTTAGATCAATGTATAAGGATGCTGAAACTCATCCAGAGAAATATTTCACTCCAGAACAACTCGAACTCTGGAAGAAGGAAAGAAAAGTTGATAAAGATCCAAGAATCACTCCATTTGGTAGATTCTTAAGAAAATCCTCTATTGATGAACTTCCGCAAGTATTTTGTATTTTTGTAGGAAAGATGTCCGTTATTGGTCCTAGACCAATCACTCAAAAAGAATTGGACGCTAATTACACTAAAGAAGAGCAAAAAGTTTTAATGTCTGCTCGACCAGGCCTTATTTCTAACTGGGGAGTTAATGGTAGAAATAATGTTGCCTACGATAATGGTGAAAGACAAAAACTCGAATTGGATTATTTCCAAAAAAGATCCTTATGGTATGATCTCAAATTGATTTTTAAATCAATCGGAGTCGTTTTGTCCGGTAAAGGGGCTAAATAATGATCGATAACAAAATTCATGTCGCTCAAATCATTGGAAGAGTTAATGAAGGCGGCATCGAAGGCGTTATATCAAGTCTATGCGCAAACATTGATCATTCCAAAGTAGCGATCGATTTTTATGCATGTGGTTCATGCAATCAATTAAACAAAGAAAAAGTTGAAAAATATGGAGGAAGATTTTTTCAAATTCCCCCATATAAAAAGTTAGGAAAATTTAAGAAAGCACTTTGTGAAGCTTTCAAAAACAATCATTACGATATTGTTCATAGCAACATGAATTCTCTTAACTTTTTAGCGTTAGGTGTTGCTAAAAGGTGTGGTATCAAGGTTAGAATTGCTCATTCACATTCAACATCAAATAAGAAAGAATTTCTCCACCACATCATTAAATCGTTTTTAAAACCATTTGCGAAGAAAGGTGCAACGCATTTCTTTGCTTGTTCTAAACTCGCTGGTGATTGGTTATTTGGTAAGAAAACAAAATATTATCTAATCAACAATGGAGCGGATTTTTCTCGCTTTGCCTTTAACAAAGTTAAAAGAGAAGAAATAAGAAAAGAATTAGGTATCGATTCCTCTTCAAAAGTTTTAGGGCATATCGGTAGACTTGAACCTCAAAAGAACCATTTCTTCTTATTAAAGATTTATGAAGAAGTTCTTAAAACAACTCCAAATACATATCTTATTCTTATTGGTAAAGGAAAATTAAAAGATAAGATTCTATCTTACATCTCAACTCAAAATTTAGATAAAGTTAAATTCTTAGACACTATATCTAGACCAGAAGATTATTATCAAGCGATGGACGCTTTTATTCTTCCAAGTTTATATGAAGGTCTTCCAGTCGTAGGAAGTGAAGCTCAAGTCAATCAATTAAAATGTTTCTTCTCAGATGAAATCACTAAAGAAGCTAAATTAATTGATTCAACTGAATTCATCTCAATCAAAAATGGTGAAAAACCTTGGGCAGATTCTATAAATAAATTCCTAGACTCTAATACAATTAGAGAAAAAGAAAAAGTAGATGATAGTTATGACATTAAAAATGTCTCTAAATATCTGCTTAGTCTTTATCAAGAATTCCTCAAGCAATAACACGCCTTAAAAATATACGCGTGTTTTTGTTTTTTGATATGCTAAAATTAACTTGTTAAATTTTTGATATGGCTGATAAAACTGATACATATTCATTAGAGGAAGAAAGAGACGAGTTCGTCCCTTTAGCCTTGGAAAATAATGAAACTCCTGAAGAGTCGAAGAAGAAATCATTTTTAAAATTCTTCGTCTACTTTTTAATCATCATTGTTTTAACAGGCTTAGCCCTTTTCATATCTTTATATAAAGATTACCGTGCTGTATTTACCGCTTTAAAGCATTCTGATTGGCGCTTCCTTTTAATTATCTTTGGTATCGTCGCTATATGTTATCTAATTGAAGCTTTTACCATCTTTGCTTTCTCAAGGTTATACACCAGGAAATATAAATATCATCAAGGTTTAGCTGCAGTTATGGTCAATGCCTTTTATAGTGATATCACTCCTGGTGCATCTGGCGGACAAATCATGGAAGCCTATACGATGAAAAAACAAGGTATGGAAGTATCTACTTCCGCTTCAATATTGATCATGTCTTTCATCGTCTATCAAATCTGTTTAATTGTTTTAGGAGCGGTTGGCATCATCTTCTCTAATGGCTTACTTGCTTCCATCGCTACATTTAATCTAAATATCAATGGAGCGATCATCCCTGTTCCAACGATTTTATTTACCGTTGCAGGTTTCGCTTTAAATGTCCTTGTTATCTTAGGTTTATTCTTGATGTCTTATTCTCATAAGTTCCATAACTTTATTCTTCATAGAGGCATCAATTTTTTAGCGAAAATCAAACTCGTTAAAAACCCAGAAGAAAAAAGAGAAATACTTCGTATTCAAGTTGAAAACTTCAAGATCGAACTCAGACGTTTAATTTCCAATATTCCAATCTTCGCTTTAATGATTTTGTGTTGGTCCACGATTCTTATTTTGAAATTCTCCATCCCATTCTTTGCTGGTCTAGCCTTAGATGGATATGGATATTGCATCAATTCAGATGGCTCATTAGTCGTTAATGCTATTCTTGATTCAAGAGGCCAAGTCGCTGGATTCGCTCCAGTTATTTCAACGGGTCAGGCAAATATCCAAAGCTTCTGGCAAGCAGTATTCCTTTCTTCATATCACCAAATGGCATCAGGACTTGTTCCTATTCCAGGTGCGGCTGGTATTTCTGAATATTTCTTCAATACAATATTTTCTAAATATTATATTTCTAGCTATATCACCACTGCTGCTCAGATCATATGGAGATTTTCAACCTTCCATATCGTTCTTCTTGTGGCGGGCATTGTCGCTGCGACTTATCGAAGCTCACCGAAGAATCAAGTCCATCACGCTAATAGAAGAGCCTTTGTTACTTTACAATACCAAACCTATGTGGAACGTAAAGCCTCAAGCGATACGATGTT
>CAMYZF010000004.1 GCA_947303755.1 uncultured Erysipelotrichaceae bacterium | reverse complement strand
CATGACACATGCCGCCCATGATGGTCATACTATTTATGCCAAATACACTGAAGGTAGTATTACAAAAACCGCAACCTATGAAATTAGTGTTGCTAATGCTCCTGTTTCCAGTGTTACTATTACAACACATGCTGCAGAAATTGGTTTTGAAGAAGATTATTCTATTTCAGGAATCACACCAACGGTTTTACCTGCTGACGCTGTTAAAACAACTGAGTGGGTAGTTTCTGCTAATACAGTCAATAATGACTATACTTGGACTGGAACAAAGCTAACTTCTGGTAATACTGAAGGTACAGTTACCTTAAGATGTCGTTCAACTGCCGATAACAGTAAATATGATGAATTAGTTGTTACAGTTACTGGCGATCCAACTGCTGAATTTACTCCAGCATCTGTATCAGGTTATGTTGGTAAAAGCGATGATATCGCATTTACCTATGGTAACATGAGTGATACATCATTAATTTCTATTACATCAAGCAACTCATCTATTGCTGAAGTTGATGAATTTGTTGCTGATGCAGGTGAAGGCTTAGTTACAGTTAACTTTGTCGCAGCTGGTAGTGCAACATTATCTATCTCCTATGATGGAGGATCTACTTTAGATTCAATTACGGTTACAATTTCTGCTGATTCGGTTACTGCTTTAACTTGGTCTGCTCCAACTATTAAAGTTTATAGTGGTGCAACCACAACCGCATCTGATGCAAGTTCATGGAATGTACATTACACTATGGCTAGCGGAGATGAAGGTGATCTCTCCTATGGAGAATACACACTTAAATTAGGTGGAAGTTCAATTACTCTTCCACATACATGGGATGCCTCTGAAGACGGTAAAGTTCTCAGTATTGAATATGGTGGATTTGCTTCACCAACAACTTCAACTGTTAATGTCACCCAAACATTACAAGCTGTTAATGCAAGCGATACAAGTGCATGGGATTATACATTCACTGCAAAAGTTTGGTCTGCTGCAGGTAGTGAAACTCTCGATGATAAGGCATGGACAATGTCCGGTACAGGAAATGGATACTGGGGTTATGATGCCACAAAAGGTCAACAATTTGGTTCTGGATCAAACCCATATAGCGCTTTAACCCTATCATCATCTGCGTTTAGCGGAACAATCGCTTCTGTTACTGTTTATACATCAGGTGCAAAAGACATTAATGCAACAGTTCAGGTAAGCGTCGGTGGTACAGCCTATGGCGATGCTCAAACAATTACAGCAACAAACACTGATTACACATTCGATTTAGGTGGTAAATCCGGAACTATTTCAATTGACTATGTCAATAGTTCCTCTAAAGCAATTTATATCAAAGAGATTGTTGTAAACACTGTTTCTGGTTCACATAACATCGCTAACGTTGCAGGCCACGAAGCTGCACAAAAAGCAGTTGTTGCATTTGCAAAAGCATTTAATGCTGCTATGGACACAACGTCTGGATGTACAACTAATATGTCATCTGCTTGGACAACAGCAAAAGCTGCTTGGACAACATTTGAAAGCGATATTAGTGGACTTTCTGCAGCTGAACAAACATATGCAAAGAACTTAATCAAGTACGCAACTGTACAGTGGACAGATGATACTGATGAAGACTTCTCATATTGCTTAGAGAGATGTTTGGCAACATACGAAAAGTGTGTAACCGTTCATGGCCAAGAAGCATTTATGTCAGATGTTAGAACTTTTGCTGCAGCTGCAAGAATTACCCCATTATCATTTGTTAGTGGCAATGGTAATACAGTAGCAATTATTGTCATCATTTCAATGATTTCAGTTACTGCTATTGGAGGATATTTCTTCCTTAGAAAAAGGAAAGAACAATAATCCTTAATTAAATGTAATAATTAGGAAGCCTCGGAAGTATTGACCAAGAAGAGGCTTCCTTCTTGTATAAAGTTCATTTAATGTTTAAGTGGATTTTATGGAGGAATATATGAATTCTGTTTTAGCAAGAAGTGGTTTGTTTAACGTTGATAAAATTATCAATTCTGATGCTTTTAGAACTTTGGAGCAATTGGGGTTAGCTTCTATAAAAGAAGAGAAAATGGTGCGTTATGGAACTAAAATCGTGGATGTTTATGTTTCATCAACTGGCGGTTTTAAAAGTCATAACGTTTCTTATGGAATTACTGTTCATGGATTAAGTGGATCCCAGTCTTTAGCCCTTGGCAGAGTGGCCTGCCGACGAATAGCGAAAAGCCAAATCGCCAAGACAAAAGGTACTAAAGTTAGAAAAACTTATGTTGTGATAGATTTGTCTCCAAAGAACTTAATTAATTTAGGTATAATTGGTGGAGAAATAACTACTTCTGTTTTGGCATCGCCATTAGTAGCAACAATTGTCGGAGCTGTCGGATCTATAATAATGTCAAATTTGCAATTTAAGCCAATTTTTAGATTAGCTCCTGATTACGCTTTATTCTTTTCCTACTTAGTGGCTTCTAATTTCAATTCGTTAGGTATAAAAAGTGTAGATGAATTGAAAAGTATATTTAATTCAAAATATAAGACATTCATTTCGAATGAATATCCAGATATTAAACTATCGATTAGTTTTGATAATATTTATGCCCAATTAATAAATACAGGCATTTTGTATACTAATAAGAAGCAAATGATACAATTGAAATCTACTATAAAAATTATCAATATGAACGTCTCGTTTGAAAAGGCGCGTAGCTGATTTCTCTAGCGGTATTAAGAATATAAAAAGTATATAATGATAAACAAGGCGATTAATGAAATCATTCCACGCGTACGGAAAGTTGAAAATTGACCATTCCACGCGTTCGCCAAATCCAACAGTTTAATTCCCTATTGAAAAATAGGGTTTTATTTTGTACTATATAGGTGTCAAAAGGGAAACCTCTTGATAGGGAGCCGTACATGGTCCCACCAAACCGCGAGAGACAGTCTCGCAACATACCCTAGAAATAGGGTTTTCTTTTAAGAACTATGAAGAAAGTATTAAGCGTATTTGTTGATGAATCTGGCGATACAGGATTTGAATATGGTGCTTCTAAGTACTATGTGGTATCGCTTGTTTTTCATGAACAAAACAACAATATTTCTTCTCAGTTAAATAAATTCAAAGACGATCCAGTATTTCATGTTGGCCCAATTATCAGAAAAGAAAATGAATTCAAAGATTTAGGATTAACCGAAAGAAAACGATATCTCAATAAGGTGTTAATCTTATTTACAATTCTTCCTATTCTTCACAAAGAGTTTATATATAAAAAGAAAGAATTTGATGGGGATGATGCTAAAACATTGGCAAGATTAGCTAAAGATATTCATTCATTTTTGGCTCAGCATTATGACTATTTTTCTTCTTTTGATTTAATAAATCTTTATTATGATAAAGGACAGCAAATAGTTCATAAAGCTTTAGCCCAAGCTTTCGGAATCTCTGGTTATCCTGTCGAATTCAAAAAAGATGTCAAACAAGAGAATTATAGACTTGCTCAAGTGGCGGATTATATTACCTCTATTAGACTTACCGAATTAAAACTTTCTAATGGCGAATTATCCAAATCGGAAGAAAGGTTTTTTGAAAACAAGAAAATTTTTAAAAGAGTATATCTACGTTCTTTGAACAAGAAAGAATTTTGATGCATTGGTCGTGTAGGGAATTACAAAATCAATGCATTGGTCGTGTAGGCAAAAGACATGACAAAAAGTTAACAATCCATTTATGGATTGTTTTTCTTTAAAAGTGTCGATTTCATCGGACTTTTTTGACATATTTAACAGGCTTGTTCTATAAGGATAGTCGGTAGGTTGGGGAACGAAAAATGGCCAAAAATTGATGATATTCACTGTTTTTTCTTGCACCACCCAAGCTTGCACCCCCACCTTACGAAGACGGGTGCAAACTATTTTTGACTTGCTATTCCTTTTATTTTTATTGATTTATCAATAATAGGAGGGAGCGAGATGGATTTAGGATTTTCATATATTATTCCAAAAAGTGAAATGGGATTTAGAAATTACATAAAGCACATGCTATCAAGAATAGAGACAACTATTAGATGGTATGAAGAAGATCGCCCACTCAATATTGATCCTGCGGAATATGCAATGGCTAAAAGGTTATCTCAATTATATGAGGAATTTGTTGAATCGTTAACTGCTTATGAGCTGCATATTATTGATTTAATGAGATTTCACACTAAGTGGGAAAAGATACCTAATGACTATTACGCTGTACAAAATCAAATGTATCAAAAATGGGTTCAAGTTTTCTTTAGAAAAAAATACACAATTCATAATGAATTAGATGTTAAATTATTGGGATTAACATTGACCGCTATTAGGAAATATCGAAATGTGTCCAGAATGGCGGTGGCGAACGCGACAGGATTCACATACGCTCAAGTGGAACATTATGAATTAGGAAACTGCATGCCATCAACCGAATTCTTATTTATGTTTTCTCAGATTTTCAAATGTTCGGTTGATGAGATCTTTAAACTATCGATTAAGAAGTTTTAGTTTTCTATAAAAAGTCCCTTTTGTGAGACTTGCTTTTCTCTAGATTAAACCTCAACGCGACTCGAAGTGAACTCGAGTAGCATCGAGGGTCCTTTCCAATTAATAGTTTGACAAATAGCACTTGTAAGTGCTTGACTCTCTCTCTCTCTCTCGAGTAAACTTAAATTACATTTATCAATTATTAGTGAAAGAGGTGTCCTATGAATAAACTCTTCAAAATTAGTTCAATTGCTCTAGCATTTTCTCTATGCCCTAGCGGTGCAATTTTAGCCTTTGCTACACATGAAGACGTAAAAGAAGTTTTAGCGGATAGCGAACCTGAATTTTATATTGGTTCGCAGGATATGATTGCTAATCCAATTTATAATGATGGACTTGGAGGTAGCGCAACTCTTGATGAGTCAGATGCCGCTTATACATTAACTTTAAATAACTTCACGTATAATGATGCAGGACATACTAATACTTTAGATGGGTCATCTAATTTGTATTCTGCAGCGATTTTTTGTAATTATTTAGGTAAGAAAAATGTTGTTATTAAACTCATTGGAACTAGTAACATTAATTTGACTACAACAACTTCAAACTGCAATGATGGTATTGCTATTCATAACAGTGATAACAAATCCTCAAGTTTAACGATCGAGACAGATGAGTCACAAAGCGAGAGAGCTCGCTTAAATGTTTCGGTTAGTAACGGTGCAGGTAAAACCACAAGAGCTATTTTTTGTGAAAATAACAAAAGGCTTTATTTTGACAATTGTTTAATATATGCAACCGGCGGCAATAATAAAACGACTAGTGGTGTTTATGCTAGAGGAGGCTTAACGATTGAAGAAACAGCTGAAATTCACGCAACCGGTGGTTCCACTACGAACCTCACTTCCTTTGGATTATTTGTCGCTAATTCCAATTTTCGCATGAACGGCGGAATAATTTATGCTACTGGTGGTAACGTAAGCAGCACTGGTAAAAGTATTGGTGCCCAAATTTATGGATCTGTTCCTGCAACGCAAGACGCTGGTGAATTGGTTGCTGTTGGCGGCTCATCAGAATCCGGCGATTCTGTAGGATTCTACTCCTTAGGAACTTATAATTTTAATGGAGGCAAAATTACTGCTATAGGTGGAACATCATCATCTGGTAGTAGTTATGGAATTCAACACAACCAATACAGCACGACAAGTACTGCAATACCTTCTATTGGCAACAATATTGAACGTTTGCTTGCAACAGGCGATACAATGGCAATACAAGCCAGAATGAAAAATTCATTGCGTGGCCTTGGATGGGATAATGTTTCTGGAACCGGTGGTCCGACCGTAATTAGTATTAACTCTAGTGAAGGTCAGAAATTCGACGGTTACAAAAAGGTTATATTAAATCAAATTAAGTATGTCGCTTCTGCAAATCCATCAGTAGATTACGATGGTTCTTCTCATTCATCAGTAAATGTTTCGGTTTCTTTTCCAACTAGTGGATACTCTATTTCATATAAAGGCCCTGAAGATCTTAGTTATTCTTCGACCGTTCCAAGTTTTGTAAATTCAGGTACATATGCTGTTGATTATAAGATTGAAGCAAGTGATTTCCCAACCGAAATGGGAACCTTGAATTTTACCATTAATAAGCTTGATCCTACAATTACTGCTCCTGTCTTAGCAGAAAACGTTGATTATGACGGCTCTTCCCATAATGCACTAGCATCTAATGGAAGTGCGACAGGCGGAACACTTAAATTTAGAGTTGGATCTACAGGGGATCTTTGGGAAACAGCTCCTCTTACGTTTTCACATGCTGGTAATTATCAAATATTTTACAAAGTATTTGGTGATTCTAATCATAATGATTCCGAAATTATAGAATTAGGTACTTTTACAATTCGAATGGCGGAGATCACTAATGTTAGTGTCTCTCAAGTTGGTGCCTTGACATATAATGGTTTAGCTCAAACCGCAACAGTTTCAGCTTCCGCAACAACAGTTAATAGTCAAGCATATACATTTACATATTCTGCCTCTGAAGGTGGCACATACACCTCGTCTGTCCCATCCTTTACTAACGCTGGTTCTCACACGGTTTACTATAAAGTAAGTGCCGATAATCACGTCACATCAACTGGTCAATTTGAAGTTGCTATCGGAAAAGCCAATGCAGTTTTAACTGCACCAGTTGGCAAAACAGGTTTAACATACACCGGATCACCACAAGATTTGCTTGACTCACTTGGTTCTACAACTTTAGGATCTATTGAATACAAAATTAATGCCGAAGGTACATATTCTACTTCTATACCTCAAGCTACATATCCTGGAACATATACTGTTTATTACAGAGTTTTAGGTACTTCAAATTATAATGGAGTCGCTGAATCATCTTTAGATGTTACAATTTCGAATGCAAAGATTACTAATCTTGGTATTGGGCCTGTACCCGATTTACATTATACAGAAGAAGGTAGTTCTCCGGATGTAACTATAACAGCTAATACTGTTGATGGTACTACTCCTACAATTTCTTATCGTATCAAAGATAGTGGTGATGATTTTGGGCCATTACCTGTTCTTCATGATGCTGGAAATTATAAAATTGAATTTAAATTAAGCGCTCCATATCACGACGACAGAATAAGTACATTTACTGTTAAAATGCTCAAAGGAACGACTTCAATATCAACTGAAGCTGCCGCTATCGAGGGCTTAGTTTATAATGGTCAACCTCAAGAATTAGTCACACCTGGTTATGCCGTTGGTGGTGATTTAATATATAGAATTGGAACGAGCGGATCTTTTTCCGAAGAAATTCCTACTGGCACAGATGTCGGATATTATTACGTATATTACAAAATTAATCCAAATGAAAATTATGAAAATACATACGACACTATATATGGCGCATATTGTAGTCCGACTTATATAGCTCCTGCCACAATAACAAATGTAAGTGTCTCTCAAGTGGGCACATTAAGTTATGATGGAACTCCAAAAACTGCTGTTGTAAGCACTTCTGCAACTACAGTTGATAATTGCGATGTAACATTTACATATTCAGATACAAGTGATGGCACTTACACCTCATCAGTTCCATCATTCATAGAAGCTGGTTCTCACACTGTTTACTATAAAGTAAGCGCTGATAATCACGTTACAGCAACTGGTTCATTTACCGTTGCAATTAATCCAGCATCATCGTCTTATACAATTACTCCAAGCGCAAAAGATGATCTTGTTTACGACGGGTCTGCTCAAGCACTAGTTAATGCAGGCTCTACGAGCGATGGTGAAATTCAATACAGTGTTAACGGTGGAGCATTCTCTACTACTATCCCAACTGCAACTTTGCCCGGAACATATAGTGTTTCTTATAAGATTGTTGGTGATGGAAACCATTTAGATACAGATCCTGTTGCTCTAGATCCAATTGTTATTTCACCAGCAGAGATTACTTCTATTAGTGTTACTCAATCTGGCACCTTAGTATATACAGGTGAAGCCATAACTCCAATTGTTGATGCATCTGCAACATCTGTTGGCGGTGAAGAAGTCGCTTTCACATATTGCGACACTCCAACTGGAGAGTTTACAACATCACTTCCAATCTTTACAAACGCAGGTACATACACTGTTTACTACAAGGCTTCTGCAGCAAATCATTTAGAAGTTAGCGGTAGTTTTGAAATCACAATTAACAAAGCTAACAGTGCTCTACTTCAAGCTCCAACAGCGGTCGAAGGTTTGGTTGTTAATGGTGAATCTTTAGCCTTAGTGAATGCCGGATCAACAAGCTCTGGCACAATCGTGTATCGTCTTGGTGAAACAGGCGAATTCACAACTTCAATCCCAACTGCAAGTGAAGCTGGAACATATGTCGTTCAATATAAGATTTTGGGTGATGCGAATCATAATGATTCACAAATCTATTCTATCAGCGTCACCATTTCAGAAGCTCCTGTCACACCAGTAACACCAAGTGAAGGTGAAACAGGTTCATCGAGCAATTTCCCAACCTGGTTAATTCCAATTATCATCGTTGTTGGTGTTCTTGTTCTTCTCGGAATTATTTATCTATTAACATTCTTTGTTTTTAACAAATGGGCGATGATTAATTCGAAACCAACAAGAATCGTAAAAATAGGTAAAAAAGACGATAAAGTTAAAGTGTTAACCAACACCTTTACCAAGACATTGCTCGATGATAGCGAAATCCTCAAAAGCAAAAATGATTGTTTGAAATAGTCATTTAGTATTTGTAGAAGATCTAGAATCTTTCAATACTTTAGCCCCATATCATAGAGAGTGGCAAAATGACCCGATAAAGTTTTTGGGTAGAGCGGGGGATATTGATTATTTAGATAAAGGTTCGTTAGTGAGTGATCGAATCGCCCAAATAATTAAAAAATCTCAAGAAAGTAAGAAAACTGTTTTTGAAAATTATAAATATCGTGGTTCAACCTTCGTTTTTGCTTGACAACTGAACAAATTAACAAATTCATTCATAATCACATTAAGGAATAGACTCAACATAGAACTTTTTTGTGTCTGCACGCACTTATGCCGTGTTGACAGCCAAACAATCTTATATAAAATATAAAAGACGCATTTATGGCGTTCGGGTTATTTAAATGGACGCATTTATGGCGTTCAATTAGCCCATCGTAATTTAAGATGGCAGTCTACATAAACTGCCTTTTATTTTATAAAGAAATACGCTTATACCCTCAACATTAGTTGGGGATTTTTCTTCAAGTGATTATAATGTTATAGGCATATGAATCCAAAAAGTGTATTCAACGCGACAATTTGTATCCTAGGTATAGCGATCTTTTTAATTCACGTCGCTAAATTCTTTATGAAGAAGGATAGACGAAAAGATGAAAAGGTTCTTTTAACTTTCTTCTTATTTACGATTATTCATTTCGCGACTTATCTAACCTTTACATGCGTAAAAGAAGTATATACAAGCGATACATTTATCATGGGCTTTTATACAACCTTCTATGTCATGAATAATTTGGAAGTGTTCCTTCTTTTTTATTACATAATTTATTATGCGAATGTAAGTGGTAAACCTAGAAAAGTTACTTCGATTATCAATATCTCTATATTTGCAGTATTTGTATTATTAAATATCGTCAATATCTTCACGCATATTTTCTTTAAAGCGGTGGATGGGGTTTACACTCGTTCGCCATCTATGTTTATGTCACAAGGCTACCAATTTGTGATGTTCGTAGTCATCTTTGTGCTCGCTTTAATTAACAAAGAACTCAGATTTAGAGAGAAACTTGCTTTCTTCTTATATTGTTTGTTCCCATTTGTCGCGATCATTGTGCAAAACTTTATGCCTGGATACGCTGTAGCGTATCTATCAATTATTATCACTACAGAAATATTAGTCTTATTCTTAGATGTTGAGAAAAACATTCGTATTCAAGAAGAAGAGAAGAAGATTAAAGATGCTTATATCAATGTGATGGTGTCTCAGATTAGACCACACTTTGTGTATAACACTCTTTCATCGATATCCACGCTTATTAGTCTTGATCCTGCTAAAGCTAAAAGAGCGTTAGATGATTTCACTGAATATTTAAGAATGAATTTCTCCACGCTCACCAATAACCAGTTAGTGTCTTTCTCTGATGAACTAAAACATATTGAAACATACATCTCTCTAGAGAAGATGCGTTTCTCAGATAGATTAAATGTTATTGAAGATATCAGAGTGACCGATTTTGAAGTTCCGCCATTAAGCATTCAACCACTCGTGGAAAATGCGATTAAACATGGAATCCTTCAAAAAATAGAAGGTGGTACATTAACCATTAAATCATATGAAGATGATACAGCCTATATTGTTGAAGTCATCGATGATGGAGTGGGTTTTGATCCAAATAATATCAATCTAGAAAATGGTGAACATATCGGCTTAAATAATATTAGGCATCGTTTGAGTTTAATGTGTAACGGCGAATTATTCATTGAAAGCCAAATCGATAAAGGCTCAAAAGTGGTGGTGAAATTTTACAAATGAAAATCTTATTAGTGGATGATGAACAACTTCAACTTCTTCGTTTAGAGGAATGTGTTAAGAATGTTTTAAAAGACTCTGAAGTGTTTTGTTACACCAATCCAGTCAAAGCTTTAGAAGAAAATAAAAATCGCAAAATAGATATTGCCTTTTTAGATATTGAAATGCCAAAAATCACCGGCATTTCCCTAGCGAAATCCTTAAAAGAGACCAATCCAACTTTAAATGTGATCTTTGTTACAGCCTATGATAATTACGCTTTAGAAGCGATGAAAATGCATGCTTCTGGCTATGTCTCAAAACCAGTTAATGAAGAGAAGATTAAACGTGAAGTTGAGGCCCTTAGATATCCAGTCGAATTAAAAGGAAATAAGAAACTTCAAATCAAATGTTTTGGTAACTTTGATGTGTTCCATAATAACGAACCAGTTAGATTCAAATACACTAAATCAAAAGAGTTATTCGCCTATCTAGTGGATAGAGAAGGTTCTTCTATTAATATCAACGAATTAAACGCTGTTTTGTGGGAAGAAGACCATAAGTCATATCTAAGAAACCTAATCTCTGATATTCAAGCAACCTTAAAAGAAATTGGATGCGGAGATGTACTTATCAAAAAGCATAACGCCGTTTCAATCGATGTTAATAAAGTTGATTGCGACGCTTATGAATATAAACGTAATAATCCTGACGCAGTAAGAATGTACCGCGGGGAATACATGATTCAATACTCTTGGCCAGTATTCTAACTCTTTGAGTCATTAATACGTGTGACACATTTGTGCTATTCGTGAATATATAATGCATAATGCATACATATGTTATTCCTTGTTTTCAAAGTACACTGAGTAATATATAATTTTGTAAAATATGTCTAGACACAACGATGAATTTAACGTTGAAAAGATCACTAACGAAGGAGTAGATACTTTCGAATTTGGTGGCACTCAAGATGGTGAATACACCTCTTTTAGTGATAACCGTGATCCTTTAAGAGACGAAGTAAACGATAATCCTCAAGTTAATGACGATCATTCTCCAAAAGAGAAAGAACGTAAAAAAGAGGAATCTAAAAAAGAAGAATCAAAACAATCTGACTCTTCATCATCTTCAAGTGGTGGAAGCGCTGGCGGTTCTGCTGCGACATCAATTGCCACAGTTGTTGGTGCATCTTTAGTTACCGTTGGTTCGTTATCCGCTTTAGTGGGTATCAATATCTTTGTTCAAGCTAAATGTAAGGTTAACAAAATGGACCTTACACCAGTTTCTTTAAACTATGAACTTGAACTTGAAGAAGTTGGAAGCAATGAACAATTTGTCATTCAAATGGCAAATAATGATTTAAATTACAATCAATCAAATGAATTACAAGCTGGTTCAAATGAAGGCTACTTTGTAGATCTCACGCCATCAAGCGAATATGAAGTATCTGTTTATAAGATTGGTTTAGTGGAATATCCGATTTATACAGAGGTAGTTGTAACTCCTGCTGAAAGTGATACTCCAGATACTCCAGTCAAAGAGCAAGTAACAATTTCATTTGATGCTGATGGTAGAGATGGAACAATGAGTCCGATTGAAGTCAAAACCAACAGCGAATACACACTTCCTGTTTGTATTTTTGTTCCAAACAAAGACGAATACTTCGGTGGTTGGAAGGTAAATGGTGAAGGAGAATTACATCAACCTGGTGAAACTATTGTTCCTACAAGTGACTCTACATTAGTAGCGGGATGGACCAAATTCCCAACCCAAGAAAACACAGTTACTGCGGACAGAACTTTCTTTAGTTACTTCCCAGAACAACCATCTACAGTGATTTCAAGCGTTACACTAATGGATGTCGAATTCCAATATTCAACTGTTGCTTATTCTTCAAATGACGGAACACTAGGCATGTACGTTTATGACGCATTTGTCTCTACAACAACACCATTTGGTGGTCCAATAAAATCGATTACAGTAAACAGCAAAACTGTCGGTTATGATCTCAACGTGGTCTATAGTGCAAGTCCAATCTATGAAAGAGTCACCGAAGGTGCCGAAACAAAAACAGTTGAATTTGCTCAAGATTATACATTTGAATGCACCAACCCTGATGCTAGATATTTCTGTTTATCTAGAGATAACAACTCTAGTAATTCAGTATCTATTAACTCTATAAAATTTGTTTATGCAACCCCAATAATTGAGAATCAATTTAATATATATTTCGATGCCAATGGAGGATCCGGTAGTTTTGGTCCTTACATTGTAAGAAATACAAATAAAGAACCATTGCCAGATATTGAAACCATTGGTTTTACTGCTCCCGATGGATTCGAATTCTCTGGATGGAAAGTGAAAGGTGTAGAAGACCTATTAGAAGCAGGTACTACAGTCGGTATTTCTTCTGATGTCACTTTAATTGCGCAATGGAAAGAATTACCTCCATCAAGTCAATATACAGTTAATTTCGACATGAATGGTGGTTCTACCGATTATCCATTAGAACCAATAACTGTAGATCCAAACGAAACAATTTCTTTGCCAACTAGCGAAACCTTGGAAGTTGTAGAAGGACCAAGTGAAATTTATCTTTTCAACGGATGGAGCGAAACACCTGATGGTAGCAGGGTTAGTTACGATTACCAAGTCACTAAAGACGTTACATTATATGCAAGATGGAGAAAAAACGGTTTCGCTTTTAGCGAATATTTCCAATCTCTCCCTAGCGAAGGATCCGATACTACTGAAACATTAAACTTTTCATCTGTTGGAACTATTTATTCCAACGGTTGTTACTACTTTATGCATGCGATGTTTAAAGTTGGTTATAATACAAGCGGATCATATATTGCTAATGGAACCGGAATAGATCTTGGTATTAAGTCCATCATTATTCAAGCCGCTCAACCAATAACCATAAGCGTTTCCTTCTACGAAGACTCACCAATGAATGAACACCACTTTGATGGAGCGTCTGCCCATGAATTTGTTTGCGCTGATGATCAAAGTGAAAAGTTTGAATTTGAATCGAACAACGGCGCTATGTTCTTCAATATTTCTGTTGAAGAAGCCGGTAGTGAAGCGATGATTAATGATATATTGGTTGTTTATAACAATGTTTAATTATTCAATTTCATAAAAACAAATAATAAAGGAGGTTATTTTATGGAAAAGAAAAAAGTATTAAAAATTATTGGTTGGGTAGCCTTTGGCTTACTAGTTGCAGCGACAGTAGTAGCCTTTGTCTTCTCAAACAAAATCTTTGGACCAGACACGATCTTTAAACCAATTGAAGGTCAAAGCGAATTCGTTAATTACATGGTCGCAAAAGCGGTGCCATCAATTATTAGAACCGTCCAAATCATCACCATTGCGGCAGCAGCTAGCATTATCCTATCTTTGCTTGCAAAGATTACCTTCGAATCTAAGAAGACAATCACCGTTACATTGCTCCTTCTTAATTTGATCAAATGGATCATCGCGATTGCCTCAGTATTCTTTGTCTTATGGGCTTGGGGTGCTGACACCACAATGATGCTTGCCTCTGCTGGTGTGTTAACCTTGATTATAGGTCTTGGTTCACAAGCTTTGGTGCAAGATATCCTCGCTGGTATCTTCATCGTCTTTGAAGGCGATTTCCAAGTCGGTGATATCGTTATCGTCGATGGTTGGAGAGGTACCGTTAAAGCGATTGGTATTCGCACTACCAAATTAGTGGACGCAGGTGGAAATATTAAGATTATCAACAACGCTGATATCCGTTCCATCGTCAACCAAACCAAAGAACTTTCTGTCGCAAAATGTTACGTTGGTATCTCCTATGGAGATAGAATTGAAAAGGTTGAGAAGATTATCGCTGATAATTTACCAGCAATTAAAGAGAGAATCCCAGCGATCGTTGAAGGACCATTCTATAAGGGTGTTACCGAACTCGCTGAATCATCTGTCAACTTACTTTTTGTTGCCAAATGTAAGGAAAGTGATATCTATCAAGTTCAAAGAGATTTGAATAGAGAAATCAAGATTGTATTTGATGACAACAATGTCAACATTCCATTCCCACAAATCACTGTCTCTTATGACGAAGGAAAAGACGAAAAAGTCTCTAACAAAGTCAAACATGAAGCAGAAGAATTTGTTGAGGAACAAAAAGATCTTTCAAAAGATATTGATATTCGTAAATAGCCTCTAAAAATATATCTTCTACGGGCACACTTAGTTGTGCCCTTTTTCTTTTGTCTAATTGTCACATATGTAGGGGTTCACTTCACCGTTATTGTTACTGTCACCGAAAAGAAGGTATGGGACCTGCTGATGTCGGTAAAAAGATGCTAGTTATCGAAGGTAACGTTGCTTTCGGCACAGTCGGTGATGCACGCTCATCTACATGTCATTCCTCGTTATTTAGGTGATAGCAATCAGCCTAGAGGCGGAATTTGGAAAATCATAAAAAGATAGATAATTAATTATCTATATCTTTCTGGATGTTTAAGCTGCTTTTTGTAGTTACGTTTGAGTCTTTTAAGAAGCTTTTTATCTTTCTTTCTTGGATGAAGGGTGTGCAAATCTTTACCTTCTTTTTTCTCGTTGTAGGCATCAACGAACATTTGTTCTAAGGCATCGACTTGTTTCTCTAAAGCATATTTCTTAGCGTGCTCTAGATATAGTTCTCTTAATTTTGAGGTTTCTTCTGGATGTTCATAGAACCATTCAATTTTTCTAGCTAAATCTTTGACTGAACCGTGTTTGAATAAGCAATGTTCTTTATCAATCGCAAAATCTTTGGTTGCACATACAGGATGATCCGAGATTAATGGAACAGTTCCGCACGCCATAGCTTCGATACAGGAAATGCCTTCGATTTCATAATCAGAAGCATGAATGTATAAATCGATATAGTTTAGCGTTTCTCTTAGTTCTTCTTGAGAACAGAACTTAATTATCAAAGGATTAGCGAGTTTGACCTTTTTAGCCAAACGTAGGTAGCGGTCACGATTAACTCCTTGGCCACATAAGATAATTTGGATGTTCTTATTATATTTTGATTTTGCCACTGATTTGATGATGAGATCTTGACGCTTTTCATCTGCGAGTCTTCCTGACATGCAAACAACAAATTTATCTGCGATTTGCTCTGGTTTTTTCGCATCTATCACATGGAAAAATGAGTTAACACCATTGGAAATAACGCGGGGAATAGCATTTTTAAAATGTCCCTTAATCATCATGTCTGCCGCCATTTGTGATGGGCAGTGAATGTATCTAATATTTTCGTAGTAATACTTTTTGCAACAATGAAGAATGATTCCGTTAATTAGTTTTGACCAACCTAAATGAATTGCAGCAGTGTAGTTTTGGGGGACCGTATGGAACGCACCTGTAACAGCGATACCTTTTTCCTCCGCGATTAAACGGCACATATTTGATAGCTTAAATGGAAGGAAGGTATGAACAACGTCTTGTCCTTCAACTGCTTTATATAATGTGTCGTAGATCATCTTGCAGAGAATGAAGCCATCTTTAACAATGTTTTTATCCGCTAAAGGCATTTTATATTTTGGTAATCCAAAATAACGATGATATTTTTCTCCAACGATACGGTCACAACCAACGATGGTTACTTCATGACCTTTCTTTTCTAATTCTTTAGCAAAACGAACGCATGAAGCGGTAGTGCCATTGGTAGGTTGATTGGCACATTCAAGGACAAACAATATTTTCATAGCGAGCATTATAACAAATTTTTAAGGCTTTATTAATAAGTGATATCGATACTCTAGTTTGCTATAATCTTTACGATGAGTTTAAATAAGTCATTTAATCCTAGAGCAAATTTCCCTTACCCAGAAAATACAGATGGTCATTATCTCGAAGTAAAAAAAGATGATGGCACTATCTTTGATAAGGATTATCCATACATCGATTATTCGAAGTCTTTTAAGTTTAAAAGATTCTGGGTGAGATTTCTCCTTTATCTTATCGTTTTTCCTTTCTCCTACATCCGTATGGGATTAAGAATTAGAGGTAAGAAGAATATTCGAAAAAACAAGAAGTTATTAAAGCAAGGCGCGATTTCAATCGCGAATCATGTGAATATGTGGGATTACATCGCTGTTATGAACGCGATTAAACCATTTAGACCATATCTATTAGCTTGGAACAAAAACGTCTCAGGCGAATCCGGTCTACTAGTTAGGCTTGTTGGAGGAATTCCAATACCAGAGAACGATCCCCAAGCCACGATTGTATATATTGATGCATTAAAAAAGATGTTTGATGACGGCGGATGGTTACATATTTATCCAGAAGGAAGTATGTGGGAGTATTACCGCTATATCCGTCCATTTAAAAAAGGCATTGCTCATTTAGCGAGGATGTCACATAAACCAATTGTTCCAATGGGTTTTTCATATCGAAGATCATCGTGGATTAGAAGGAAACTGTTTAAGCAACCAGCCGTGTTTAATCTTTGCATTGGAGAACCTATATTTTTAGATGAAACTTTAAGTGGACCAGAACAGGAAATTGATCTTGTAAAGAGATGTCATAAAGCGGTTTGCGACCTTGCTGGAATCAGTGAAGAAGAAAATGGTTATGAACCAGTTTTCAATTTTGATAAAAGACTCGATTTTTAATTTGTAACCGATTATTGCAGGGATTTTTGTGGAGATATAAATCATCTCTTTTTTATTGTTTTTATTGATACACTTCATTAGAAGACAAAACATTTCATAAATTGAAATATTTTAGATATAATGATTACTAATATGGCCGACAGGAAAGATTTTGAATCTTTTGGTGAAAATCGGATTCCCGAGACATTTTCATTTTCCGAAAAAGAGAATCAGAAACAGCTTTTAAGCGATGATTTCGTTTTCAAAATGGAAGATAACACCAAGCAAGAAGGCTATGACGTAAACAAGTTCGATTTAGGCGAGGAAGACAATAAGGTCAAACCCGCTAAAGATGATAACTTTGATGACATTAAAGAAGCCGCTAGTGAAACTAATGCTTCTGAAAGCACAAGCGAAGCTACGACATCTACGCCGTCTTCACCAGCAGCATCTTCAAGTAGCGGTGCAGCCTCTTCATCTTCTGGTGCTGCCATTGGCAGTTCCGTTTCAAGCACTGTTGCGACAGTTGCGGCTACGACTACGGCTGCCGTTGTTTTAGTTGTTGGTGGCGGCATCGCTTTAGGCCAGACCTTAGAAAGACCGCAAATTTGTGAATTTAATGAGATCTCTTTAGTGGAACGTTCAATTTCATTCACTTTATCAGTTGGAAATGATCAAGCTAAGATTGATGCTGGTGAAGAAGATACTGAGTGCGATATTCGTGTAGAACTTAGATGCCCAACGAATGAAGATTTTTTAAAAGAAGTTCCAACTACACACTTTGGAAAAGTAAGTGGTGAGTTTGCAGATTTAGAATATGATACTGAATATCTTTTAGATGTTCGTCAACACGTTATGTTATCTGCTGATGCAGAATCTCTTTTAGATAAACCTATTTCTTTAAGAACTGCTACTAATCCAGTTCAGCCAGAACCCGAACCAGAAGAATTAATAAACTCAATTTCAATTTATAAAATTGTTAACCCTATGGGCGGAGAGACATATTCTGCTGAAGTTAATTATCAAACAGCAATTCCAACCTATTCTTCCTACTGCATCGCTTTGGCAGAAACTAGTTTAGTTAAACCTGCTGATAATACTAGTGGAACCGAAACCACAAGTGGTGAAGAAACCACAAGCGGAGATGGCGGCGGAGAAATTGTTCCGGATGAAGGTGGAGATGAACCAGGAGATAAACCAATCGATTGGTCCTATCGCTCTGCAACCTTTGATGCTGCTCCTTCGGGCAGAATCGAAATCAATGCTCAGGGCGAACAGCTTACTGCCAGTAGCTATACAGCTGCTTTGATTGGTATTGATGAAAACGAAAATCAAACAGTACTTTTCTCAACCGAACTTGCTCCATCCTCATTTGGTGTTGTTCAAGATAAAACTAATGAAAAATTATATATTAACAGGATTATATCTAATGATATAAGCTATCATGCGTATTTCGCTTTAACAGATGTTGAGGAAGTTTACAACATCACTTGCTATTTAGCGGATCATAACGATGCTGCTCATACTCCGCTTACTCGTTTTGTTCTTGAAAAAGCTAATGATGAAGAGTTTATCACCTTAGATTTTGGTGAATATGCCAACTATGGTGAATACGATGCCTATGATTTCTTTATCGATTATGGAAAAGGCGAAGAAGTCGTTCAATACATCGATTTAAGCACCATTCCAACATTATATGTTGAACCTGGAACTTTAACGAACAGCATTTCAATTACTCGAAACGTTAACCCAATGGGTGGTGAAACCTATTCCGCTGAGATTGATTATCAAGTAAGCGTCCCATCTTTTAGCACATATTTCATTGGTTTAGCAGATACTCAGATGGTTAAGCCTGATGGGCAAAGTATTGAAGAACAAATTGACTGGATTTTCAAATCAGACATGTTTAGCGAAGCGCCAACTGGAAAAGTCGCTATCAATGCTGGTGGTGATCAACTAAGCGAAGGTAGCTACACAGCTGCTTTAGTTGGAGTGAACGACCAAGAAGAAGAAACCGTTCTCTTCTCCTCTGATGTTAATTATTCATCGTTCATCGTCAACGATACATTTGAAAATGAAACACTCTATATAAATAGAGTCATTGAAAACGTTACTTACAATACCAGTTATCACGCTTACTTCTATCTAAGCGAGGGTGGTGATGTTTCTAACATTACTTGCTACTTAGCAGATCCAAATGATCAAACTCAATCTGTGATCACTCGTTTTGGTCTTGAAATAGCTAACGACGAAGAAGAAATCACCCTAGACTTTACCGAATTCCCAGATTATGGCGATCGTGATGCTTATAACTTTGTTATTGACTATGGAAAAGAAGATTCGATTGTTCAATATATCGATCTAAATAACATTCCAACTGTCTATGTTGATCCAGACCCAACTACGTTTACAGTGTACAAGGAAGTCGATCCAATGAATGGTTCATATTACTATGTTGATTTAGATTATAATGGTGAGCTTCCTTCATACACATATTATGGCGTCTATTTACGAGGAAAGAATTCGCAGGATGAACAAGGCACAGGCGAATGGATTGAAAGTCCATATGATTTCTCCATCACTGGTAAACAACCTTTATACACTGGTGGGGTTTTAGAATCTCCATATTATGAAATCGCTTTAGTGGGTTATGAGGAATCAGATAACTTCACAATTATTTCTAGCGATACTGTTAAGCCAGAGGATTTTGTTAGTATCAACCCAGATTTGACGTACAATCGTGTTTTCTTCCAAAACGGATTCGATAAAACCGCCGAAGAAGAACATACATTTATTTATTTGAACGTTCCTGGTGGTGAAGATTTCAGTCGTGTCAGCGTAACAATCAAAGATCCAAAAGACGAACAAACATCCGTTAATATTCAAGATCCTGAGCTTAACACCAAGTGGGAAATTTCTTCATTTGAACAACTCGGTTTAGATCCTTCTGGAGTTTATAAAGTTACAGTTGAGGCGGTGACATCCGCAACTACTGGAATTTCCGAAACCATCATAGATGAGACAATTGATTTTGGTTTAATTCCTTATTATATCTATGATAATCCAACTTTCTTTGGAGCAGCATTCTCTATCGCTAGAGGCGGTAATAACTACACTACTGCTTTCATTGAGATGCAATATGAAGATTGTGGTTATTGGAGCGATTTCCAAATCGACTTCTATATCAACGGCGATTACGATAACCCATATGCTTCTGGAGATATCAAATCATTTGACTTCAACGGAGTTGAAAGATTCTATATTGATGATTTCAATGTCGAAACATCTGGTCAAGACGGACTCGATTATATCATTACTGCTGAATCCACTGACCCGATGAATAGTGGTCGCATCAAAGTTTTCCAAAATGGATCATTTGATCTTTATTTAGCAAGTTCTGAAGATATTACCGACAAATTAGACGGCATCGTTAACTGCGATATAGTTGAAAGAGAAGACGAACAAACTCAAGACATCATCTCTTATATGACAGTTAATATCACATTCAACGATGAAGATTTACCAGAGTCTATAACATCTATTGATGTTTCGTTTGAAAACGTTTCAGACGCTTCAGATTCATTTAATGTGAATACGACTGATAATATTGGCGCTCAAGTTTATATTGATCCAGGAATTCTTTTAGATGATGTTGCTGGTAAAACATATTACGTTACAACCTATGCCTATATTAACGGTGTTAGAACATCGTTGTATACACAAAGAGTCAGTTTTAGTGTTTAAGGAGGAATCATTATGAAAAGCACTGAAAAGAAACCAATCGACAAGAAGAAATTAATTTTTAACATTGTCCTTTGGGCGATAGGAGTATTAGCCATTCTCCTCATCTTATTATGGGATTTTATCTTTAAAGATAGACCTATTTCGGCTAGTGGTAATGGAGGTTTTGCTTCAATCGGTGAATTCTTCAACCAAAAATACGATGCAATTATCTACACAGCTTTAGTGATAATCATCGTTCTTGTGTTCTGCGCCTTGCTCAACTTGTTTAGCAAGTATGTCAAGATTAAGAACAAAAAAGCAGCGACATTCTCATCGCTTATTAGATCATTACTCAAATGGGCCGCGATTATTGTTGGCTTATTCTTGATTCTAAAAAGATGGGGTGTTGAAACAAACAAGATCTTGGCTTCCATCGGAATCTTAGCCTTAATCATTGGTCTTGGTTGTCAATCACTCATTAGCGATATCGTCGCTGGTATCTTCTTAGTTGCCGATAATGCTTTCGAAGTTGGCGATATCGTCGTCATCGATGGCTTTAGAGGTACTGTTATTGAAATTGGTCTCAAGACCACTAAAATCGAAGACGCTGGTGGAAACGTCAAATTAGTTTCCAACGGTTCAATTACTTCGATGGTTAATTTAACTAATTCATTATCTTTGGCAATTGTTGAAATCTCTATTCCTTATGAAGAGAATTTAGCAAGAACCGAAACTTTATTATTAGAACACTTGAAGGATATGCAAAAACGCATTCCATCAATTGTGGAAGGTCCTTTCTACAAAGGCGTTGAAGATATGGGCGATTCTGCCGTTATCTTAAAAGTCATCGCTAAAGTTAAAGAAGAGGATCGTTTCCAAGCTACACGTGATATGAAACGTGATATTTACATTTTCCTTAACGATAATGCTATTACCGTTCCATATCCACAACTCACTATTACTCAAGGTCCTAATCCTGCTGATCATCCTGAATGGGTTGACAAAGAGAAAGAAGAGAAGAAAGCCAGACAAGAGATGGCTAAACAACAAGCTCAAAGCAAAGACGCTGAGCAAGTTAACGAACTTAAATAACTTTTTCGAGTATTTGTTTTTAGATTTCTCTAAAGACGGATCAATACTCTATTTTGAGGAACAAAATTATTAGAAAACCGCTTTTATTAGAAATTTGCAGACATTTTTAACCAAATAAAGATTCCTCCTTTCAATAATTTTGCAAAGTTTCAAGCGGTAAGTATCAAAAAATATGCAGGTTTTAAAACAATCATTAATTAATTTAGCAAAAGGTTTGAAATATATTTTCACGCCCCTTGGCATCATCACGCTGTTCTTTTTGATCGGCGGGACAATAATGGTCAATGGGATTATTAGCTCTGTTACAACAATGGTTAACGGAGTTGCTGCCGAATTATCAGTCATTTCAATACCGCTTGAATCCATTTGGAATGCCTTTTTAAAATTCCTTGCTGACCTTGATTGGAGTAACCCCGGTCAATTATTTGCCAATTTCTTAGATGTCGAATATGTCAAAAATGTTTTGATTACATTCCTTAGAGATTCTTATCCAGAAATCGATATTAAAGTTGCAGCAATCTCGGCATTGATTCAAACTTGCGTTGAATCGATCTTTAAATATTTGATTGTATTTATCGCCTTTGTTTTGCTTGGCGTAGTGGTGGGCTATTTTGTCACTCGCTTCTTAATTAGACATGAAATAATTCATCGTAAATGGTACAAAGCAATTCTTTTTGCAATTGTTGATGCGCTTATACTCGTAGGCGTGTTAATGCTTGCCACCTACATTATTTTCAAACTTGGAATGGGAGGCATTTGGCTGGTTGCACTAGTCATATTAGCGAAGAGCGTGCTCTCCTTATTTGAAGGTTGGTTAATCCACGGTGTTAAGAAAGTTAAAGCGACAAAAATCTTCAATATTAAAAATATAATATTTTTAATTCTTGGTGATGTTATCATTGTTGCCTTAGGCGCTTTATTGATTGTTTTATTCTATCTAATGAAGATGATTGTGGTGACCATCTTTATGGCTTTATCGATTGTTGAAGTTGTGACTGTTGTCTTGGACGCGAACGCAGAAGGGTATGTGCGTTATGTGGCAGTCGATTTAGTGGCTAAAGACGCTGTTAAAAAACTTAAGAAAATTGAAAAGGAACAAAATAAAGAGTCGTTATGAAAATAGGTTTATTCGCAGAAAATTATTACCCATATATTTGTGGTATTAATCCAATATTAAGGACTTTATTGCATCGTTTAGAAGACGAAGGTCATGAAGTTTATTTGGTAACTTTCAATACACCTCGTGTTTATAAAGCCAACAAGGATAATCCAAAGATCATTTTCCTTAAAGGAATGAAGATGATTAAACCGATTCGTGATGGTTTATGCACGACGTTCTGTTTTAGGAAGAAAAAGAATCTCGAGATTTTAGATAAATATAGATTTGATATTGTCCATGTACATGGCGAATTCTCAATCGCCAAGATTGCGATGGCATATTCAAAAAGAAATAATGTCCCACTAATTTATACTTGGCATTCTTTATGGAAAGATATCATGTTTAAAGTTGCGTGGTTTGCTGGTTTTCTTTACTCGCTTTATGTTGAACATAATAATATTCGTAAACTAGTAAATTATGCTGATGCCTATACTGTTCCTTCTAGGAAGGTTTACAATAGGGCCATGCGTGTCATTAGAGCGAAGAAAGAACCAATCCTTCTTCCTAGTGGCATTCAAGTTGAACCATTCTTGATTACAAACGAAGATAATATAAATTCGATTAGGTATCATTACCAACTCGAAAATAAGAAGGTTATTTTATTCCTTGGTCGTGTTTCTAGAGAAAAACGAATTTTAACGATTATTCGTTATATGAAGAAAAAGCTCAAAAACGACCCGAATTTAAAAGTGATGGTTGTTGGTAGTGGAATTTATTCAGTCCACATTCAAAAATGGGCGAAAAGACACAAATTAATCGATACTGTTGTTTTAACTGGTTCGGTTATGAATAAAGATACTGCCGACTATTACCATTTAGCGGACGTCTTTATCTCTGGCTCTAAGATGGAGACCCAAGGTTTAACCTATATTGAAGCAATGGCGTCAGGCACGATTGTTTTAGCCCAAAAAGACCCAGTTCTTGAAGGCGTTATCGCGGATGGAAAAAACGGTTTTGTTTTTAACAAGAAAAAAGAATTCTTAAAGAAATTAGATTATATTTTGGAAAACGAAGACAAGCTTTCTAACGTCAAGGAAGAAGCTCGTAAAAAAGGTTTAGAATATAGTTCCGATATTTATATCGAAAGACTACAAGAAATCTACAAAGAAGCGATTGAAAGACGTAAAAATAAAAATGCAAAATAAATTATCAAACGGCCCTTTACTTGATGATAACGGCGAACTTATTGAAGCAGGTTATGCTTTTTCGCTTGTAAGAGAATATAATCGCCAAAGTATTAAAGCGAAAAAATCTCGTATCAAAGAATGGGATTATTACTACATTGGCAATTCAAAATACGGAATTGCTTTAACTATCGCGGATAATTCGTATATGGGGATGGGATCTGTTTCCTTTTTAGATTTTGAAAACAAAAAAGATATCACTAAATCTAAAATAATCTTTTTCACAAATGGCAAGTTAGATTTGCCGCATTCTTCTATAGAAGGGGATGTTTTCTTTAAGAATAAAAAGGTTGATATTTCTTTTGTTTTTGAAAACGGTAAAAGACACATTAAAGTTTTCTATCCTAAGTTCGCTGATAAAGAAGATCTAAGAGCGGATCTTTATTTAGAAGAAACGAATCACGATTCTATGGTTATAGCCACCCCATTTAAAAAGAGCAAACATTTCTATTACAACCAGAAGATTAATCTTTTAAAAAGCGCTGGCTACGTCAAGGTTGGTGAGAAATTCTACGACTTCAATGAAAACACCTTTGGTGTCTTAGATTGGGGTAGGGGAGTTTGGACTTATTCAAATACTTGGTATTGGTCTTCAATGAACGGAACTTATAAAGGTGGAAGAATTGGCTTTAATTTAGGGTATGGCTTTGGAGATACATCTAACGCGAGTGAGAATATGTTTTTCTTCAACGATAAAGCTTTTAAATTTGACGATGTTACCTTTAAGATTTCTCAAGACGAAAAAGGCCATGATGACTATTTAAAACCATGGAAAATGATCAGCGAATCCAAAGATATCAATATCACGTTCACTCCAGTTTTGAATAGGCACGCGAATATGAATTTGCTTATTCTTCAATCACTTCAAAATCAAGTGTTTGGAACTTTCTCTGGATACGTCCTAATCGATGGTAAACAAATATATTTCGAAGACGTTCCTGGATTTGCTGAAAAAGTTAAAAATCGCTGGTAAAAATCTAATATTTTATAAAAAATCTCAGCCATACGCTGAGTTTTTATTTGCGATTATTTGGAATAATTATTGGGAAGAAAATTATCGCTAAAACAATGAATATAGCGCCTGAAAGAGAGACTATCCACCAGAGGTAGAAATTCATAAAAATCCAAGTTACCAAACAGGCACCTAAAGTTAAAAAGATTGTTGATAATGTAATGTATTTTCTTTCGAACCAAAGTGAGGAAAACACAACGCAGACTACTCCACTAGCAGGGATAGCAACTATAAATGAAACCCACGCTTTATCGACGTAAACTAAAGTCAATATTAAAAACACGATGGCTGCTACAAAGTAGCAAAGAAGTGAAGATACAGCAGTAATTAAAATCCTATTTCTTCTTTTGTGAGATTTTCTAACTGCGTTTTTCGAACTAATCAATGTATCAACTGTGATATCAAAGAAATCTGCTATCAACTTCAAAGTAGTGATATCAGGCATTACGTCACCATTTTCCCATTTGGAGACCGCTTTTGATGAATAAGATAATTTTTCACCGAGTTGAATTTGATTTAATTTACGATCAATTCTTAGTTCTCTAACGTTTCTTGCAAAGTTTTCTTTAATCTCTGTTTCCAACATAGAATTAATAATAATTCTCCTGATAAGAGAAGTCAATTTTTATTAAGAGAGTGCATTTCTATTTAATTCATTTTATAGTTGCTACGAAAGGAGAAAGCTATGACTGCAGATCCAAACAAACTCCCTGCATATTCGCGTGGTGAAGAAATCGCAAATTCAATTAGTCACTTGATTGGGTTCGCTTTTGCGGTGGGTACTTTAGCTTTCTTCTCCTGCTATAACATAATTAACCGTCTTAGTTTTGTCTACATGATTCCTTATTATGTTTATTCATTATTTATGATGATGGTTTTCTTTATTTCTTCTTTTTATCATTCTTCGCCTTTTGGTTCTAATAGAAGAGCGGTAACAAGAATTATTGATCACTGCGATATTTACGCTTTTGTTGTAGCGACATATTTCCCTATTTCTATGTATGGATTAACGAATCAAACATCTTCAATTGTAATTATGATTATCGAAGTTGTTCTTGCGGTTACTGGAATCGTTTTAAATTTATTCCCACGAAATTCAAAAGTTTTGGATTTGGTTTCTTACATTATGTACATAATAGATGGCTGGCTAATTATTTTCTTTTATCCATTTGGTATAGGTTTAGAGTTCAAACCTTTTTTATTCATATTGTTGGGTGGAATCGTTTATTCGGTTGGTGCGATTACTTATGCGATTGGCTCAAAGAAAAAATGGTTTCATACCATATTTCATATCTTTGTGGTCTTGGCAGCTGTCCTACATTTTATCGGAATCTATTTCATTTTAAAATAACAATTTGATTCTTAAGAATCATTTTTTTATTAATATTTTTTTCAAAAATTTTTTCGATTGGTCCCGTAATAAGTATAGTGAAAGGAGGTATATCCTATGTCAACTAATCATGGTTTTTTAAGAGAAAAAGAAATGATTGCGGCGTTAGATAATAAAAAGGTATCCGATTTATCCAATAACATGCGCCATCTTTTAGAAGAACTGTATGGCGTTATCGATGGAAACGAAGTTATTAGATGTGTCGCTCCTGATGATTACTATAAACCCGATTTCTTCATTGTTTATTGTGGAATCAAAAAGGGTATATCGATGAAAAGCGGACGATCAAATATCGTTCACAGCGAATTAATTAATAATTTCATCGAATATCTTCGCACCTTGCATGTTTCAGAAAAAACACTCGAAACGATTCTTTTATATCATTTCGGTGATGGTACAACCGATGGCAGCGGCAGTGAACGATATGAATTCGCTAAATTACATTATCTATTAGATAACAGAATCAAAGAAGCTAATGAAGAATTGAATTCTGACATTGACCGTATTTATCAAGTTGTTGAACGTTGCGTATTTACTGGCGCTAAAGAAGAATTCCCTCGAGCTGACGCTTTATATCATGGTGATGTTTCTTTTGGTGTTGTTGCGACAGAAAAACAAGTTCGTAAGCACATATATCGAAAAAATTGGAAATGGATGGATGCCCTTCATATTGGTCCATTAATGCTTCGCCCTCACGCAAGATATATTGGCGTTGAAATCGTTAGTGAAAAACGTCGCCATACCATTGAATGTCATTGGTCAAATCTGGCTGCTGATATCGCTTATATTTCAAAAAGATATGACAATTAAGGTTGTTTGAGTTTGACTTCTAATAACCTGGATAGTCGCTCAAATCCCTCCCAACAAAGAAAAAACAGGCATAGCCTGTTCTAATTTTCTTGGTTGCGGAGGCAGGATTTGAACACTGCGACTTCCAGGTTATGGGCCTGACGAGCTACCGGGCTGCTCTACTCCGCGAGGTTGCTATTAAGTTTATAGAAACTATTTATAATTTTCAAGCCTCAGTTTATTATAATAAATGCTCGTATGGCCCATTTAAAAAGATATTTAGTTGATACCGGTTGTGTGGATCAAAATAAGAAGCTCAGATTGTCTAATCTCTTTTTAATGTTTCAAGAAAGTGCTGAGGAACATTCTGAGATATTAGGAATTGGTCACGATAAAACCACCTTTGCAGGTCGCAAATGGGTTATCACTAGATATTCCCTTAAGATTAATAGAATGCCTGGATTTGAAGAAAACATTAACGTTTACACATATCCTGGAAAAACTAATCCGTTTTTCTTATATAGACATTTCTATGTTACTGATGAGAAGGGCAACCTTTTAGTGGTGGCCTCTTCTATATGGACTATTTTGGATGCTAAAACCAATAAAATTGTGTCCAATCCATTCGATGTAAGTATTCCTGGAGAGTCAAAAGAGTTCGAATTAGAACTCCCTCAAAAGATTAATGATAATGCCTTTAACAAGGTTAAGGAACACCAAATTGAATATTCAGACATTGATCTAAATGGTCACGTTAATAACATTAAGTACATCGAATTAATTCAAAACATCCATGATACAGAATTCTATAAAAATAACGAGATTGATACTTTTGTAATCAACTATTTCTCAGAAATCAAAGAAAAAGAAATCGTTTCCTTGTTTATAAGTAAGGGCGAAAAAGAAGTTATCAAAGGCTCTGTAAATGATAGAGATTGCTTTAAAGCAATAATTGTATACAAATGAACAAAGATAAATTAGGTATTGTTTTCGCTATATTAGCGGCCCTTTGTTATTCACTCATCAATCCGATCAACAAACTTTTTAATAGTCAAATCAGCCCTTTGTTCTCTGCTTCGATGCTTTATTTTGGAACTTTTATTGTGGGGGTGGTTTTTCTTGTCGTCCAACTAATTGGCAAAAAACCTAAAGAAGAAAAATTCACACAGAGTGATATTCCATATTTAGTTGCAGCGATTGCTTTTCATATCGGCGCATGTGTTTCGCTGATGTTTGGACTCACTTATTTATCTAGTAGCAATGCTTCTTTACTTGGCTCATTTGAAATCATTTCATCTTCATTGATCGCGTTAGTTCTTTTTAAAGAAAAGATTTCAAAATATCTTTGGATTGGTATCGGTTTTATTTTTGTAGCGTGTGTCATCATTTCGTTAGGTGACTTAGAACACTTGAACTTTTCAATCGGTTCTTTGCTTTGCCTAATTTCTCCAATTCTTATGGGCTTTGCTAATAACTTTTTAAAGAAAGTATCTAATAAGAATCCAGGAGTTACACTTGGCACCCTTGGCTTAAGTGGTGGAGTCATCACTTTGGGAATTGCTTTGATTATGGGCCAAGCCTCTACATCTTTTGTTCCAATCGTTGTTGAATTATCAATTGGAGTGGTTTCCTATGGAATTGCTCTTATTTTGTTTATTTACGCGGAAAGATTTATTGGAACCGCTAAAACATCGGCGTTTTTCTCGATTGCACCTTTTATCGCCATCATCCTCTCCTTGATCATTTTCTCAGAAAAACCTAATTACACTTTCTTTATTGGTTTAGCTTTGATGGTTGTTGGAACAATATTTGCTTCTATGGATGTGATATTAAAAAAATACACAAAAGTTGAAAAATAAATATTTACGTAGTAAAATGTCTCCGCTATGACAAGCGAAGAAAAAGCAAAAATTAAAGAACTCCGTAAGGAAAAGAAAACTGAGGTCAAAGAACAAAATATTGTTTTCGCTCAAAAGATTTCTAAACTTTTGGACCGCAAATATCGTTATTCAATTCGTTATGAAGATTCGTTGGTCGAAGACGATGGTAAGGCCTACATTAATGTAGATTTAACCAAAGTCGAGACGCCTTTTTCTGTCTATAGTTATAACCGTCGTGTTGATCCAGAAATATATGCGTATATCGATAATGCGGCTTTCTATTTAAGAGCGAGCGTCCCTGTTGTCATCAACTTTGATGATGGTGGTCGTTATAGCGATGAACTTAAAGAAAAGATTAGAAAAGCCGTTATTAGACACTACGCTTTAGAATTTGAAGATAGAATGCATGAGCATCGTCGCCGAATTGTTTTCGGTCTTTTCGCGTTGTTATTTGGTTTAATGTTCTTAACAACAACTATTTTGCTTCATATATTTGTTGAACGCATCAACGTTTTCTTTGAAATCATCACTATCTTGTCATGGGTTTTCATCTGGCAAAGCGTTGATATTTTCTTCTTTGCCGGTCATGAACGACGTATAGATATTTATAACTCTGCGCAACTCGCTGTGGCAGAAGTTAAATTTGGAGCCCCTGAACACATTAAAAAATGAGAATCTTGATTGTTGCAGATGTTTTAGGTGAGCCGAACAATGGAACTACCGTTGCGGCCTATAATTTAATTAACGCTTTAAAAGAAAGAGGACACGAAGTCCGCGTTCTTTGTGCCGATCAAGATAAAAAAGGTCAAGAAGGTTACTATGTTGTAAAAACAAGAAACTTTGGTTTTATTATAAATAAAATTATCGCTAGAAATGGTGTTGCAATTGCTAAAGCCGAACCAAAAGTCATAGAAGAAGCATTAGATGGAGTAGACGAAGTTCACTGTATGATCCCATTTGGTTTATCGGCAAAAACCTCATTTATTGCAAATAAGAAAAATATTCCAATTTCTGCTGGTTTCCATTGTCAGGCAGAAAACTTTACTTCACACCTTTTCTTAATGTGGTCTCATTTGGCCAACGCTTTGACTTATAAATCGTTTTGGAGAAAATTGTATCATGTTTGTGATTGCATCCATTACCCAACCGAATTCATTAAGAATGATTTTGAAAAACAAGCTGGACCTACAAATGCTTATGTAATTTCAAACGGTATCAAATCATCATACTACAAAGTCGATGTTAAAAAGCCAGATGAATTGAAAGACAAATTTTGCATTGTTATGACTGGCCGTTACTCAAAAGAGAAACGCCAAGATTTGCTCATCAAAGCGATGAAATATTCAAAATATGCAAACAAAATTCAACTAATTTTTCCAGGTGAAGGACCAAACCTTAAAAAGCTAAAAAAGGCCGCAAAACACCTACGAAATCAACCAATTTTTGGTTTTCATAGCCAAAAAGAATTGAATGAAATTATGTCTTATTCGGACCTCTATGTTCATACCGCATACGCTGAGCTTGAATCAATCGCATGCTTAGAGGCGCTCAAGTGTGGATTAGTCCCAGTTATCAACAAATCAAAAAGAAGTGCTACCAAGTATTTCGCCATCGATGATTTGCATCTTTTCAAACAAAATAACGCAAAAGATTTAGCGGCGAAAATTGACTACTGGTACGAGCATCCAAACGAAAGAAAGATTCGTTCAGAACAATACACAGAATACGTAAAGAGATTTGACTTTGATCATTGTATGGATCGAATGGAAAAGATGATTAAAGAAGCGGTTGATGTCCGAAAATACAAAATTGAGCACAATCTCCATCATCGTATCGTTTACTATAAAGATCCTCTAAATGATGACTTTGCAGGAACCGATATCAATCAAAAGAAAGTTGATGATAACTTTGTTTATGTTCATGAAAACAAACTTTGGAGAACATTAGGAACAATCTTCTATTATGGAATCGCTACTCCAATCTTGTTCTTAATGGTAAAAATTAAACGTCACGTAAAAGTGAAGAATAGAAAAGTTTTAAAGAAAGTTAAAAATACTGGATATTTCCTCTATGGAAATCACACCAATATTTATGATGCTTTTATTCCTCACGTTCAAGTTTCAAAATTTAAGAAAACTTATATTATTGCTAACCCTGATGCAGTTTCTATTAAAGGCGTCAAAAATCTCGTTATGATGTTAGGAGCGCTTCCAACTCCATCATCTCCTCAATCAGTGAGGAATTTCAATGCTGCTATTGATAAACGAATTAGCCAAAAGCGTGTCATTGTTATTTATCCAGAAGCCCACATCTGGCCGTTCTATCGTGGTCTTAGACCATTCTCCGATATTTCCTTCCAATATCCAGTGAGATTAAACGCTCCATCAATCGCGATGGTTACAACCTACCGCAAGGGCAAGAGTAAAGCTTTGCCACGTCGTAGGCCGTTCATTGATATAACTCTATCTGATCCAATTTACCCAAATCCAGAACTTTCTCAGAGAGAAAATATGAAATATATTCGCGATCAAATCTATGATTTCATGAAAACCACAATCGAGAATAGTGGTTCTCCAGAATATATTAACTACGTTCAAGCAAATCCAGATTCCACTAAATTTGAAGATTAATCGTTTAAACAATTAATGAAAAACGATAGAATTTACTCTAAGAGGCCAAAGAAATGAAAAAGAAAATCGTTTTGCTATTTTCTCCTTTGTGGATTAGGCTAATCGTATAAGAGCCCTCAATTTTGTTCACGCTCATCAATAATCTACAAATAGCATTGCTTATTTGCTAAAATACAATCAATTCAAAATCTAGGAGGGAAAAACTATGGAATTAAAAGGAAGTCAAACCGAAAAGAATTTGCAAGCTGCATTCGCCGGTGAAAGCCAAGCAAGAAATAAGTATACTTATTTCGCTAGCAAAGCTAAGAAAGAAGGCTATGAACAAATCGCCGCTCTTTTCTTAGAAACAGCTGAAAACGAAAAAGAACATGCGAAAATGTGGTTCAAATATCTCGAAGGTGGTGAAATTAAATCAACCGAAGAAAACCTTAAAGCTGCCGCAGCAGGTGAAAACTTTGAATGGACTAATATGTACAAAGAATTCGCTGAAGTTGCAAGAAAAGAAGGTTTTGATAAAATTGCTTTCCAATTTGAAGCAGTTGGAAAGATTGAAAAAGAACACGAAGAACGTTATCTTGAACTTCTAAAGAAGGTTAAAGGTGGCAAAGTCTTCATCTCTGAGGATGTCGTTGTCTGGAAATGCCGTAATTGTGGACATATACATATCGGCAAAGTTGCTCCAGAGATTTGCCCAGTCTGTGCTCATCCAAAAGCATATTTTGAATTAAGAGCAAAAAATTATTAATTAATTAATATTAGGCGCTAAAATAGTTATTGATTTTTACTTATGTCTAAAGCATAATAATTAGGCGCCTAGCATGGATCATTGGTCTATCGGCTATGATGCCTCCCTGTCACGGAGGCGAGACGAGTTCGACTCTCGTATGATCCGCCATGATGTGGTCCGGTAGCTCAGCTGGTAGAGCAGCGGACTGAAAATCCGCGTGTCGCCGGATCATCCCCGGCCTGGACCACCACTTAAGAAAAATAGATTGATACCAAGCGTGTCAATCTTTTTTTATTCGATGAATTCGACACTTTTTGGATTTTCAGTTCGTATCAAGGCCTTCTCGAGTTTAGTTTTGTATCGAAATTATACAACGCGAAGCCTTATAGAAAGAATGCGAAACTTGAATAATCTTTTATCTTAAGATAAAAAAATAGTAGAAATTATGAATGATTTGCACGCTGTCTTCTTTTGAGTGATTACTCGAAATAGGAGGAGAGTGTATGGAATGGTCAAAAA
>CAMYZF010000003.1 GCA_947303755.1 uncultured Erysipelotrichaceae bacterium | reverse complement strand
ACATCTTGACCGACATTTGTCGTTGAAGCGAGTGTATTAAGGGGATTTTTACTATTAAAGTATTGTCTATAAATGAAAAAAGCGTTTTAAGGTGCGCCACCACTAAGCGAATGGGCTTAAGGTCTCCATTCCGACTAAGCGGAGGGTATATTCTCCATACCCCAACCATCAAAATAGTGCAAAATAAAACCCTATCTTTCAATAGGGAATTAAATCAATGGCGCCCTCGAAACGACTCGAACGTTCGACCCACTGCTTAGAAGGCAGTTGCTCTATCCACCTGAGCTACGAGGGCAGCAGTAATAATATAAGTTATTAACTATTTATTTTCAATTGCAAATTAACTTATTTGGAACTATTGACCTTTTGATGAATACGAACAGCCACTTCTTCAGGAACATATTGTGAAAGTTCTTCCACCGTTGCACGTCTAAGTTCATCGATATCAAGATAATGATCTCTGATGATTTGTTGACGTTTCGCGCCTAATCCTTCGATATCATCAAGAATTGATTTAGTAAGATTTTTATTTCTCTTTTGATGATGGAAAGAAATTGCAAATCTATGAACTTCGTCTTGCATTCTTACAAGTAAGAAAAACAATGGTTTATTATCATCTAAAGATATAACGTTACCATCTTTATCAATTAAACCTTTGGTTTGATGTTTATCGTTTTTGAATAATCCATAAACTGGTATTGAAAGTTCTAATTCATCAATAACTTCCACTCCAGCGTGAACTTGACCTAGACCACCATCGGTGAGAATTAGATCAGGCATTGATTCATTATTTTCTTTTAAGCGGGAATATCTTCTTCTCATCACTTCTTTCATCGAAGCGTAGTCATCGCGCTTTTCTTTGCCTTCAATATTGAACTTACGATACATCTTTTTAAGAGGCTCCCCATTTACAAACACGACCATTGCTCCAACAGGTGAATCACCTTGAATATGAGAGTTATCAAATAGTTCGATTCGATATGGAGTGTCAATATTAATTCTTCTTCCAAGTTCTTCTAAAAGTGCGTTGTTATCATCGCTTAATCTAGCGGACATAAAGTGTGAGTCAAGAGACTGTCTCGCGTTAAGAGATGCCATCTCGACAAGTTCCATCAAATTACCTTTACTGACGAAGTTAATTTTTACATCTAAAATTTCAGCGATTTCTTTGGCAATATATTCGGAATTTAAAAGGATTTCGCTAGGTTTTGAGTGAGTTTCATAGTATTGGAAAATAAGGGTAGAAACCTGTTCATTTATATCACCAAATTCTTCAACAATATAAGCTTCTTTTCCAAGCAAAATTCCTCTTCGATACGTTAAAATTGCAATACTTAAATATCCATCTCTTGATGTAAATCCAAAGACATCACGAGAAACATGATCTTTATTCTCAACACCTTGTTTATCTAAAACATGCTCAATCGCATCCAACGTCACTTTAATATCTTGAGCTTTTTCGTATTCTTGTTTTTCACTAGCTTCAAGCATTTTGTCTTTAAGCTCTTTAATTACTTTGTCATTACGACCTTCTAAGAATGTTTTGATGTTTTCAAACAATTCATCATTGGTCTTCTCATCAATTCTATTGATGCATGGACCTAAACACATACCCATGTGATAGTAAAGACATGGGGTGTTAGGAATGTTTCGACATTTTCTGGTTGGGAAAATCTTATTTAACAAATCGATTACTTTGTAAGCATATGAACTTGTTGGAAACGGACCGAAGTAATAGTAATTACGATCCTTATCATTTCTAGCAATCTTAAGATAGGGGTCATTTTTCTTTTTTAAGGCGATATAAGGATAGTGTTTTCCATCCTTGAGCAAAATATTGTAACGAGGATAATACTCGTGAATCAGGTTATGCTCTAAGATAAATGCTTCTTTATCTGTTTTGGTGATGATTGTTTCAAAGTGATCAACATGAGAAACCATCGCTTGAACTTTGCCAACTTGAGGACGCAAAAAATATTGACTGACACGATTATAAAGGTTTTTGGCTTTGCCAACATAAATGACTTTATCATCTTTATCCTTCATTAAGTAGCAGCCAGGACGCTTTGGAATTAAAGGGATCGCTATCTTAACTTTCTCGGTCATTTAAGTTTCACAATTGTCGCTCCAGAAGAGCCATCAAATTGTCCTCCAAGTTGATATGATTCAACAAACTTGCATCCCTTTAAATAATTATGGATTGCACTTCGAAGTGCTCCACTACCCATTCCATGGATAATTCTAACCTCTTTATAGTTTCTTATTCTGGCGTCATCAAGATATTTAGAGACACTATCCAAAGCTTCATCGACATGTTGACCTATAACATTGATTTCAGTTTTCACATCCGCTTTGTAGCGAACCATTTCATCGACATTACTTCTTACTGGTTTTATACCTTTAGGAGCTTCTGATAATTCAAGTTTGTCTAAAGATGTTTTATATTTAATTCCATCTTGAGATAAAATCTCAACTTTGTTTTTATTTATGGAAACAACTTTGCCACTAATGCCTAATGAAGAAATCAAAACATAATCGCCAACTTTGATGTCTTCGCTTTGTTCCACCGCTTCTTCTTCAAAGAGTTTATCTAAATCTTTTTTAGCCTTTAATAATTCAGGAACATTTTTATTTGGATTCTTGGAATTAATAATCTTATCGATTTCTTTCTTCGCATCTTTCACTAATTGTTCGCGAATTTCTTCAACGTCTTCTAATAAAGATTCTTTCTTCTCTTTGAGAAGCTTAGTTTGATATTTCAAATCTTTCTCTTTTATTTCAAGTTGACGCGTTCTTTCTTTTAAGTTTTTTTCAAGACGCTCATTTTCTCTTAAAACTGTATTGAGTTTATCTAAAACATCGTTCACTCCACGATTAGAAGTCTTTTGTAAATATTTCTTCGAATCTTCAACAACTTTATTATCAAGATGATAACGTTTTGCCATTTCTAGACCATAGCTTCGACCAGGATAGCCAATCTTTAAAACATAAGTTGGCTCTAAATTTTTTTCATCGAACACCATCATCGCGTTTTGAGCAACTTTGTTTCGATAAGGATATTCCTTCATTGTCTCGTAGTGAGATGAGATTAATGCAAAGCATTGTTTCTTAGTTAAGAAATCACAGATCGCTAACGCTAAAGAGGATCCTTCGTTAGGAGAAGTCCCGGTTCCAAGTTCATCCAATAACACTAAATCATTTTCAGAGACGAAATGCGTAATAGTAGATAAATTGGATACGTGAGCGGCGAATGTTGAAAGATTATCGCTTAACGATTGATTATCACCTATATCAGCATAAACCTTTGGGAAATAGGCTAATCTTGCTTTTAAAATCGTAGGAATCGCTAATCCCATTTGGTTCATCATCACTAAAATTCCAAGCGTCTTTAATGCAACAGTTTTTCCACCAGCATTTGGGCCAGAAATAATGATGATTCTTTTCTCTAAATCGAAATAAAAATCATTCGCAACAACGCTGTTTTGATCAAGCAAAGGATGACGAGCTTTTTTAATATCAATAACTCGTTCATCAACTAACTCCGCAACTGCAGATTTATATTTGTTAGCATAATGAGCTTTTGCAGCAATAAAATCGAATTTTGCGAGGATTTTATTATTTTCTAATATTTCACTAGCGTGTTCTTTTACATGCTTAGAAAGTTCTTTTAGTAAGCGATAAATTTCTTCTTGTTCATCAGCTTTTAAAGCGTAGATTTGATTAGATAAATTCACCAAAATTGCAGGTTCAATAAATGTGGTCTGACCAGAGCTAGAAAAGTCATGAATTATACCATCGATTTTATTCTTATAGGAGGTCTTAACCGGAAGAACAAAATGTCCATCCCTAATTGATATTGAAGACTCGCTTAGATAAGAATGATATTTTTGAATTAGTTCACCTCCAAGAGCACGAACTTCGTGTTCTTTTTTAATGATTGATTGTCTAATCGATCTAAGAGAGGAAGAAGCATCATCAGAAATATTTAAGTTTGGAAGAACAATTGAATGAATCTTTTGAGCAAGCGGAGTTAGATCGTATAATGAGTTTGCCAAATTGGCTAAATTACTATATTTTGTTTTATCTATTTTTGAGAATTGTTTAAATATTTTGTTAGCAGAATCAATATCATTAGCGATCTTATCTAATTCAAAAGCAGTTAACACTCCATCTTTAAGGACACTATCAATATATTCTTTTAAGTTAAAAGAAGATGTTAAAGCGATATCTCCAAAACGAAGAAGATAAGACATCATTTCATCTAATATATCTAACTCAGGTTTGATTTCTTCTTTCGGAAGCATCTTGAGATTTAGAATCTTTTCTTTAGCGAGTTCGCTTCTTGAAAAAGAGGCGACTTCCTCTAAGACTCTTGAGATTTCTAATGTTCCATAAATATCGAGCATATAGAAATATTAACACGAAAAGATATATCTTTGTTATGAAATATACTCACCATAATTTAGAAAATTTAATTTTTTTAGCCTATTCTCAAAAATTTTTCTTTATTGAAGCGTAATAAGTATATAAGAAAGGGTGAACATAAATCGTTCATTATGGTAAAATTGAAACATGGCTAATAGAGTCAGCATCGTCTTAGACGAAACAAGCAAAAAGAAAGTTGTTGAAGCCTATAGTTCTTATCAAAAGGACAACAAGGGTGAATACATCGTTTTCTTTGCAAAGCGACCAGACTTGGTCGTCACTATTTACGCATCCAAAAAAGCGGATGAATACAAAGTCTTATTTATAGGAGATAACGCCTTAGAAGAGGCTCAAAAATTTGATCCTAACGCTGAGGTTAAAACACCAAAAGAAAAAATCACCAAAGCAAGATGGGTTTGTTTAGAGGATCAAATCGGTTCCGACGAAGTCGGTACTGGTGATTTCTTCGGTCCTATCTGCGTCTGCGCTGCATACGTCTCCAAAGATAAAATTGATTATCTTAAAAAACTTGGTGTGGATGATTCGAAACGCTTAAATGATGAAGAAATCAAAAGGATCGCTAAAGAACTAATTAAAACTATTCCATATTCTCAAGTTTCACTAGATAACGTTAAATATAACGAATTAGTGCTTCAAAAGATGAATATGAATGAGATGAAGGTTAAACTTCATAATCAAGTTCTCATCAATTTGAAAAAGAAATTCCCAAAAATTAAAAACTTCTTTATCGATGAATTTGTAGCGAAAGAAAAATATTTCGAATATCTTTTCGGAACCAAAGAGACTGTCAAAGATATTACTTTCAAAACAAAAGGCGAGTCGTATTTCCCTTGTGTAGCGGTCGGAAGTATCATCGCTAGATATTCCTTCCTTCAAAAGATGGAAAAACTTGAGAAAAAATACAAAGTTGAATTCCCATTTGGCTCATCATCTAAAGTTGATAAATTTGCAGCGGATTTTGTAAAAAAATTCGGTTTAACCGAATTAGATAAAGTTTGTAAATCAAATTTTATAAATTATAAAAATTTAACGAAGTGATTCCAAAACATCTAAAAAGTATTTAGGAAGTGGAACAGAAAACTCCATTTCCTTTTTTGTTTTAGGATGGATAAAGTGAATCTTATGAGCGAAGAGTAACTGCCCATCATCGTAGATTTTTCTGTTTCCTTTTCCATATACTTCATCCCCGATAATAGGATGATTAATATAAGTCATATGGACTCTTATTTGATGGGTTCTTCCTGTTTTTAATTCACATTCTACCAAAGTAGCATTTGCAAATCTTTCAATGACTTTGAAATAAGTTTCAGCATATTTTCCATTTCTTAGATCAACCGCCATTTTTTGGCGATATTGTTTATCTCTTCCAATTGGAGCGATTATCTTACCTTCATTTTCGCTAATTGTGCCTAACACCAAAGCGTAGTAGCTTCTGCCTAAGGTGTGATCAGATAATTGTTTAGACAAAAAGGCGTGAGCTTCATCATTTTTAGCAACAATTAAAAGCCCACCAGTATCCTTATCGATCCTATGAACTATACCAGGACGGAATTCTCCTCCTAATTTAGACAAAGAATCACTATGATACTTTAAGGCATTTGCTAATGTGTGATTTAAGTTTCCAGCGCCAGGATGAACGACAAGACCTTTTGGTTTATTGATAACCATCACATCATCGTCTTCATAAACTACATCTAAAGAAATATTCTCAGCGTCTAGTTTATATTCCTCATTAGGAAAATCAGCGATAGAAATCTCGTTGCCTTCTTTAAGTTTAAAAGAGGCTTTTTCTTGCTTAGAATTAACAAGGATAAAACCATTATCAATATATTCCTGTATCTTACTTCTAGAAGTAGATTCTAATAATATTGCCAGGACTTTATCAAGCCTTAAACCAGCATATTTAGAACTAATTTTTAGATTCTTCATTTTCCTTTTTATCTTCGTCTTTTTCCGCGTTTGGAGCGATGTTATATTCGCCACGTTTATCTTTCGCTCTAACTTCTTTAATGATGTCGATAAGTTCGATGATAATTAGAATGAACACTCCGATAACTAAAGCAGCATCAGCAAGGTTAAAGATAGCGAAATCGATACTACCAAATTGGAAATCAATCCAGTCAATAACTGCATCAAAACCAACGGTAGCTTCCCAGTAAAAAGCTCTATCAATAAGATTTGAAAAAGCTCCGCCAATCATTAGAGTTAAAGCTATTTTTTGAATAGTAGAAAACTTCTTGAAATATTTAATATAAACAAAAGTAATCGCGCCAGTTAAAACAACTGAAACAATAATCCAGAATATTCTCCAACCTAGCTGACCACTGCTACCCATTCCAAAGGAAGCACCTGGATTATGAACCAAAGTAATCCTTAAGAAGTCTTTGATTAAGGTTATTGAATTACCTTCATTGACCAAATTTGTTTGTACAACCCATTTGGTAACTGTATCAACAAGGATTACTAAAAGAGCAACCCAGACAAAGGATTTAACAATTTTTAAGGCTCCTTCTTTAGAGAACCATTTCTTACAAAAATCTTTCATATAGTTCTCCTTATTTAGTTAAGACTTCATGACAACGTTTACAAACGCTTGTCTCTTCGTCAACCTTATATAGCTTATCGACATAGTTCCAGCATCTTGGACATTTTTGAGCGTCAATTCGATGAACTTCAACACCCTTTTTATCAGATAATTCAACTTTCGAAACAATCAAAAGTCTCGTTAATTCCTCAATATTTTTGTCAAATCCTAGCTTTTTAATTAAGGAAGAATTTTCTAAAACTACTAAGGCTTCTTGCGAGGAACCAATGATGCCTTGAGAACGGACATTTTCGATTTCTTTATTTACTTCATCACGGAGCGCTTTAAATGCTTCATAGTCTTTTAAGACATCTTCGCCAAATTCATGTGAGACTTTTGGATAATCTAATAATTGAGCGGATTTTCCATTATAGTCAGGCATATTGACATGAACTTCTTCCATAGTGAAAGGAAGAATTGGGGTGAGTAATCTAAGAAGAGTTGATGCTACTTCATAAATAACCGTTTGCATTTGTTTTCTTCTTAAAGAATCTTTGGAGTTGCAATATAAGACATCTTTAGCGATATCAAGATAAAAACTTGATAAATCAGTCGACATGAATGTCATGATACGGCTAAGACCAACCATGAAGTCGTATTTATCGAAGGAAGCAATAACTGCGTTCTTTACATCTTCTAATGTCGCTAAGATGAATTTATCCACCGCTTCAAATTCACTTACTTTATCCTTACTAGGATCAAACTTAGAAGTTTCGCCATTTGAAAGGTTACCTAAAAGGAATTTGAAGGTGTTACGAATCTTACGATATTGCTCTGCAACTTGCTTTAGCAAGTTTTCAGAAATTCTTACATCTTGTTGATAGTTAACTGTGGCGACCCAAAGTCTAAGGATATCTGCACCAAAGATATTGCACATCTTAAGTGGATCAACTCCGTTTCCTTTGGATTTATGCATCTGTTCACCTTTTTCATCTAAAACCCAACCATGAGAAACAATCATCTTGTATGGAGCTTGATCATGAATTGCTGTTGAAACAGTTAAGGAGGAATTAAACCAACCACGGTATTGATCGCTACCTTCTAGATATAGTTCACTTGGGAACATATGTTGACGGTTAATTAAAACTTCATCGAATGAGGAACCCGAATCAAACCAGACATCCATAATATCTTTTTCTTTTGTAAATTCTCCATTTGGAGAAGCGGCGTTCTTATATCCTTCTGGAAGGAAGAATTTCGCGTCTTTTTCATACCAAATATCTGAACCATATTCTCTGAATACTTTCACGATATGATCAAATACTTCTTTTTCAATAATTGGAGAGCCATCTTCGTTATAAATTATTGGAATTGGAACGCCCCAAATACGTTGACGGGAAATACACCAGTCGGTGCGGTCTTTGATCATATTGCTCATACGATCTTTACCCCAGGCTGGAACCCATTTAACTTTATCAACTTCTTTTAGAAGTTCATCTTTGATTTTACCAATTGAACAAAACCATTGTGGTGTCGCTCTAAAGATAAGAGGTTTACCAGTTCTCCAATCGTGTGGATAGGAGTGAACGATTTCATCGCATTTAAGAAGTGAACCATTCTCTCTAATAATGTCCAAAACGACTTTGTTGGCATCTTCATAGAATAAACCAGCAAGTTTTTCGCCGCATTCTTCGCTCATTCTGCCATTAGCGTCAACTGGACAATATGGTTTGATATCGTATTTATAGCAAACATTAAAGTCATCAACACCATGTCCTGGAGCGGTATGAACCAAACCAGTACCAGATTCGTTTGTGACGTGCTCGCCAACAATCAAAAGAGATTCACGATCATAGAATGGATGTTTAGCTTTTACAAATTCTAATTCTTGGCCCTTGAATTTCTTAACAAGTTCAAATGTTTCTAAGCCAAGTTCTTCTTTTAAATGATTAGCGAATTCTTCAAGAAGAATTAAATCACCTTTTTCAGTGTGATATAAGCCATAGACAAATCTTGGGTGAACCGAGATCGCTAAGTTAGCAGGTAGTGTCCATGGAGTTGTTGTCCAAATAACGGCTTTTGAGCCATTAGGAACAACGCCTTTTCCGTCGATAATATCAAAAGCGACATAAATCGCATAAGATTTAACATCTTTATATTCGATTTCCGCTTCTGCTAAAGCAGATTCACTTGACCAAGACCAATAAACTGGTTTTAAACCTTTGTAGATTAGTCCTCGAAGAGCCATCTTCGCAAAGACAGAAATTTGATTAGCTTCGAAGTCTTTTTGTAATGTGAGATATGCATTATCATAATCACCTAGCACACCAAGACGAACGATTTGTTCTTTTTGATGAGCGACCTGCTTTAAGGCATATTCACGACATTTTTGTCTAAATTCACTAGTAGGAGTGGTTTTTCTATTCACTCCGCCTTTAATAACTTGATTTTCAATAGGTAGACCGTGCGTATCAAAACCAAAAATAAATGGAACATAATAACCTTCCATCGTTTTTGTTCTAACGATGAAATCCTTAAGGATTCTATTAAGCATATGGCCGCAGTGAATATCACCATTCGCGTATGGTGGACCATCATGGAAAGCAAAAGGTTTATCATCCTTATGCTTCTTTAATAATTCTTCATAGAGTTTTTCATCTTGCCATTTTTTGACCAAAACAGGTTCTTTTTGATTAAGATTGCCTCTCATCTCGAAGTTTGTTTTTGGCATTAAGAGTGTGTTTTTAAGTTCCATTTTTTCTACCTCTTTTTCATATAAAAAGCGCCCGATTTAAGGACGCTATTAGCGCGGTACCACCTTAATTCTATAACATAGTTATAGCGCTTGACATCTTTAACGCAGATTTACGGCTCACTTACTTACTTTCAGTTCGCTTAATTAATAGTGATAATAATTAGGATAATCGTTAACCTTCCACCATCGTTAACTCGCTACTAGATTATTTATCTAATTACCGTGTCTATTAATGAAATTTGTCTTAGTCTAAATTCTCATTAGCTAAGAAGGAAGGAATAAAGGAGTCTTGACTCTCTTCTTCCTCATTAGGTGATTCTTCACCTTTATCAGCAAATTCCGGAGAAACTATAGGTTTAACTGGATTTGTATCATATGTTGGAATATGTGTGAAATCAAAATCTTCAGTGAAATCAGAAGCGATAACTGAAACAAGAATTTGATCAGTTAATTCGTCATTGATTGAGACCCCAAATTTGATATCGACATTTTGTCCAGCTGCTTCAATGATGCGGTTAACAGTTTCTTGAGCTTCATATAGTGAAACTTCACGGCCACATGTAACTGCGCAGATTGCGCGACGTGCACCGTTAATTGACGCTTCAAGAAGCGGAGATGAAATTGCATTTTGAGCAGCTTCTAAAGCGCGGTTTGGACCAGAGCCCATACCGAAACCAATCAAGGAGATGCCGGATTCTTTAAGAGTATTCTTAACATCGGCAAAATCAAGATTGATAAAAGCTGGACGAAGAATAAGATCTGTTACTGTTCTAACTGATTGAGCTAAAACGCGATCCGATTCTGCAAAAGCTTCGTTGATTGGTTGTGAGCCGTTCGCCATAAGTAATTTATCGTTTGAAACGATAATGATGGCGTCAACTGCGCTCTTAAGATTATTTAAACCCTCAACGGAATTAGCAATTCTTTTCTTACCTTCGAAGGTAAATGGTCTAGTAACGATAGCGACAGTTAAAGCACCTTCTTCCTTCGCAACTTGAGCAACTACTGGTGCAGCACCTGTGCCAGTGCCCCCACCCATACCTGCTGCGATAAAGACAAGATTTGCACCTCTAACGATATCGCGAATTTGTTCTACGCTAGCTTCTGCAGCTGCGCGTCCAACATCTGGTTCACCACCAGAACCTAAACCATTAGTAATTTCTTCACCTAAAACAAGACGATTTCTAGCTTTGGAACGAGATAAGGTTTGACGATCAGTGTTTGCAACATAAAATTCAACTGATGAAAGATTTTCATCAATCATTCTATTGACAGCGTTATTTCCTGCGCCTCCAACCCCGATAACAACGATACGAGCTACTGCTTCGTAATTGTCTAAATTTTCTTCATACATAACCTTAACCTCCAAAACTATTCTTGTTTTGTTTCTTCTCTTTCCACCGTTGCCACACGAGCTTTTTGATCAGAAAGAGATCCTTTATATTTGCTAGAAGCAAGAAGTGCCCCAACTAATGCTGAGAAAGACGGATGTCTTGCTCCAATAGCGTCTGGTACCAAATAATGAATTGATTGATTATTGATAAATTTTTCTTTAGCCAATCTATCAAAACCATGTAAAGATGAGAAACCACCAGTAAAGACAATTGGTAATGTTGAAATATTACTGCCTTTGATGGATTCGGTAATTTGTTTCATTGTGACATCGAATTGTTTGAAATAATATTCTGTAAAGAAATCGAGAATATAACGATTTAAATCATCAGGAGTGTATTTCACCTCAACATCATTAACCATTGCTTTAGCAATTGTTGGTTTAAACGCTAATTCTCTTTCGTTAATTCCGTATAATTCGATTAATTCGTGAGCTTCATCATATGAAATATGCATTTCTTGAGCGACAAACTTGATGAGATCTTCTCCACCAAGTGTGAAGCAAGAAGAAGCAAATAATGATTGATTGCCAACCAAAGAAATCGTACTAACTTCGCCACCCATATCCACTAAGAAATAATCTTTTGGAATATCGTTGGTGTTTTTAGCAAGTTCAATAATTCCGTATGGAGCAACAAAAAGTCTCTTTGGTCTAATTCCCGCTAATTCGATAGCGTCTTTATAATCCTTCACGATACGTTCTGGTAAGGTGTACACCTTAGCACGCAACGATAAAGAATTTGATTTTTGGCCAACTGGAGGTTCTTTATATCTGCCGGTATCGGTTAAGAAAAAGTCTGGAACAATATCAACAATTTTATTTCCACCAGGAATAGGATCTTTATTGACTAACGAAATAACGTTTTGAATATCGATCTTTTCAATAATCGAAGTTGAAGAAACAACATTTGTCGTTTTATCACCTTGGAAAACGGAAAGACCACTAGCAGGAAGAATGACAGTTGCATCAGTAATATGGAACCTCATCTTAATAGCAGAGTCTTCGATATTCGTTAATGAAGAAATGATTTTAATAAGTGTTTCTGGATCCATAATTTCACTACGTGAAATAAGTCCAGTAATTGGACGAGATGTTTGATATAAAATTACTGGTTTGTCGTTAACGACATCGCCAATAATTAAGCGTACTTCGAGGTTAGTGATTTCGATAACAGCAATACGTTTTTCCATATATTTAGTCCGAATATATTATATATATCGCTTAGTAATATTCCAATCTTTTTATTTTTCTCAACAAAGTTGCGCTATCTTTGAGTTTGCGCAATGTTGTTATGGTAATACATCGTAATTCCAACTGGTAAAGCTATAGAAGCAGTCAAACCTAAAATAATCATCGAGATGATAATGATTTTTTTACGAAGAAAATATGACTTGGGCAAATGATGCTTTGTCAATTTGTCTTTCATAATCTGCTCCTTTCTATTGCTCTAAGTTTTGCGGACTTACTTCTAGGATTGTTTTCAAGTTCAATTTCGCTTGCAGTAATAACTTTGTTATTAACTAATCTATACTTTGGCTCTTCTTCCGCTTTTGGAAGAGCGAAGACAAAGTGTCTATTTCCTTCAATTTTTGCCACATTGTTGAAGATATTTTTAACGATTCTATCTTCTAAAGAATGGAAGGTGATAACCACTAATCGACCACCTTCTTTTAACATTTTAAGCGCATCTTTTAAAGCGATTTCTAACGCTCCTAATTCGTCGTTAACTTCAATACGAATTGCTTGGAAGACCTGCTTAGCAGGATGGCCTTTCTTCGCTAATTCTTTTAGAGGTTTACTAGCTTTAACAATATCCACTAATTGAGTTGTAGTCTCAATGGGATGGGTTTCGCGTTCTTTGACAATTCGTTTAGCGATTGGATAAGCGAATTTTTCTTCTCCATAATTACGGAAAATGTCAGTTAATTGTTTCAGTGAATAAGTGTTAACAACCTGATGAGCATCTAAAGATTGTCTTTTATCCATTCTCATATCTAGACGAGCTTCCTCTTTATAAGAGAATCCTCGATTAGATTCATCGAATTGAGGTGAAGACACTCCTAAATCCATTAAGATTCCATCGACTTTGTCTACTCCTAAGGAGATTAGACTTTCTTTGAAATTACGGAAATCTTCACGGATTACGGTTTTATTTTCGAAGTTGCGGAGATTTTCAATCGATTCCTTAATTGCGTCTTCGTCTTTATCAAAGGCATAAAGCCTTCCACATGGAATGCGTCGTAAGATTTCTTTAGAATGTCCACCACGACCAAGTGTTAAATCAACATAAACACCATCTGCCTTGATATTTAGCAAATCGATGGATTCGTTAAGTAAAACAGAAACGTGTTTAGACATTTTTAAGTAATTCTTCCGATTTCGCTTCAAATTCTTTTTCATTAGTTTTGAGATATTCTTCCCATTTAGCTTTTGACCAGATTTCAATGTGATTGATAACACCAACTACCACAACTTCTTTGGAGATGCTGTATTTATTGATCAAAGCGGTTGGGATTTGGATACGATTGACTTTGTCAACATCGATCTCAAAAACGCTACTAAGCGAAATTCTTTCAATATCACGTGAGAGTTTAGATTCGTATGGTAAATGTTCGAGTTTTTCGATGTATTTAGAAAATTGATTCTCTGGATAAAGAGATAAAGATCCCTCATATCCTTTCATGATAAAAACTTTTGAACCAAGTTCGCCTCGTAAACGAGAAGGAATTAAAAGGCGGTTCTTTTCGTCTAAAGTATGTTCAAACGACCCGAAAAACATTTTTACCACTTTCTCCCACTTTATATTTCAATTATAGTGAAATCCCCTAATTGTTGTAAATAGGTAATTTTAAAAAATTAATGCTAAGCAAAAGAAAAACGCCGCTAGAGGCGACGTTTACTTTGTAAAACTTAATCTAAATGCAAGTCTTTTAGAGCATCAAATCTTGGATCGCTTTTTTCTTCTTTTTCCTTAGCAAATTCATCGATGCTAATGACGCGGTAATCTTTGCCACTACTAGGAAGCTTGGCTCCAGGTGCTTTTGGAGAAAGAGGAACAGATGCAGAAATTAGATCAAAAATATATTTATCAAGCTCGATTGAATTGCCTTTGTAAACAATCAAATCATCATCACCTTCTTCAACATAAGAAGCGAAATGCATTTCTTCGTCTCCTTTAACATTTGATTCGAAAGGTTTTAAGGAATAAGAACACTGTAAGATTACGTCTGCTTTAACTATTAAGTTAACATAAATGAAATCTTCGTAGCGGTTTACTCTTGCTTCTACTTCCGCTTTTTTAACTTCAATTAGGGGAAGATGGCAAGGAAATTTTTCGACGTCAAAAACCACGTTTTCTTTAAGAATAACTTCTTTGGAATATGGTAATTTTGAAACGTCAATTTTTATCATTTACGAAGTTCTGCTCCAAACTTGAGTTCGATAGCCTTAATAACCGCTTCTTCAACTGCGGAAATATCTTTATCAACGAGTGTTTTTTCGTTGCTATTTAAATAGATGGAGAACGCCATAGAATAATGACCTTCTTTAACGTGTTCACCTTTATAAACATCGAACACTTCAACGTCTTTAATGAGTTCACGATTAACACGATATACTTCTTGAACTACTTCTTTAGAAGTAACTTTGTCTTCAAAGATGAAAGCAAAGTCGCGTTTTACGCTTTGATAGCGGGAGATTTCGGACATCTTTTTAAGAGAAGTTTTGGTCTCGAAAAGAACGCTTAAATCGAACTCGAGAACACAAACATTTTCTTTCTCAAGATGATACTTCTTTAAAGTATTTGGATGGAGTTCGCCAAACACTGCTGCCGGTTTACCATCTATTTTAAGTAATGCTGATTTTCCAGGATGGAATTCTTTCTCTTCGAGTCGAGAAATAACAGCACGTTTTTCATCGATACCAAATAAGGCTAATAAAGAATCGATAACACCTTTTAGGTGATAATAAGAATATGGTTCACCTTTTAAGGCATATCTTCTTAAATCATTACCCACTAAAGCGATGCCCAAATGGATTGATTTATGTTCTGGAAGAGAATAAATATCACTAACTTCGAAGATTGCGACATTATCGTTTGAGTGATTCTTATTATAAATAAGAGTGTTCATCAATGATGGAAGCAAGTTCGTGCGAACATATTGATGCTCATCGGTTAATGGATTGAGAACTTTGTAGGCCTCATCCTTGTTTAGAATTCTAAATTCATCGATTTCATCTTTGTCAACTAACGAATAGCAAAGGACTTCGTCAAGACCAATTCCACGTAGATAAGAACGAACCGAACGTTTCTTTTCAAGATTTGGTTCGAGTTTGCCAACAAATAATTCTGTGACTGGTAATTTGGACTCGATATGTTCAAATCCTAAAATACGAATCACTTCTTCACTTAAATCAGCTTCGCCAGTGATATCAATACGATGATCAGGAATAATAGCTTCTAATTCATCACCGCTATCTTTCACTTCAATATGAGCAGCTTTTAAAGCTCCTAATACTTCTTCTTTTGAGAAGGACGTGCCTAATCTACCATTGATGTATTTAACGGAAGATTTAATCTTGGTTGGCACATACTTTTCTTTAAGATAAGTATCAACTTCTGCGACTTCTTTGGCGTCCGCTAATGAAAGTAAAAGATCAGCAGTTAAATCCATGACATAGTCATATTGATTTGGATTAATGCCTTTAACAAATCTTTGTGAAGAATCACTGCTAAGATTGAGTCTAATTGAGGTTCTTCTAATAGAAGCGTAATCGAAATTGGCGGCTTCAATAACAACGTTTTTTGTCTTTTCATCGACTGCGCAGGCTAAAGAGCCCATGACGCCACCAAGACACATGACTTTGCCATTACTTGTAATACAAATATCGCCTTTTTGAAGTTTGTAGGTCTTTTCGTCTAATGCGACAAAATCGCCTTCAATATCATCACGAACAATAAGTTCTTGTTTTTCAAGCTTGTCTAAGTCATACATGTGAAGTGGTTGACCGGTCACAAGCATGATGTAGTTACCAATATCAACGATATTGTTGATGGATCTAATACCAGAGGAACGTAAAGCTTCTTTTAACCAACTTGGTGATTCCTTTGTGACAATGCCCTTCACCACTCTTGCGGAGAATTGTGGACATTTCTCAGTTTCGGAGCCGACTTTGAAGTTTGCTTTGAAGGTTTCTTTGACACTTGCCTTTGGTAAATTAACTTCTTTTCCGAATAAAGTTTTAATTTCTTTCGCAATATTCAAGACTGAATATAAGTCAGAACGGTTCGCTAAAAGTTTAAGATCTAAAACGGTATCATCTAAACCTAAAAGTTCTAAAACATTTTCAGAACCAACTTCAAATGAAGCTGGAAGCTCTTCAATACCTTTTGTTTGTTCTTCGCTTAAATACTTGGAATCAACACCAAGCTCTAACAAAGAGCAAAGCATACCATTTGATTCATGGCCTCTAATTTGGCCTTTTTTAATTGTGCCGCCTGGAAGGACGCAGCCATCTAAAGCAACGATGACTTTTAGACCTTTGCGGCAATTAGGAGCACCACAAACGATATCGAGTGTTCCATATTTAGGACCACAGTTTACTTTAGTAACATGGAGGTGGTCACTATTTTCCATATTCTCGCAGTGGATGACTTCACCCACTACTACTTTGGAAGCGGAAGCAATCTTTTCAATCGATTCAACTTCTACGCCAGCGAAGGTTAATCTCTTCGCAATTTCTTCAGGAGTTAAACCTTCTAAATCAACGAATTTCTTTAATAAATTAAGTGAAACTTTCATGATCGTTTGCCTCCTTATTTTCTAGTGAATTGTTCGATAAATCGAACATCACCTTGATATATCTTACGGATATCATCGATGCCGTATCTAAGCATTGCAACACGTTCTACGCCAACGCCGAAAGCAAATCCACTATAAACTTCTGGATCATAGCCAGACATCTTTAAGACGTTTGGATGAACCATACCAGCGCCTAAGATTTCGATGTAGCCAGTGCCCTTACAGGTTGAGCAGCCTTTACCACCGCAGTTCATGCAAGTGACGTCGACTTCAACCGAAGGTTCGGTAAACGGGAAATACGATCCACGGAAACGAACTTGACGTTTTTCACCAAACATTTTACGGATGAATAATTCTAAGGTTCCCTTTAAGTTTGCTAAGGTAATACCTTTACCGACGACTAAGCCTTCAACTTGTCCAAATTGATGGGAGTGAGTGACATCATCATCATCTCTTCTAAAGCATTTGCCCGGGCAAATCATCATTAATGGTTTACCTTCTTTTTCATCCATCGCTCTAGCTTGTTCTGGAGAAGTATGTGTGCGAAGCAAAGTGGTTGGATTGATATAGAAAGAATCTTGCATTTCTCTAGCAGGATGATTTGCAGGAATATTCATTCTTTCGAAGTTATAGTAATCAGATTCAACATCTGGCCCTTCTTTAACTTCATAGCCCATTGATACAAATGTATCAATAATTTCATCTTGGACTAAATAGAATGGATTGATTCCACCCATTTTGTAGTTATAGCCAGGAAGAGTAATATCAATGGTTTCTCTCGCTAACTTTTTGGCAATAATCGCATCATTGATTTCTTGTGATTTCTTTTGGAAAGCTTCCATGACTTTGTTTCTAGCTTCGTTGACCGCTTGACCAAATTTAGCCTTTTGTTCATTCGCAACATTTCTAATTTCTGACATCAACTGTGATAATTCAGACTTTTTTGAAAGATGTTGTTCTTGGAACTCTTTTAAAGAGGCTTCATCATTAACTTTTGACATTTCATCAAGAACTTTAGCTTCAACTTCTTTGACTTTTGAGAATTCTTCTGCCATACATTTTCTCCTTTTTTATAAAATAAAATGACACACTAGGAACGAGTTTCCCCGTGGTGCCATCCTTCTTCAACATTTTTGTAGTTGCTCTAAGTCTTAACGCGACTAACGGTTGTTCATCAACATGCTCAGAGGTGAATTCGCTCCCATTTATAACTTGTGGGTTCCACTATTCCACATTCCCTATTTATAGATGTGTCTGGAGTTACTACTTCTCGTCAACGCAGTAATATTATATCGTATTTGTTTGTTAAGATAAATATAAATTTATCCATATAAACAATGGGATTTTGCTTATCTTAATAAATTTATTTATTATTTGAGATGATACATGCTAATCGCTCCAGCGATAGCAACATTGAGCGATTCGATATCCGAAATATCAATTCGTATTCTTTGATCGGCAATTTTTAAAACATCTTCACTAACGCCGTGCGCTTCATTACCTAAAACTAAAACGAATTTTTCTGGTTTTTTAACGCTTTCTAAGTCAATTGATCCTTTAATTTCGGTTGCTAAAATCTTGTAGCCTTTTTTCTTTAATTCCACTAAATCAAATTCGTTAGATATATTTAAACTAAATATGGAGCCTTGAGATGCTTGCAAAACTTTGTCGTTGTAAATAGAACAGCATTCTTTGGATAAAACAACATCTTTAAAACCAAAAGCCAGAGCGGTTCTTAAAATCGTTCCAAGGTTTCCCGGATCGCTAACTCCATCTAGATACAATACTTTATTATTCATTGGTGTCTTGTTAGGAAGTAAATTACAAACTGCCACCACACCTTGAGGTGATTTGGTTTCTGTAATTTTTTCCATCACTTCTTTGCTGACAATGTATTGAGGGATTTTTTCATCAATTTCTTCTAATTTTTCCAAAGAAAAAACTTTGGTAACGACCTTTGCTTTAAAAGCCATTTCAAGCATATGAAAACCTTCAACTTTAAATATTCCAGCTTTTTTACGATAACTAGAAGAATTCAGTTTTGTAACTTCTTTAATCAATTCGTTTTGACGAGATTTAATTTCTTTAATCATTGATGAATTCCCTTTCTTAATTTTTTGTGGAGTTCCTTGTAGTTTGGACAGTATCTATAAACAATCTCATAGAACTCCTTTTGGTGGTTTCTTTCGAATTCGTGAGATAACTCGTGTACCACTACCGAATCAATTATCTCCAACGAATAGTGTATCAAAGATATTTGAAAAGATAATGTATGGGTTTTTCTTGAATTAGATCCATATTGTCTACAAGTGTTCTTAACTCTAATTTTATACGGTTTATCTATTCCCATTATTGCTTCGAATTTTCTAACTTCTTCGGTCAACACTTTGAGAGCAATATTTTTTAAATATTCCTGCAATTCGCCATTATCTTTAACATCTATGGAATCTATTCCTACTTTATTCCCAAGAAGATAAACATAATTATTTTCGAAGGAAAAATGTTCAATTTCTTTGCGTGGTTTATTCACTAATCTTTTAAAGAATTTATCGATACCAGAAGCAATAAATTTATTAGATGTTCGATAAGGAGCGGAAATATAAAAATTCCCATCTTTAAATCTAAAGTAAACATTTTTCTGTCTTTTATATGTAACAAAAACAGGATAAGTTATTCCGTTTTTAACAAATTCAAATCGTTTTTGATCCATGTATATGATTTTACTATATTTCATTGTGAAATATTACTTATTTGATAGAATGATTATATGCAAAAAATCCTGATTAGTGCTTGTCTAGCTGGTGAAAAGACAAATTACAAAGGTCAAAGTAACTATCGGCCAGATATCGAAAAGCTCAAAGAGAAATATGAATTGGTGCTTTTTTGCCCCGAAGTAGAAGGCGGATTACATACTCCTCGAATTCCTAATGAAATTAGGGGTTCGCAAGTGTTTAATAAAGAAGGCAAAAATGTTACTCGTGAATTTGAAAAAGGGGCTAATAAAGCCTTAGCTTTGTGTAAGTATCTTGGAATCAAAAAAGCGGTTTTAAAAGAAAAATCTCCATCTTGTGGAACCCACCAAATCTATGACGGATACTTCGCTGATTTATTGATTTCAGGAATGGGCGTCACCGCTAGAATGCTAAAAGAACACGGAATTGAAGTATATTCCGAAAACGAAATAGATAAATTATTGTAAAAGAAAAGAGGCTTTGCCTCTTTTTTAATAGTTAGTTTCTTGCCTAATATGATTAACTTTTAACTTGGCTTTGTATGAAGAGATTATTTCGTCTTCACTCATACCGATTGATGCGGATAAGTTGAGATATTTTTGGAACGCATCGATATAATGCTCTAAATCATAATGATCTAATAATGTGGTCGCAGCTTTATAAACTTCATGAATTTGTCGAGTTAAATCTAAATCACTTTTTTTAATCTCATAATCAAACTTAGTAGTTTTAAGTGGAATTCCTAAAGAAAGAAGGAAATGAATGCCATCGGCAAATTCGTCCATCACAACTTCTTTTGGAGATGGACCTTTGCTAGACCAATATTTAAAACATCTTGTTTCATTAGCGAGTTCACCAATCTCAACGATTAAAGCAAGTAAGCGTCTTTCAAAAGTTGTCTCGTATGAAACATGATGATTTTGCGCAATCTCTGCATCTAAACTAGCTTGCAAAGAATATAATTCTTTTAAGTTAATCATTTTTCGTTGACTTTTTGTAAATGCCAAATGTCTTTGACATAGTCTTTGATTGTGCGGTCAGAGGAGAAGAATCCACTACCAGCGATATTGATTAAGCACATTTCGGCCCATTTATCGCGATCAAGATATAATTTCTCAATCTTTTGCTGAGCTTTAATGTATTCTGGTAAATCTTTGAGAATGAAATAGCAGTCGTTGTTATTCATAATTTCATCAAAGATGAGATTGAATTTATCTGGCTTAGTAACCCATGGTCCATTACGAAGTGAATCCATAATCTCATGAGCAATCGGGTTATTATGATATTCTTCCCAAGCCGAATATCCACCATTTGCATAGTAATTTAAGACTTCTTCAGAAGTTAAACCGAAGATGACACAGTTTTCATCACCAACGAAATCTTTAATTTCAACGTTAGCGCCATCTAAGGTACCTAAGGTAATCGCACCGTTCATCATGAACTTCATGTTGGATGTTCCACTAGCTTCTTTTGAAGCTGTTGAAATTTGTTCACTAACATCGGCAGCAGGAATAATTTTCTCTGCCAAAGAGACACCATAGTTTTCCATGAAGATAACTTTCATGTATTTGCTAACTTCTGGATCGTTATTAACGATATCTGCAACCGAGATGATTAATTGAATAATCTTTTTCGCGTAGACATAGCTTGGCGCAGCTTTTGCACCAAAGATAAAGGTTCTTGGATAGATCTTAAAGTTTGGATCATATTTGAGTCTATTATATAAATATATAATATGGAACACGTTCATTAATTGACGCTTGTAAGCGTGAAGCCTTTTAACTTGCACATCAAAAATAGAATTAACATCGACATCGATATTCATCTTTTCTTTGATGTATTTAGCCAATTTGACTTTATTTTCGTGCTTAATATCTAAGAACAAATCTTTAGTCTTTTTGTCGGTCGCATATGGTTTGAGTTTAATAATCTCATCTTCCATATCGGTCTTCCACGCTTTACCAATTCGTTCATCGATTAACTTAGTTAAACGTGGGTTGCAATACATTAACCATCTACGTTGAGTGACACCATTTGTCTTGTTATTGAACTTCTCTGGGAATAATTCATAGAAGTCTTTGAAGGTTTCTTTCTTCAAAATCTCGGTGTGTAATTTCGCAACGCCATTGATGGAGAATGAAGCATAAATAGCGAGGTTTGTCATATGAATCAAACCATCTTTGATGATTTGAGTCGCGTATCTAGTTCCTTGAGAAACACCTTTCGAATCTAGGAATTGATTGAATCTACGGTTGATTTCTTCAATGATCATGTAGCAACGTGGGCAAACTTGTTGGACATATTCGATTGGCCACTTTTCAAGTGCTTCCGCCATAATGGTGTGGTTTGTATAAGCAATTGCTTTAGTGACTACTTCCCAAGATTCATTCCAGCCATAGCCGTATACGTCCATCATTAATCTCATTAATTCAGGAATCGCTAAGATTGGGTGAGTATCGTTGAGTTGAAATACATAGTATTCGTGTAAGTTAAGCAATGTATTATATTGACGATAATGTTGTCTTAAAATGGATTGAAGACCACTGCTAACAAGGAAATATTGCTGTCTAAGTCTAAGAATACGACCTTTTTGAGTGGAATCATCTGGATAAAGACCATGTGATAATTCTTTCAAAGTATTGAGATATTCTTCGAATGGAACACCTTTTGGAAGGTTTTCTTCACTTGGTTCAGCGCTCCAAAGTCTTAAGGTATTACAAACTCCGTTGTTATAACCAACGATAGAAACATCGTATGGAACAGCCTTAACGTGAGTGGCGCCAACAGTTCTTAAGCCGAAACTACCATCTTCTTTGATATAGGATTCAGAAGATCCGCCGAATTCAATTTCAACCGCATGTTTTGATTTTCTTGTCTCAAAGACAAAACCATTGGTTAACCATTGATCTGGGACTTCGAATTGACGACCTTTTTGAATTAATTGACGGAAGAATCCGTATTCGTAACGGATAGTATTTCCTAAGACTGGATAGCCTAAGGAAGAGATTGAATCTAAGAAACAGGCAGCAAGTCGACCTAAACCACCATTCCCAAGACCAGCATCGCTTTCTTGCTCTTCGAGCATATTGATATCGATGCCTAATTCTTCTAGACCTTCTTTAGCAACATCATAGATGCCTAAATTTTGTAAGTTATTGGTAAGTAAACGACCAATTAAGAACTCCATCGAAAAATACACTAATTGTTTCTTTCCTTTTTTTAAGACGACGTCACGAGTATCTCGCCAGTATTTACCAGCGTAGTCTCTAACCATTTCGCCTAAAATATCATAAAGTTCGGTTGGGTGAGCGTCGCTAACAGAATTACCATATCTTTCTGCTAAGCGAAGCTGATATTCTTTGATAAATTCTTTTTTCGAGGAAAACATAAGTTACTTCTTTCCCTTTCCTTTATATTTAAAGATCATCGCTCCAAAGGAGGCGATTTTAATTCTAATTTTATATGGACGATTTTCTGGACCAAAATCATCAGTTTGGCATGGAAGGCCGTTATATTGATTCCAGCCTCCATAAACATCTTTGTCAGAGTTAAAGATTTCTTCGTATGTACCAGGTTGAGTAACACCAATTTCATAGCAATCATAGAAGTTTGGAGTCATATTGAAAACGAAAACCAAACGAGAATTGCCGTCGAATCTTTCAAACGCAAAGATGGAATCATTCTTATTATCCACCATCAACCAATTAAAATTGGCAGGATTATATTCATTCGTATATAAACACTTTTCATATCTATAGATAAGATTCAAATCACGAACTAATCTGGAGATAGAATCGTGTGATGGGAAGGTTTTTAAAACCCATGGAAGTGATTTGGTTTCATTCCATTCATCAAATGAAGCAAGTTCGTTGCCCATGAAAGACAATTTCTTTCCTGGATGTCCCATTTGATAGGTATATAAGTTTCTAAGTAAAGCGAACTTATTTTCATAACTTCCCCACATCTTATTTATAAGTGTGCCCTTTCCATGAACGACTTCGTCGTGAGAGAAAGGAAGCATAAAGTTTTCATTGAAGAAATAAGCCATGGAGAAAGTTAACTTGTTGTGGTCGTATTTTTTGTAAATTGGATCAACTCCATAATACTTCAAAGTATCATTCATCCAACCGAGATCCCATTTATAGTCAAAACCAACACCACCATAACCAGTTGGCTTGGTGACACCATAGAAATCGCTGCTATCTTCCGCAATCATCATTAAGGAACAATGACGGTCGTGAAGTAAACCATTGGTTCTTTTTAAGAATTCAACAGCGCCTTCATTGACACCTTTTGCCTTATTTCCATCATAGAAAAGCATGTTGCTGACCGCATCAATTCTTAAGCCATCAATGTGAAACATTGTCGCGTAATAATTCATCGCAGACATTAGGAAAGAACGAACAGGATCTTTACCTAAATCAAAATACGAACTTCCCCAAGGAGAATATCTTCTACTTGGATCTTTGGATTCGAATAAACAATCACCATCAAAATCAATTAAAGCGAATTCATCATTCGCAAAATGCACAGGCGCGAAGTCAAAAATAACTCCGATATCCGCTTGATGCATTCGGTCCACAAATGACATTAATTGTTTTGGATTACCATAACGAGAATCTACCGAGTAGAAACCTGTGGCTTGATAACCCCAGCTACCATCAAATGGGTGTTGAACAATCGGCATAAGCTCAACGTGTGTATAGCCTAATCCCTTAACATAAGGAATTAAGTAATCCGCGATTTCTTCATAAGAAAGATTACGTCCATCAACTTGACCTTTCCAAGAACCAAGATGCATTTCATAAATTGACATTGGTTTATCAAAACATCTGGTTCTGGCTTTCATGAAGCTAGAATCATGCCAAGCGAAATTGGTGTAATCAAATAATCTGGAGGCAGTCGCAGGACGATATTCGCTATAGAAAGCGAATGGATCAGCTTTGTCCACGTATTTGCCGTGTTTGTTTTTAAAATGGAATTTATAAGATTGATAATCCACTAAGTTAGGAATGAAAAGTTCCCACGTTCCAGAATCATCAACTTTAATCATCTTATCTTTGGTAACGTCCCAATTGTTCCAATCGCCGATGACCGAAACATCACTAGCGCATGGAGCATATAGCCTAAAAACGAAACCTTTGACGCCGTCGCGCTCTTCTTTGTGCGCTCCAAAATATGTGTAAGCGTCAATACACTGACCCATTAGGTAGTCATATAATAATCCGAATGCCATAAGTGCAAACATTTTAACACAATTTTTATACGTAAGCGCACTTATGTGTATGAAACCGGTTTACTAATTAGTTATTCAATTATATTGAAAATATCGATGTGTTTTACTATAATTCTTAACGAAAAGAGGTTTTAATATGGCAAAAGTAATGGCAGTTAACGCTGGTTCATCAAGCTTAAAATTCAAGCTTTATGAAATGCCAGAAGAAAAGGTTCTTTGTTCTGGAAACGCAGAACGTATTGGTCATGAAGACGCAATATTTGGTATCAAATGGAATGGACAAGAAGAAAAAACAGTCCTTCCAATATTAGATCACGCTGCAGCGGTCGAATTATTAGTGAAAGCTCTCATTGATAAAGGCATAGTCAAATCAATGGATGAAATTGTTGCCTGTGGTCACCGCATCGTTCAAGGTGGTAAGTATTTCTCTAAGTCTGAATTATTTAATAAAGACACAGAAGATAAGATTGAATCTTTGATTCCACTTGCACCGCTTCACAACAAAGCTCACTTAGTTGGCTTTAGAGCGTTCAAGAAGATTCTTCCAGATTCAGTTAATGTTGCTGTCTTTGATACAGCCTTCCATCAGACAATGTCTGAAGAAGACTATCTCTTCCCAATTCCATATGAATATTCTGAAAAATATGATTGTAGAAGATATGGTGCGCATGGCACATCTCACAAATACTTATCACAAGTTGGTCTTAAATACGTTAAAGGCATCGAACATCCAAGAATGATTGTTTGCCATATCGGTTCTGGCGCTTCCATCACCGCTGTTAAAGATGGAAAATGTATCGCTACCTCAATGGGTTTAACTCCACTCGGTGGTATCATGATGGGAACAAGAACTGGTGACTTAGATCCATCGGTCATGAATTACCTCTGCAAATGTACTGGAAAATCAGTCGAAGAAATGTATCAAATTTTTAACAAACAATCAGGCTTCCTCGGTGTCTCCGGAATCTCTAATGACTCCAGAGATGTTTTAAAAGCATGTTCTGAAGGAAACAAGAGAGCAATTCTTGCTAATCGCCTATTTATTAGACGTATCGCTGATTTTATCGGTCAATATTTTGTCCGTTTAGGCGGCGCAGATTTAATCATTTTTTCCGCTGGAATCGGTGAAAATTCCACCCTCACCAGAGAGCAAGTTTGTGATGAAATCGCTCCAGCGTTAGGCATCAAAATCGATAAGAAACTCAATGCCTCAAAACGCGGAGAAGAAGTTGTGTTATCAACACCTGATTCCAAGATCAAAGTTGTCGTAATTCCAACTGATGAAGAAGTAATGATTGCTCGCGACACTTACGCTTATTACCTTAAAAAATAAAATGAATATATTAGAAGAAAGAAATCAAACCTACGAACATAAATACGGTGAAGTTCTAGCAAAAATCAAAGAATATGACCGCATCGCCATTTTTAGACACGATCATCCTGACTATGATGCGTTAGGCTCCCAAATGGGTTTTGTCCATTTCATCAAAGATAATTTTCCAAACAAAAGTGTTGTTTATGTCGGCGATAATCATGTCACACTAACTGGACAATGCTTCGTCAAAATGGAAGAAATTCCTGACGAATGGTTTAATCATCCATTCCTTGGAATTGTTCTTGACCTATCTAATTTAGATAGAATTTGTGATGAAAGAGCCGATAAAGCCGATTTCTTAATCAAAATTGATCACCATCCAGAAGTTGAACCATTCGGAGATTTATCTATAGTTGATGAATCGATGGCCGCGGCGGGTGAGTTGATCGCTAATATGTTCTTCTCTTTCCCAAAGAAATACAAAGTAGGTAAAGAATGCGCAACAAATCTATACAAAGCAATAGTTGGCGATTCTGGCCGTTTCTTATACGGTTCCACCACAACTCACACCTTCTATATTGCTCAAAAATTACTAGAATGCGGTATCAACATAACTGAAATCTACGCTGATATGTATAACCAAAAACTAGAAGACCTCGAAGTTACTGGTTATATTCTTAGACATTATCAAATCACTCCACATGGCGTCGCTTATTACATTTTGGATGATGCAACCCTCAAAAGATTCAATCTTCCAGCTATTAGAGGAAAGGATAATGTTAACTTATTCGCTCATCTTGACGGCATCAACGCTTGGTTAAGTGTTACTGAAGACGTTAAGAAAGGTAACTGGAGGGTTTCGCTAAGATCAGGTGGAATCGATATCTCTCATATCGCCGAAAAATATAATGGAGGAGGTCATGCTCAAGCCAGTGGTTTGAAGCTTAAAAACCTCGACGAATTAAAGAGCTTATTGGATGATTTAGATGCGATGTTTAAATAGCAATATCTCCGGCAAATCCTGGATAAGTTGCTAATTTAGACAAGTTTAATACAAACCAAAAATTAACGCTCGAAAATCAAAGATATTTCAATATTAAAAAAGGTTTCAAAATTTGATACCTTTTTTCTTTATAGAAATAGCTAAAATTGATAAAATATCAGTATGTCATTCCCGTTTTTACACGTTTATTCAGGCTACTCATTTGAGAAATCTGGTTTAAAAGTTGACCAGTATGTTGAACGTGCAAAGAAACTTGGTTGCACTGCGACCGCTATAACTGACTATCAAACATTAAGTGGTGTACCATCTTTTGTTCACGCTTGTCAAAAAACAAACATCAAGCCAATTGTCGGCGAAGATTTTTATTTTGATAATTTGTTATTCACTTTCATCGTCTTAAATGAAGCAGGCTATCGAAATCTTCTTAAACTAAATTACGAATATTCAAGAAACAATCTCAAACTCAGCGTTTTAAAAGAACATAATGATGGATTAGTTGTTATTCTTCCAATTCAAAACGACGCTTTAAAGAAAGTTTATATTTCTGAACCTGATTCTTTGGCAAAGAAAATGGTTAAACTAACTAATGGAATTAAATATTTCTTCTTTGGTATGGAAGTTAATGGCGAAATTGACTATGTCAACTTTATGCGCGAATTCGCCGACAATCACCACTACAAATGTGTAGCGTTCCCAATGGTTAAATATGCGAATAAAGATGATGCCATTATCTTAAAGATGATGGAAGCCGTTGAATCCAAAGAAGTTTTAACCGAAAAGAAATGTTCTGGTAATGAATACCTTCTAAGCGAAGAAACTATTCAAAAACTATACACAAAAGAAGAAATTGAACTTGCTAATAAGATTGCTAACTATGTTAAATTCGAATTCTTATCGAATCGCGGTAAGTTAATCCAATATCAAAATGATTTAGGTTTATCTAGTGATGATTATCTTAGAAAGCTAGCGTTAGATGGCTTAAATAAACTAAACAAAACATCACAAGAATATCTCGATAGATTGGATTACGAACTTAATATAATTAAGAAAATGGGTTACAGTGATTATTTCTTAATCGTTCATGACTATGTTAACTATGCGAAAAAGAATGATATATCTGTCGGTCCAGGTCGAGGCTCTGCAGCAGGTTCGTTAGTTTCCTATTCCTTGGGAATCACTGTACCAGATCCAATTGAACACAACTTGTTATTTGAACGTTTCTTAAACGAACATCGTCAAACAATGCCAGATATCGACGTCGACTTCTCCGATGTTAAACGAGAAGATGTCGTTTCTTATATCCGTGAAAAATATGGAAGCGAAAGAGTCGCTCGTATTATGGCTATTCAAAAGATTGGCGCTAAACAAGCCTTAAATGATGTTGGCAAAATCTTTGGCTATGAAAAGCGCGATATCGAATTGTTCACTCGTTTAATCAAAGAGGATAGAGAAGACAAACTTTCACTACGTGAAATATACAAAACGAACGCTAACTTTAGATCGTTAGTAAACGATGATAAATATTATTTAGAAATCGTTTCACTTGCTTCAAAAATCGAAGGCTTACCAAGACAAGCAAGTTTGCACGCTGTAGGTATTGTCTTAAATGCTGATTCACTTGAAACAGCGATACCACTTTCACCTGCTTTTGATGGAGGCTATGTTGAACAATTTGAAAAAGACTATCTTGAAGAACAAGGCTTCTTAAAGATGGACATTTTAGCGTTACGAAACCTCACAATTGTTGAAGATTGTTTAACTCTGTTAAAAGCAAAAGGAATCAACCTCAAACAAGAAGATATTCCTTATGATGATGAAGATGCAATTAAGATTATCGCCAGCGCAAAAACGATGGGTATATTCCAACTTGAATCGGCTGGCATGAGAAATGCGATTAAAACTGTCAAAATTAAAAACTTTGAAGATGTTGTTGCTATTCTTGCATTATTTAGACCTGGTCCAATGGATCAAATCAAAGAATACGCGAAATACAAAAATACTGGTGCAAAGATTCAATATGTCTCCAAAATCTTAGAAGAAATCTTAGCGCCAACCTATGGACAAATCGTCTATCAAGAGCAGATTATGCAAATCGCATCAAAGATGGCTGGTTTCTCATTAGCCCAAGCAGATATCTTTAGAAGAGCGGTATCAAAGAAAGATTCCTCAAAGATGGTTTCCTTAAAGAAAAGCTTTATTGATGGCTCGATCAAGCAAGGAATTAATCCAAAAGAAGCCGAAGAAGTTTATCAACTTATCTATAAATTTGCTAACTATGGTTTCAACCGTTCACATGCTTTTGTTTATGCGATATTCTCTGCGAGAATGGCATATTTAAAAGCGCATTATCCTCTTGAGTTCTATGCTTCTATTCTTTCGAATGCATCAACTAACGAATTCAACAACACAATCGCGGAAATGAAAAAGGCAAAAATTAAGATTGTTTGCCCAGATATAAATGAATCGGATACCTACTTTAAAATCAGAAATAACGAAATATTATTCCCACTTACTTCTATCAAGGGTGTTTCCTCCACAATCGCTTCACAAATTATTGAAGAAAGAAACAAAAAGAAATTCGATGACTTGTTTGATTTTGTCATTCGTATGGGACAACACAAATTGTCTAACGTTACTTTAATGAATATCATTGATGCTGGTGGCTTTGATTCTTTAGAATCATCAAGAGCATCGCTTAGATTAAATGTTTCAAGCGCATTGATATTTGCTTCTTTTGCCTTAGATGATCAGGGCTTATTAGCCTTTGATCCAAACCTATATCCAAAACCAGAATTTAAACGCGTTAATGATGATTTAATTGAAAACCTCGATAAAGAGTTCCAAGCATTAGGTTTAATGGTCTCTGGTTCTCCACTAGAGAAATACAAAAAAGAAATCAAAGATAGTAAAGCTATAAAGATTGAAGAAATTGATGATTCAACGGGTGATGTTAAAGTATTCGCAATCATTAAAAACATTCGTAAGACTGTTACCAAAAAGAATCAGGCGATGGCCTTTATAAGCGTTTATGATGAAACTAGTGAAATCGAATTAGTTTTATTCCCTGAAACATATTTGAAATCCGCTAAAGCCCTTAAGAAAAATCACATTGTGGTTATTGATGGCTACAAAAATAGAAAAGGTGAATTTAGCGTTACCCTTGTTAAAGATATAAAGGAGTTAGTAAATGAATAAAGCATATATTATTGATGGTAACTCTTTGCTCTTTAGAGCATATTACGCCACCGCATATGGTGGAAACGAAATCATGAGAACCAAAGACGGCACTCCTACCAATGCTGTTTTTGCATTTTCAAATATGCTTAACAAAGTACTCCATAGCCTAAAAGAAGGTGACGCTTTATTCGTTGGCTTCGATACAGGAAAAGCAACATTTAGACATAAAGAAGATGAGACTTACAAAGCAAATCGTAAACCAGCGCCTGAAGAATTAAAAATTCAAATGCCAATCGTTAGAGAATTACTTCATTCTTTAGATATCTTTACATTTGAGAAAGAAGGCTTTGAAGCAGATGATATATGCGGCACAGCATCAAAGATGCTCGCTAAAGATAATTTCGAAGTTATCGTCTATACATCAGACCGTGATTTCTTGCAATTAATTGAGAAAAATATCTCAATTCATATTTTAAAAACCGGCATGTCTAACATTGTAGTTATGAATGAAAAAACAATGCCAGAATTATATGGTTTTCAACCACTTCAAATTATTGATTACAAAGGTTTAAGAGGCGACGCTAGTGATAACCTCCAAGGAATTCCTGGCGTTGGTGATAAAACCGCAGTTAAACTGATTCAAGAATACGGATCATTTGAAGCGATTGTTGAAGCCGCCAAAACTATGAAATCAAAAGTTGGTGAATCAATCGTCGAAAATGCTGAATTAGGAAGACACTGCTATGAAATGGCGAAAATCTTGACCAACGTTGATTTGCCATTCACCTCTCAAGATCTTGTTTATGAAGGATATGATTTCAATAAGATCAACGCTTTCTGCAATAAATACGAATTAAAACAATTTATAAATAGACTTCCAACTACTCTTAAAAAAGATAGTGAAGATATAGAAATTGAATTTGACGAAGTTAGCAAACTCGAGATTAAAAATAAACCAACTGAAATTGCGATTGCTTTAGATATTGAACCAGGTAATTATAATGACGCTGTCGTCTATGGAATGGGATTAAAAATTAACAACCAACTATTCTATATTCGCGAAGAAAAATTCAAAGATAACCAGGAATTGCTGGAAATTTTGAAAGATTCTAGCATAAAAAAATATTGCTACGACTATAAGGCAATCAAAGTTGCCTTGCATCATAAAAGCATCGAAATTAGCGGTTTATATTTTGACGCCTTATTAGCGGCCTATCTTCTCGATTCTACCCTAGTTAATAATGTTGATTCAGTTATGCATTTCTTTGGCGCAAATATCGCTTCTAAGAAAGATGATTCGCTTTCACTATTTGATAATTCGAATCCTGAAAGAGCGTGTAAGATTGCTTACTATTCTTATAAGTTCGCTAACAAAGCACTTTCAGACTTAGATGCTTTGGAATGCTTAAAACTTTATCAAGAAGTTGAAATCCCTCTCGCAAGTGTTTTAGCAGATATGGAAATTGAAGGTTTTCCGTTAGATGTTGAAGTCTTAGAAAAAATGGGTGAAAACTTCAAAGTTCAGCTTAATCAAATTAAAGAAAGAATATATTCTTTAGCAGGAGAAGAGTTTAATATTGATTCTCCAAAACAAGTCGGTGAAATCTTATATAACAAATTAGGTTTATCCGATGGAAAGAAAACCACCACATCCGTTGACGCTTTAAAACTTTTAGTAAATAAACATCCAATTGTTTCCGAAATTCTATTATATAGAAAATATTCAAAACTTCTTTCAACCTACGTTACTGGTTTATCATCTCATATTTATGGAGATGGAAAGATTCACGCGATCTTTAATCAAGCCTTAACGCAAACTGGAAGACTTTCTTCAAGTGAACCAAACTTACAAAATATTTCCGTTAGAGACGAAGAGGGAAAACTAATTCGTAAAGCTTTCTATTACAAAGATGATAATTATTCGATTCTTTCATTAGACTATTCGCAAATTGAATTAAGAATTCTTGCTAGCTTGTCTAATTGTAAAAAGCTTCAAGATGTATTTGCCTCTGGAGAAGATATTCACGCGGCCACCGCTGCTAACGTTTTCCATGTTGAAAATCCAACACCAGATTTAAGAAGAAGAGCGAAAGCTGTTAACTTTGGAATTATTTATGGTATCTCTGATTGGGGTCTTTCTGAACAAATTGGTGTCTCTGTAAAAGATGCGAAATCGATCATTTCATCATTTTATGATGCCTACCCAGAAATCGCTAAATATTTCCAAAAGATTACCACTAATGTTGTAAAAGACGGCTACGTCACAACTCTATTAGGAAGAAGACGTTATCTCAGAGAGGTTCACGACTCGAATTATCAAGTTAGAGAATTCGCTAGAAGAGCGGCCATGAACGCCCCTATTCAAGGAACGGCCGCTGACTTAATCAAGATCGCTATGATAAAAGTTGATAATGCTCTAAAAGAAAAGAAACTAAAAACAAAATTAATCTTACAAATTCACGATGAGTTGTTGTTTAAAGTTCCAAGCGAAGAAAAAGAAATTGTCTATCCTTTGATTAAGGATATTATGGAACACGCTATGGAACTCGATACTAAATTAGAAGTTGATGGAGGATTTGGTCATACTTGGTATGATGCAAAATAGTTATGCCTGAATTTCCAGAAGTACATACCGTTATTGAAACGCTAAAAGAGTTCACACTTGGAAAAACTGTCACTAGTGTAGATGTTTTAAGAGCGAAAAATGTCGAAGGAAATCTAAATGATTTAATTAATTGCAAAATCGAAAGCTTTGAACAAATCGGCAAATTCATCATCTTCCATTTCTCAAATAAAAAGATTCTTATCTCACATCTAAGAATGGAAGGTAAATATTTCTTAAGAAATAAAGATGAAAAATATCAAAAACATGATATCGCGTCATTAACTTTTAGCGATAAAACATCACTTGTCTATAACGACGTCCGTAAATTCGGTATTTTAAAAGTAAGTTCAGAGGACAAATATATGGAAGAAGAACCACTTTCAAAAGTTGGTCCTGATCCATTTAAGTTAAAGGATCCTAAATATTTACTCGATCACTTTAAGAATAAATCTATTCCCATTAAGACTGCTTTATTGGACCAAAGCATCATGTCAGGACTAGGGAATATCTATGTAGATGAGGTGCTTTTTGAATGTCGAATTCATCCAGAAACCCCTGCAAAAACCGTAAATCTTTGTGATTGTAGCCATATCCTTGAAGCCTCAAGAGAAATCTTAACAAAGGCTATTGAACAAGGTGGAAGCACCATTAAATCCTATCATCCAAAAGAAGGTGTTTCTGGTAATTTCCAGGTCTCTCTTAAAGTCTATGGAAAGAAAGATGGAACCTGTGTAAGATGTGGCCATCATCTACGCAAGATTTTTGTGGGCGGTCGCGGCACAACATATTGCCCAAAATGTCAAAGAAATCCTACCATCCAAGAAGTTATCGCAATTACTGGCCCAATTGGATCAGGCAAATCCGCTGTTTTAAATGTTTTTGAAAAACTTGGATATGAATGTTTAGATGCCGATGTAATCACTCACGAACTATATAAAGATAAAAAAATTCAAGACGGCATTAGAAAGATTGTTCCTGAATTAGTTATCAAAAACGGAGATATCGATAGAGATTATTTAAGAAAGTATCTTTTAAATAACCCTAATAAAAAGAGACGTTTAGAAAAATATGTTCACCCCCTTGTTAGTGATGTCATTATAAATAGAATTAAAAAAGCAAAAACGAAAGTAGCGATGGAAGTTCCACTTCTATTTGAATCTCACTTAGATGATTTCGCTGACAAAATAATTTATGTCGATTCTTCTTTAGAAAATAGAAAGAAACGTTTAGAAAAACGTGATAAAAACTATAACGAAACATTACTTATTAATAAGGATTACGATCTAGAGAACAAGAAAAAAGCAACCCATGTGATCGTTAATAACGATGGAGTTGCTTCTTTAGAGGAAAATATTAAATCTACTTTTTGTAGATAGACGCTCCGGTAAAATCAAATTCTTTGCCGCACATCTCTTCTAAAACATTGGCGAGTTGTTTAGCCCTAATTTCACCACCGTTTTTTCCAACACTATAAAGTTGTTGAATTTCTTTAATAGAATAGTTGGAAGAGAAGAAAGTGGTTTTATTTTGATGTTCTCTTTCTAGAAGAATTGGCATTAAGATTTGATCACGAATGTATTCGTTTTTGTATTCATCGCCAAAATCATCAATAACTAATAAACCAACATTAGATAAGGCAACAACGTTCTTAGAGAACTCAGTTGGATTAGAAATACTTAAATCAGATAATTCTTTAAAACGTTTACGGGCATTGATAACTGCAACTTGTTGATTTGTTTGAGCGATAAATTCATTTGCGGCAGCTACTAAGAAGAAGGATTTGCCAACTTTGTGATTACCCTTAATGAATACCCAACTAGAAGAATCATCTTTGATGATTTCGACGATTTTCTTAATGGCTGGTCTACGATTGATACTTCTATCAACCGTGGAGAATGAAACAGATTTCCATTCATCAGGGAAGTCTGCTAGCAAGTATCTAGAATCGATCTTAATTTGCTCCATGATTTTATGGCATGGTTCATACTTCACCGCGATAAAATTACCTTCTTTTACAACATACATTGAAATGTGTGGGGTCTTTTTAGCGCATTTCGCGATTCCTGGACAGGCTTTACAATAATTGTAATCTTCACGATAATCGGTTAATTTGCCGATATTTTCTTTGACTTCGCCCATTGTTAAATTAAAGCTCTTAAGTCTTTCATAAACTTCGATATCATCACGAAGTTCTTTGACGAGCTTGTTGATATAGGACTTCATGTCCACTTCTTCATTAACAATGTCTTTAATTGAAAAGTCATTTACTTCTTGAAGAGTCATTTTTATTTGCCTCCTTTTTTCTTAGTTTTTAACGATGCGAATAATTCGTCCATTTCTTCATCTGAGATAATTTCTTTCTTTTCTTCGACCTTTACCTCTTTAACAGGTTCTTCCTTATCAACGAAAGTTGATCTTGGTTTAGAAGTTTTCTTTTCCTTCTCAGATTTGGATAGCTTATTAAGTTCGTTCATCGCATCAAGGACTGTTTCAACATTCTTTGAAACAAGAATCGAAGCAACCTTATCGCAGAATGTGTACGTGAGAATGTTGTTATTTTTCTCCATTACATAATCGACGATGACGTTAATTAATCCATTTCCTAACTTGTATCCCACCGATAACTTATTTAACGTATTTAAGTCAGTCATTGAAGGTGGGGTGTTATTTAATAACAAGGAGAGATATTTTGAAGGCGCAATTTCCTCCATTCTTTTAATCTTTTGTTGAAGAACGGTATCGCCTTTAATATCACTTCTAGTGTTTCTAGGCTTAGATTCCACTAATTTGAATTTAATTTCTTCTTCAGCGCGGTATTTAACGCGGTCGAAGTTAAGATGTGGAAGATCGTTTGGATTATATTCATCAATTACGATGATTGCCATTTGTCTTTCATCTAAACCGAATAGAGTGGCTAATCGAGTAATTTCTTTTAAGTCCTTTTTTGTGAATGCACTAGTTCTTATCTGAGAATTTTCCTCAACATATTTGAAGAATAAGTCCTCGTTGAATTTAATTTGAACTCGACCAGGATCGCGGCCAAGAATGTCATTTCCAAAACTCTTCCTAAAGGAAGGATCATCATAATCTGGATGGTACACGTCAACGAATGATGCACTTATCTCTTTAAACTCTTCTTCCACAACAAGATTAACTTTATAGTTGAAGGCTAAACGTTTAGCTTGCTTTTCACCGATAGATTGAATGAGTAAACCTTTAAATAAAACATCATCAAAGAAATCTTTTGGAGATTTTGGAGCGTATAAAACATAGATGAAATAACGTCCTGAATCGGATTGTTTCATATATGAACGCATCAAACCAACCGCCTCTAAGAAATGTCTAGCGCTTAAAACAGCGTTAGGATCAAGTTGCATTAAATTGAGTAAATCTTGTGCGGCATAGGTGATTTCATCATCTTCATTCCTTTTTTGTTTTAAAAGGGTGAGATAAAGAATCGTTGCATTTGCTCCAATGATTGGTTGATAAAGTTCGACCAAAACATCCTTATCGACGTTAGAGACGATTGAGGCTAACCTTATCTCATAAAAATCCGACTGCATCATGTATCCCATAATTGCTCACTAGTTTATCACTCTCACTATGTGAGTAAAACAGAAAAATTCGATGAAATCGAGCCTTTTGGTGATTTTGTGGATTACTCCCATTCAATTTTTAATAAATTGTGTAGCATTTTATCGTAGTTTTTTTGATAATAATTGTAGTTATCCACAAGCTTTCCACAAATTTACTGTTTATGAATAAAGTTCTCGCATTTGATATCGGTGGCACAAACATGAGGCTCGCTCTAGTTAACGAGAATTTTGAGATTGAAAAATGTGTCATTAAGCCGACTCCAGTTAATGATAAAGAAGCATTTTTAAAACAAGCTTTATCAATCGTTGATGAATTTCCACTTGATAATGTTATCGCTATGGGAGCAGGAGTGCCTGGAGTTGTCGATCCAAAAACAGGTAAAATTATCATCCTTCCAAACGTTGGAATTTCCGATATCGAATTCGGTAAAATAATTAAAGAAAAATATAATCTAGATTCATATTTACGTAATGACGCTCAAATGGCCTGCATCGCTGAAGCAGCCTTAGGAAGAGGCAAGGAATTTGAACGCGTTTTCTTCGTCACTATTTCCACTGGTTTAGGTGGCTCATTATGTGTAAACGAAGAGATTCAAGATTACTTAACTGAAGTCGGTCACACTTTGTTTAAATACAAAGATGGATATCAAGAATTTGAAATCGCTGGCGGTCACAATATCGCTAAATTAGCAAAGCTAAACAACTCTCCAATCAAATCTGGAAAAGAATTATTTGAGAAAGTTGAAGCAGGCGATAAAGACGCCATCAACTTATTAAACGAATGGAAATATATCATTAAATCCTACTTCAAACTAATGAACGATTCATATTGTCCAGATATCTTCGTCGTGACAGGTGGCTTTATGAAAGCGAAGAAATGGTTCTTTGATGATTTAAAAGCGTCTTTCCCAGATGTAAGAATCGAGGAATGTCATTTCAATGAACAAGCTGGCTTAATCGGCTCTGCTGTGTACGCATTTCAACAGAAGAATAAATAAATTATTTGATTTATCAAACTAATAGATTATACTAATTTTAGCGTCGACGAAGACACGTCGAAGAAAAGGTCTCTTTTAGAGAGGGAATGGTAGCTGAAAAATTCCTAAGAGATCATCCTCGATACCACTTCTGAGCTTCTAAAAACCAATTTAGACGTAACCTTGCGTTAAAAGGATAGAGAGTATAGTACTTGTACTATAAATTAAGGTGGTACCGCGTTAGTAGCGTCCTTATGTGGGACGTTTTTATTTATTTTAGGAGGTAAAATATGGCTCTAGATTTCCACACATTAAATCACTCAACAAGCCATCTTATGGCAGAAGCAATTTCTAACCTTTATCCAGGTGCGAAATTCGGTTATGGTCCTTCAATTGAAGAAGGTTTTTACTACGACATCGATTTCCCAACTCCCATCACCGAAGCTGATCTTCCAAAGATTGAAAAGGAAATGCATCGTATCGCTTCTAGAAACGAACCAATCGTTAGAGAAGAAGTTTCTAAAGAAAAAGCCTTAGAATTATTCAAAGATAACGAATACAAAGTTGAATTAATTAAAGGTATTGAAGGCACAATCACAATTTATAAACAAGGCAAATGGTTCGACCTCTGTGCCGGTCCACACGTTGAAAGAACTGGCCTAATTAAAAACTTTAAACTTCTTTCCATAGCGGGTGCGTATTGGAGAGGAGATTCTAAGAACAAACAACTCGTTAGAATCTACGGTACTTCTTTTGAAACCAAAGAAGGTCTTGAAGAACATCTCCGCATTCTTGAAGAAAGAAAGAAAAGAGACCACCGCATTTTAGGTAAACAATTAGGTTTATTCATGCTTTCAGATTACGGTCCAGGACTTCCATTCTGGCTTCCAAACGGCATGATTGTTAGAACCCAAATTGAAAATATGTGGAAAGAAGTTCACGCTAGATATAATTACATGCTCGTAGATACCCCAATTATGTTATCCAAAGAATTATGGTTAACCTCTGGTCACTGGGATCACTACAAAGACAACATGTATATCACTATGGTTGATGAAGATGAATTCGCTATTAAGCCAATGAACTGCCCAGGTGCAATTCTTTGCTATAAGAATGATTTACATTCGTACCGCGAACTTCCACTTCGCTATGCCGAACTTGGTCATGTCCATCGTCATGAAGCTAGTGGCGCACTCAACGGCTTATTCCGTGTTCGCTCCTTCACTCAAGATGATGCACACACATTCGTTAGACCAGACCAAATCGGTGAAGAAATTACTTCCATCATCAAACTATTTGATGAAATTTATTCAATGTTTGGTCTAAATTACAAGATTGAATTATCCACTAGACCAGAAGAAGGCTATATCGGAGACATCAAGATTTGGAATGAATCCGAAAGAATCTTAGAAGAAGTTTGTCGCAAAACTGGCAAAGAATTTAAGATCAATCCAGGTGATGGTGCATTCTATGGTCCAAAACTCGACTTTAAAGTCCGCGATTCAATGAATCGAATTTGGCAGTGCGGCACTATTCAACTCGATATGAACTTACCAGAAAGATTCGATGTTACATATATCGATGATAAAGGTGAAAAAGTTCGCCCAGTTATGATTCACCGCGCTTGCTTTGGATCAATCGAAAGATTTGTTGGCGTTATCACCGAACACTTTGCTGGTGCTTTCCCACTTTGGATGGCTCCAGAACAAGTTCATGTTCTTCCAGTCAATAATGAATTCCAATTAGAATACTCTGAAAAGCTCGTTAAGGAGCTCAAAGACGCCGGAATTAGAGCGGTCTTAGTCAATGCCAGCGAGAAACTTGGTTACCGCATGAGAAACGCTCAAATTAAGAAAGTCCCATATACTTTAGTTATTGGAGATAACGAAAAGAATTCCGGAACAGTTACGTACCGCCATTATGGAAGCCAAGAACAAATCAATGTTCCAACCAAACAGTTCATTGATAAACTTGTTAAAGAGATTAAATCTCGTGCTCTTCCAGAAGTGAGCAAATAAACTTTGTAAGGTCTCCAAGTGAGGCCTTTTTTATAACTTAGTGAAAATATTTATTTTCTTTTATTGACATATGTGAGCGTGTGTAGTTTAATTATTCTCGCAAAACGTAGAAAGAAGAGCGCCCTTGCTTCTCACCAGATCGATGAATCGATTGGTACATGCTACGATAACTAGTGAAGTTATTTCTAAACGGGCGCACTTCGTGCCCGTTTTTGTTACTAAGGAGGATAACATTTATCAAGAACTATCCAATTAAACAAGGACCACAACGTCCTAACAAAACCAACCAAGATCTCATTAATGAGAGAGTTCGTTTCCCAGAAGTGCTTCTTATCGGGGCTAACGGAGAACAATTAGGCAAGATGTCCAGCAAAGCCGCTTATGACATTGCTGTTCAATCTGATTTAGATTTAGTTTGTGTCGCTCCAAACGCCAATCCACCAGTTTGTAAAATTATGAACTATGGAAAATATCGTTTCGAACAACAAAAGAAAGCTAAAGAGAACAAGAAAAAACAACACACGATTGAAATCAAAGAAATTCAATTAACTCCTCAAATTGGTCAACATGATGTTGATACCAAAGCAAGAGCCGCTAGACGATTCTTAGAAGAGGGTAACAAAGTTAAAGTTGGAGTTCGCTATCGTGGTCGTCAATTATCTCACGTCGAAGTTGGTGAGGAAGTTATGAATAAATTTATCCAATCCTTAGAAGATATTGCCACTGTTGAAAAAGCTCCATTCATGGAAGGAAAGTGGCTTAATGCCGTTTTAGCAGCAAAAAGAAAGTAGGAGGAAATTAGCATGCCAAAAATGAAAACCAAAAGAGCACTTGCTAAACGTGTCAAAGTTACCGGTTCTGGTAAACTCAAAAGACATAGTGCTTATACATCACACCTTGCTCCACGCAAGACCACAAAACAAAAAAGACATTTAAGAAAGGCTTCACTTGTTCACAATAGTGACTACAAGAGAGTGAAGACCCTTATTCAATAGGAGGTTAAACGATGGCTAGAGTTAAAAACAGCGTTGTTACACACGCAAGACGCAAAAAAATCTTAAAGAGAGCCAAAGGCTACTTCGGTAGTAAACACCTTCTCTTCAAAACCGCTAAAGAACAAGTCTTACGTTCATTAAGATATTCCTATATTGATCGTAAACAACTCAAAAGCGATTTCCGTAAATTATGGATCAAACGTATCAATGCCGCTTGTAGAGCAAACGACATTTCCTACTCCAGATTCATTTATGGACTTAACAAAGCAAATGTCAAAGTTAATCGTAAGATGCTTGCTGAACTCGCAATCAACGATCCAAAAGCATTCTCTGATTTAGTGGCAGTTGCAAAGAAAGCAAAATAAAAGAGGACCTAGTCCTCTTTTTTTGAGTAGAGGTGAATTTACCGTTCAAGTGCAACATTTCTAGACAAAAATAAAGGCTCAT
>CAMYZF010000002.1 GCA_947303755.1 uncultured Erysipelotrichaceae bacterium | reverse complement strand
CGATACGGATGGAGATGTCACCATCTTGTTCGTCTTCAACTTCTCTAAATACTTCTGGAGATTCGAAGAGTTCGAGGAGATGACGGATCTTCGTCGCATCATTCGCGAATTCTGGTTGTTCGAACAAATTATCTTTACCATAAGTGTTCAAACGATCTTTCGCGAATCCAACGAAGGCTTCAAGCATTGCTTGGTAGATGACATCTTGATCAACGACATAGTCGTTAAGAAGAGGTCTAATCGCTTCCATCTTTGGAACAAGATCAGAGATGACTGTTCCTTTTAGTCTTTCGTTTAGAAGCTTGACACATTTTTCAATGTCTTCTAATTGAACTTCTTCACTAAGAGGGAAGGTTTTGTTTTCTACATAGCCTTGGTCAGTGACGAATACGCAGGTTGCGCTCGAATTTGATAGAGGAATAATTTGGACCGAAGCGAGCTTTTCTTCTTTAGCGTTAGGACCTAAGACGATTGAGGCTAATGAGGTCATTTGAGATAAAATCTCACATGATTCCTTAATAACGTTTTCAATCGACTGTGTCTTCTGGTCTAAGATCGTCTGCATTTGATACTTGAATTCATCGGAGACACTTTTCTCGCGTAGGTTGTCGATATAGTATCGATATCCTTTGCTAGAAGGAACGCGCCCAGATGATGTATGGGTCTTTTCAAGAAGGCCATCAACTTCAAGAGCGTTCATCTCCGCACGAATTGTCGCACTTGAGTACTGTAACCCATACTCGTTAATAAGAGTTTGGCTACCGACTGGTTGAGCGGTTTTGATGAAATGTTCAACGATCAACTTTAAGATACGGTCACGACGGTTCATGTTTTTCTCCTTTTTTTGGCACTCACACTTTTGGAGTGCTAACACATATTATATTGACCATTTTGGCACTGTCAAGGCTTAAGTGCTAAATTTGTTTGATAAAATAAAAAAACCACAGAGTGGTTAATTTTTGATAGAAATAAGAAAAATTAGATGATTTTCAGCAAAATATAGTCCATTATGAGTAGACCATTATCGCTTAGTTTGACCTCTTTTTCGGTGACGATTAAGTCTCCACTACTCATAAATGGAGCAATCTTTTCTTTGTACTTATCCACGAAATCGATTCCGAATCTATCCTTGAAATCTTTTCTTAAGAAACCATCTTCCATCCTAAGATTGGTGAGCAAATAATATGTAAAATCTTTTTCCTTAGAAACAACTTCTTTAGAATCGATGAATTCACCATTTAGATAGTTATCTAAGTTCTTAGTATTCTCGTAACGGACTCCATCAATATAGCCTGAAGCACCTAAGCCGCATCCATAATACTCTTCGTCTTTCCAATAAACGATGTTGTGTTTAGAATATTTCCCATTTCTAGCGAAGTTAGATATTTCATATCTTTTGTAGCCATGTTCTCTAAGAGTGTTCAGGATAATTTCATAGAACGCTCTTGAGGCATCTTCGCTTTGAACTGGATATTTTACATTGTAAAAGACTGTCCCAGGAGAGACGATAAGCGAATAAATTGAAATGTGATCAGTGTCTAAAGCGAGGATATTTTTTAAATCATTTTTTAAATCTTCTTCACTCTGACCATCAAATCCGTAGATCAAATCAACATTAATTGAGTCAAAATTATGCTTTTTAGCCTTGTTAACGACTCTAACAGCGTCTTCATAGGTGTGACTTCGCCCTATTTCTTTTAGACGGCTATTTTGGGTTGATTCCACGCCTATGGATAAGCGAGTGACTCCGTATTTGTCCATCAAAACAAGTTTTGAATCAGTTAAATTCTCCACGTTTGCTTCGACAGTGAATTCACCACCATCGATGAGAAACGACTTAACCTTCTTAAGAAGAGTTTCAAAATCTTCATCGTTTAAAGAAGTTGGTGTTCCACCACCGATGTAGATAGTATTAACTTTGTTAATATGATAAGAATCAATCTCTTCTAAGAGCTTCTTAACATATGGTTTAGCGAATTTTTCGTTATAAAAAAGTTTTGTGAAGTCACAGTATTTACAAATGTGGTCACAAAACGGTATATGGATATATAAAGATTTATTTTTTGTTTTTGAGTTCATCTTCCGCCATCGCTTTTTGAATCTCTTCGTCTTCAATAGGCACTAAATAGCGATCTAATTCTTGACGAACCGCTTCAGCTTCATCGATTTCATCTTTCTTAATTTGAAGAGCTGTAAAACGTCTTTTAACAAAGATGATTACTAAAATTAGTAATCCAAAGAAGCCTAATAGGCCAAGAATAATCCATAATGGAAGTAAATCTGCAGCTGCGAATATTCTAAACATAATTACCGCTCCTTATTTTACTCTTTGTCAATTGGGGTGTAAACAAACTTGTTTTTCACTTGCTCACGTCTATAGTAGCCAAGGCGCGCTAAATTATCCATGGATGTGCGAGCAGTCTCATAGACTGTACCTTCGCACTTCTTGAATTGTTGGATGGTATAGTATTTTCCTTTTGTGCAGTGACGAACATAGAAATGCGCTTGTTTCTTTTTAAGAAGTGGGTCTTCTTCAAGAAGGTTTTCCGCCATACGTCTAAGTTGTTTATCACTGAGCGAATTCTCTTCGACAGGTTCTCTTTTGATAACCTCAATTGGCTTATGCTCACGTGGTTTTTTAACTTCAACCTTTGGTTGTTCAACAGGCTCCACTTTTGGAGCGATGATTTCAGGAGAAGGTTCGAAACCGAACTCCTCTTTGAATTCTTCACGTGATTCACCAAAGGTGTAAGAATTATTTACTTCCTGAGCGCTAACTTGAACGATGCGGTCTCTAATAACATCAAGAGCGTTTGTGAATAAGTCGAGAGCGCGAGTAACTTGATAAGTTAAATCACGAGAACGTTGAATTTCTCTAGATACACTAGAAAGAATTCCTTTCTCATCATAAATGAGTGATTCTAGAGGAATATAAGCTGCAGCAGATTCAACATCGCTTAATGAGACAATTAACTTAGTTAAAATTGCTGCCATTTCCTTGTTATATCTTTCAAATGGCTTGATGTAATTAATCATATAAGCGACAACCGCAACCTTAATTAAAAAGGAATCATTACTGGAATTAACATAGTTAATAAGATTATCCATTAACCAAGCAATCTCTTGTGTAGGCGCTCCTTCGTATTCGCGGTTGATTAAAAACTTCTGTGATGTTGCGTCAATTTCACTTCTTCTAAAGAAGAATTCGCCTTCTTCGCCAGAAATAATTGCGTAATACTTTTTAATGGTTTCTAAAGAAAATTTTTCACGAGGATTCTTTTCTAAATGAGTCAAGGCAGAAAAATAGCGATGTAATGGTTCATAAAGCGATTCGGTGTTTTTGTACTCGATAATGTTATTTAACGCTATATCGTTAACGTTAACTTTGTTAATTTTGGCGATTGTTTTGAGTTCGCTGATGCACATTTCTCTAAAGATTGTGTATTTAGAGACGGATCCATCTTGAAGACCGCCAAAGCTAACAATGTATTCAGAAACGCTTTCTTCAACACTTTCAATGTTCTTCATAATTTGAGGCATGTAAGTAATTGAGAAAGGAACTTTAGTAATATCAAATAAAATTATTTGACGTCTGAATTGTTTCCTATATAAAAGGATTGAATCCCATATTGGTTCAATCAAATTTGTGCCGAGTGCTTCGGCCACTTCAGCGCGAGTGCAATACTTCTCTTCGCTGAATCTAATCGCTAATGAATTATCTGCCATAAAAAATCTCCTTGCCTAGATTATAACAAGGAGAAATGTATATATCAATATAAAACTACTAATTTTTTACTATAATACGACTGATTTAATTATCGTCATCAATTGAGAGGACACTCATGAAGGCTTCTTGCGGAACTTCGACCGATCCAATAGCTTTCATGCGCTTCTTTCCTTCTTTTTGCTTTTCAAGCAATTTGCGTTTTCTAGATATATCACCACCATAACATTTAGCTAAGACATCTTTACGAACAGCCTTAATATCTGCTCTAGCGATGACTTTGCCATTTATGGCAGCCTGGACAGGAACTTCGAATTGTTGTCTCGGGATAATTTCTTTTAGGCGTCTAACGACTACACTACCACGCTCATACGCTGTGGATCTATGCACAATTGTAGAGAGAGCATCGATAACTTCTCCATTAAGGAGAATATCCATCTTAGCCAAGTTTCCAGAATGATATCCAGAATATTCATAATCAAAACTAGCGTATCCTTTAGAATAGCTTTTAAGTTTATCAAAGAAATTGTAAACAATTTCCGCTAAAGGAAGTTCGTAGGTAATAACCATTCTTGTATCGTCGAAGTATTGTAAGTCTACGTAGATACCTCTACGGTTCTGACATAATTCCATAACTGGACCAACATACTCCTTTGGAGTCATGATTTGAGCTTTGACGTATGGTTCTTCGATATCTCTAATGGTTGTTAGATCAGGAAGTTTGGATGGGTTATCAAGTTCAATCATATCACCATTAAAGAGGTTGATATGATAAATGACACTTGGAGCGGTCAAAATCAAATCAAGATTATATTCTCTTTCTAGTCTTTCTTGGACTACGTCCATATGAAGAAGTCCTAAGAAGCCACATCTAAAACCAAAGCCTAAGGCTTGTGATGTTTCGGCTTCAAACACCAATGAAGAGTCATTTAGAGATAATTTCTCTAAAGCATCCTTTAAGTCTAGATATTTCTTGGAGTCAACTGGATAAAGACCACAATACACCATTGGGTTCATCTTACGATAACCTGGGAGAGGTTTGTCGCAAGGATTATTACTTAATGTAATAGTTTCACCAGGAACAACATCTTTAATATCTTTAATCTGGGCAGCGATATATCCAACTTCACCAGCTACTAATTCTTCTTTCTTTAACTCCTTAGGAGTTCTAATGCCGACTTCAGTGACTAAGTATTCTTTGTTAGCCGCCATAAGTTTAATGGTGTCACCAACTTTGACTTTACCGTTTTTAATACATGTCAAAACGACGACTCCACGATATGAATCATAGTAAGAATCAAAGATTAAAGCCTGTAAAGGCTTGTCATCTCTTCCCGCTGGAGCAGGAATGTATTTCACAACTGCTTCTAAGACATCTTGGATACCTTCACCTGTCTTTGCAGATACAAGGCACGCATTCTCACATGAGATACCAATCTTGTCTTCAATTTCTTTCTTGACAACATCTGGCATTGCGCTAGGTAAATCAATTTTATTGATTACAGGAACAATTTCGAGGTTGTTGTCCACTGCTAAATACACATTCGCTAAAGTTTGAGCTTCGACTCCTTGAGAAGCATCGACGACTAAAAGACAACCTTCGCACGCTGCGAGGGAGCGTGATACTTCGTATGAGAAGTCGACGTGTCCCGGAGTGTCGATCAAGTTAAATAAATAGTCTTCTCCATTCAAAGAATGATATTTGATCGTAACCGCATTTAACTTAATCGTGATTCCTCTTTCTCTTTCAAGATCCATTGAATCTAAGAATTGGTCCTTCATTTCTCTTTTAGAAATGGTTTCGGTCAATTCTAAAATACGATCCGCTAAAGTGGATTTACCATGATCAATATGAGCAATGATCGAGAAATTACGAATATGATCCTTGTCAAATTTCATAAGAAATATTCTATTTTTTCTTCCAGAAGTTAGCAACTTCTTCTTTTACATCTTTAATTGAAGTCACTACTTTATAATGATTCCAATTCTTTTCAAACAGGTTCGAATAGGAACTAGATAAATATCTATCATCAATTAGCAACGCTACTCCTCTATCGGTTTCGCTTCTAATGACTCGCCCAACCGCCTGCATAACTTTGTTAATACCAGGATTCTTATAAGAATACGAATAGCCTTTTCCATATTTTTCTTCGAAATAGGTGCGAATCAAATCTCTTTCAAAACAGATTTGTGGTAGACCAATTCCTACCACAACAACGCCAATAAGGCGTTCGCTAACTAAATCGATGCCTTCTCCAAAAGCACCACCAACCACCGCTAAACCGACTGTGGATGTTTCTGGTTTATCAACAAAGCAAGACAAAAATTGTCTTCTATCTTGTTCGGTCATATCCTTTTCTTGAACGATGAGGGTATAATCACCATCCGCAAGATATGGTTGGAGTTTCTCCAAATATTCATAGCTTGGAACGTAGATGAAATAATTTCCTACGTGCCCTGTCACTAAAGTTTTAATGTAGTCAGAGACTAATTCGTAAGTCTGCTCTCTATTTTTGTAACGAATCGAAACATTTGGAAGTACCATTAAATCAAGATTTTCCTTTGGAAATGGTGATGGAAGAGTTAATAACGGGGTGTCTTTTCTTCCTCCGAGGAGATCAATGTAATATTCACTAGGTGAAAGAGTTGCTGAGAAGATAACCTTGGATTTTACCTTGTTTAAAGCGTTCCTAAGATGCTCTCTTGGGTCTAAGCAATACAAAGTAACTTTCGTCTCTTGTGAAGGCGTTTTTGTGATAAATAACGTAAATGACGAGTCATGTAGCTCGTAGAGTTTGGAGAATTTATTGAGTTCAAAGTAGAAATCGATGAAATCATCATTAATAGCAGCGTGATGATGTTTAAGGACATCGCTGGCGGCTAATAGATAAGCATCGATGCCGGCTAGATCTGTGTGATCTAAAGCATCAATAATTGTCTCGCCTTCTTCAAAGTCTTCAAATTGATTGAATAATTTAGAGATACGCTTTATAGCGTTTTTAATCTTTTTGTGTTCAAGATGTCTCACTGCTCTCTTCGCTAATTTAAATGCGTAGGAGTTAAACGAAGCCGAATACATCTCTCTTCCACGATCAACTAAGTTGTGTGCTTCATCGACAAGTACGATCATCTTTGATGCATCTTCATCAAAGTATCTTTTAAGATAAACCATCGGATCAAATAGATAATTGTAGTCGCAGATAATGATGTCGACATACAAGGATAAATCTAATGATAATTCGAATGGACAAATCGCGTATTGCTTTGCAATATCTGTAATAACTTCTGGCGAGAAGAGATTGTATTGTCTAATCGATTCAGTGATTACTTTTCGTATGTGAGTGTAATAATCCTTTGCGAATGGACACTCATCAGGATTACATCCTTTGCCTGGGCATAGGCACATTTTGTCTTTCGCAGTGATGACGATTCCAGAAGCCACCAAACCTGTTTCTTGAAGGAGCTTAGTTGCTTCAAACGCCATAAAGCGTCCAGAGTTCTTAGCGGTTAAATAGAAAATCTTTTGGTTTTCCTCATCCTTAAAGGATCTCACATATGGATAAAGGGTGGACATTGTTTTACCAATGCCAGTTGGCGCTTCAGCGAAAAGTGTTCCACCATTCACTGCTACACCATAAACATATTTGGCGAGTTCCTTTTGACCTTTTCTAAATTCTGGATATGGAAACGCAAGAGTTTTTGCGGATTCGTTTCTTTTCTCGGTTCGTTCAAAAATATAAGTATAAAAGTCAATGTAATCTTTGATTAAATCTTTAACGTATTCTTCAAGTTCGCTTGTCTTATAAGAGAAATGTTTGACCATTTTCTCTTTATCGATTTGTTGGATATAAGTTAGCTGAACTTTGATTTCCGAAAGATTGTTTAGATGAGCGTACATTAATGCATAGCATTTAGCCTGACCAAGATGCCATTCTTTTTGTGATTCATAATATTCTTCAAGAGGTGCGATGGTTGATTTAATTTCATCCACCGTCGCTCCATCGTCTTCGATGATGATTCCGTCAGCACGCCCATCGAGAGTAACTGTGAAATCAGAAACATAAAATGTTTCCCTTAGATAATACTCGGGAATATAGTTCTTCTTTTGTCTAGATTGATGGAAGGAATGAATCTTCGTTCCTTCACTCATTGTGGTCTTGTTATAAACACGATTATCGATATCGCCGGTTCTTAATAAGAAATCGACGAGTTGGTGAACAGAAAGAGATAACGACTTTTCCATGCAACAATTCTATCATAAAAAAGACTAGTTTTAACTAGCCTTCTTTACTTTTTTTATTTTACGATTGACCCGTTCAATTTTTGAGAGCCATTTGCGAAGCTCTTAGCGTCCATTCTTTTCTTACCTTCAAGTTGGACCTCATCTAATTCGATGACTCCGTCACTTAATTGAAGGTACACTCTTTTGTTAATTGTCAAGCTCCCGATAGGAGAATCGACTTTGTCGGACATCTTATGAGCCTTGAAGATTTTGAACTTCAAATCATTTAGTAAGACGTATCCACCAGGTTCTTCACTTAACCCACGAACCCAATTTAGGAATAGATTTGTAGGTTTAGATAAATCTAATTTTTCATCTTCTGGTTTAATTTTATCCGCAAAAGTGACTTTATTTTCATCTTGTTCAACACCTGGAAGATTTCCTTCAAGATATTTAACGAGATTATTTCTTATGACTCTGACACCACAATCGACGATCTTATCACAAAGTGATGTGTAGTTATCTTCTGGGGTGATTTCACATTCTTCAAATGCGAACATTTTTCCAGCGTCCATCTTGTCGATCATTTCCATTAAGGTCACACCGGTTCTAGTTTCGCCTTCAATGATTGCTCTTTGAATTGGCGCGGCACCTCTATATTTTGGAAGAATCGATCCGTGGATATTAAGGCAACCGAGTCTAGGAATATCAAGAAGACCTTGTGGAATGATTTGGCCATAGGCCATTGTTAAGATTAAATCTGGTTTTAAGTCCTTCACAAACTCATATTCTTTACGAATGCGATGTGGTTGGTAGACAGGAATGTTATATTTCTCCGCTACAACTTTCGTTGGAACTTTTTCAAGAAGTCCTTTACGACCTTGTGGCTTATCTTCTTGGGCAATCAATGCGACAATGTTAAAACCATCTTGAACTAAAGTTTCAAGAATCTTCGCGCTCATCGTAGGAGTGCCCATATACACAATTCGATAGTTTTGGATGGACTTCATGCAAGTAATTATAAAGTTAGATTTAATGATTTTCAATCATGTTAGAATTTGCTATTATAGGTATTCTTAGGAGAAAATTATGGCACAAGATATTAAACAAATTAAAAAATTCTTCGAATCCGCCGCCAACTTACTCAAAACATCAAAAACATTACAAGAAATTTACCTAGCAGCTACCACTCAACACGCGAGAGAAACTGCAATTACATATATCAACGAAAAAGGAAAAGTTGTTTCTTATAAATATAAGAACTATCGTTCATTATGCTTTGAAACAGCATCAAAGATTTCCCAAAAATTACATGAATTACCAAAAAATTCAGTCGTTGGTTTGAAACTTAAAAACTGTCCTGACTGGCCACGTCTTTTCTGGGGCATCCTTATGAATGGATATGTTCCATTTCTAATCGATGCTAAATTACCAAAAGAAAACACTGAAACTTTATTAAAAGAATCTGGTGCTAAAGCCATCATCACAGGAGAAATCTTCTCCTACTCAGTTTTAACTGTTAATGTTGGCACATTAGCAGATGTTAAAGTTAACTTTAAATTCCCAGTTACTTGGGCTAATGAAGTTATGTTCTGCTCAAGTGGTACAACTGGTAACGTCAAGCTCATGGTCTTTGATGGCGCAAACTTCTGTCATCAAATCGCTGCCAGTTTAGATATGCCAAACACCACAAGCGACATTATGTATCCAGGCGAAATCAATATCGCCGCGATTATTCCATTCCACCACATCTTTGGTTTCGTTGCTGTCTTCCTTTGGTACACATTCTATGGCAAAAACATTGTTTTTGTTAAAGACTTATCACCAACCGAAGTTATGTCAACATGCCAACGTTGCGGCGTTACACATGTCTATAGTGTCCCATTATTCTGGGATTCACTCGCTCAATCCTTAATCCGTAAAGCAGATCTTGAAGGACCAAAGAAAGCTGACATCTTATCTAAGATGATTGCCTTCAATACCCACAAGATCACCGCTCAAGAAGCTGGTCAAGCATCTTACCCAGTTGCCTTAGGCATAGTCCAAAGCCAACTTCTTGGTAAGAAGATTCGTTATTGTATCTCAGGCGGAGGCTACATCTCTGCTGAGACAATGAACATTATCAACGGTATTGGATATCCATTATACAATGGATATGGAATGACTGAGGCTGGCGTTGTCAGTGTCGAACTTTCACCAAAAGTTGAATATCGTTTAAAAGGTTCAATCGGTAAACCACTTCACGGAGTCGAATTCAAATTAAGAAACACCACCAAACTTCATCCAAATGTTGGTGAACTCATGATCAAATCTGATATCACCCATAAGATTGAAATCATCAATGGTGTGGAACAAACTCCAGAATTGATCGATGGTTTTATGCCTACAGGCGATATTGCATCTAAGGATGAAACTGGATTCTATTACATTAAAGGCCGTATCAAAGATATCATTATTAATGAAAACGGTGAAAACATTTATCCAGACGAAATCGAAGATTACTTCAAGGAAGTTAATGGAGTCACTAACGTCTGTGTTATCGGCGTGAAGAAGGGTAAAACCACTCACGAATCCATCACCGCAATCTTTGAGATTGCTAACGATGTTGATGAAGAAAAACTCAAAGCCATGAAAGCGGAAATTGATAGAATCAATCTCACTCTTTCTAACGAAAAGAGAGTTCAAGATTTCTTCATCGCTAAAGAGAAACTTCCTTTAACTGCTTCAATGAAGGTTAAACGTTTCCAAGTCCGCGAATTAATCAAGATTAAAAAAGGTGCTTTCCTTTCATTTGATGAAAAGAAAGAAATCAAGAATTTCGATGGTTATAAGAAAGAAGATGTCGAACCAGTTATTAAAAAAGTCCGTCATATCTTTGCAAAGACACTATATCTTCCAATCATCAAAGTTGGAGACGATGACCACTGGATTAATGATTTAGGTGGTGATTCGATGTCTTATATCGAATTAATCAACTATTTGGATCAAGAATTCCAAATCAAGATTCCAGAAGAGCTATATGCTAAATTAACATCAGTAAATGAATTTACTGAAGCAATTTTGGGACTTCTAGGAGTCAAAAAAAGCAAATAACAATTGTTAATAATTTCTAAGTTTGATAAACTTATGAACGAACATTTTTAAGAGGTAATTAAAATGGCGCAAATCAAATCACAAATCAAAAGAATTGGAACTAACGAAAAGGCACGTCAACGTAACGTCTCCTACCGTAGCAGAATCTCCACTCAAGCCAAGAAGGTTCGTGTTGCAGTCGAAAAGAAAGACGTAAAAGCTGCTGAAGCAGAATTAAAACTCGCTATCAAATTAATCGATAAGAGCGTCACTGCTGGTGTTTATACCCGTAATACAGCTGCACGTAAAAAATCCAGCCTTGCAAAATTAGTTAATTCTTTAGCTAAATAATTAGTTTGGAAAATTAATTAAAAATAATTCTAAACCATAGAAGCGGTTGATCTGACCGCTTTTAATTTGGTAATCAAGATAATATAAATCATCTAATGCATGAGCGATTTGTCTTCTAGACAAACGACGCGCATTTTTTAATGTGATTTTCACTCTAAATTCATTGGCCTTTAGTTGATTAGCGATTTCTTTTTGATCTAATCCACGTGACGCTAAAAACATAACTTGGGAAGCAAATCTAAACTGTGAGCCAAGCATAGGAATTAAGCCATCGGTTGAATTGGAGCCTAACAAACGGATATCTCTAAAGATTGATAAAGCTGCAGCGTTATCACCTCTATATAGCGCATTAGTGATTTGAAAAGCATCATCTTCAAGAGGCTTCGCCACCATAAGAGTGATGTCTGTTAAGGTTAAATGATCTTTGTATAAGCAAAGCTTTTTAGCCTCGTTAACAAAGCGCATTAAGTCGCCATCGACTCTAGAGGCAAGTTCCTCCACTGCGTTATCATCAATTTGGACATTTCTATCTTTGAAATATTTTTTGATATAAATGGGCCATTCATCTTTCTTAGGTGAAAGAATCTCAAATATTTCTCCGTTAGTTTTGATAAAGCTAACTATTTCATTTTTATCATCGATATTTTCGCTTCTAAGAATCAAAATAAGATTGATAGAATCTGAGATATTTTGAATTAATTCATAGATTTTTTCATTGGCTTCTTTATCGCCTTTTGGCTCTAAAAATGTGGCTTTATCCACCACCACGGCTTTTGAATCATATCCTAAAGGAAGCATGCTGGCTTCATCCACTATTTCATCGATGTTATCCTTTGAATATTCAAATTTTACGACATTAAAATCATCAACCTCACCGAGTCTTTCTTTTAAGACCTTCTCGAGGCGCTTTTTAATCATTGGATATTGTTCGCCATAAACGATGTAATTCATTATTCTGAATTATATACCATTATGTAAGTATTGATGAATAAGAAATTGTTCCTTCTAGATCTGTTCGACGAATTTTGACATTGTGTTTTTCCAAACGTTCAATAACTTCCTTATGTGGATGACCGTATCTATTTTTCGCTCCACAAGAAATGATGGCTTCGCTTGGCGAAGTTGCTCTAATAAAAGCTTCAGATGTAGATGTATTTGATCCATGATGACCAACTTTTAAAATGTCGCAATCAACGTCGACTCCACTATTTAAAATCGCTTGTTCACTTTCAACGGAAGCGTCACCTGTTAAAAGCCATTTCTTTTTCATAAAATCCAAAAGAAAGACGAGGCAAGAATCATTTTCGTCCCCATTATAGTAGTTGATATTTTCTAAATAAATGTCACCAATTTGACAAGGAAAATCTTCCCGCTTATTTAAATAATTATAGACTTTAAAGTTCTCTTTAAGAGAACTAACTGCTCCAGAATGATCGAAATCATCATGAGTGGTAATTAGTAAATTAATATGTCTTACTCCAATTTTGTTGAAGTATGGGATTAGGCTTTCTTCCGCCATATCAAAACTGGTGTTTCCGCCAGTATCAATCAAAACTGTTTTGTTACGATTTCTTATTAAAATAGAGTCGCCCTGGCCAACGTTTATAAAATGTATTGAATTATGAATGGGGATGATCGGAAAAACATTTATTATTACGATGCTGACCAGGGCTAGGATTACGTTTCGCATATGTCTAATTCTTTGAGATTCCAAAAGATATAGAATTAAAACAATCAAAACGTAATAAGCAAAAATAAACCAATCGTTTACCCTAAAGGGTAAGGTTATATCAAGTTTAAGTAGTGATTTCGATATCCCCACTAGGAAGTTTGAATATGGATTAATCACACCAACTAATGGAATCCTTAATAGAAACAGCATCGATGTTAAAAGGTAAAACATCATAAACGGGGTAAGCATTAATTGAAAAGGAAATGAAAAGAGGTGTAATTCTGCTTCTTTCAGGACGGATAAGGGAAAGAAAAACAGATATGCGGACATGGATAAGTAAATTTTCCTTTTTCGCGAAGGAAGTACCCTGATGCCTGTTCTTAAAAACACTCCTAGTAGGGATAATGAAAATCCTAAATAAAATGTTTCTTGATACGCTAAATGGAAATCGATGATGAGAAAGAACAATGCTAGAATACTTAACAATGTTAAGTACGAGAATCTCTTTTTCAAGAAATGAGTGTTGATATACTTCAAAATTGAGATCAGAAATATTCTTAAAATTGAGATTCTCGGAAAAGAGTAAAAAGCTAATGGTGAGAATAAAAGAATCGGAACGGCTTCTGCGACTTTTTTAGATGCAAACAGCCCGAATGTGTACGTCGTTATCGCAAATAAGAGATGTAGATAAATGCCGCTAGTAGATAAAAGGTAAATTAAATTCAAATCATCAAATTGGGCAATCGCTTGATTTGAATAATCCTTTTCATTAAAGATGATGGCATTCACTAATCCTTTTGCGTTTTCATTTAGCTGATCGAGAAATTTTTGTTTGCCTTTATGCAGCCTTATTGGATTTAAAAACTTGGTCTCGTAATCCTTTAAAGTAAGGCTTCTATTCACTCCTTTATCTTTTAGATAAGCTCCAAAATCGAATCGGGATTCGTAAGTTGTGAACTTGAGTTCGTTTGGGCTAGAGTGAAGGATCAAACAATCTCCTATCTCTTTGTCGCAATTTTCTTGATAGACATAATACTTTTCAAAATGGCTTTGGAAGATAAAATAACTCTGTTTCACTTCCACCACCATTCCTTGGTAGACATTCTCTTTGTTGTTATATTCGATTTTTAGATTTCCAAGAATAGCGCCGCCAATAAAGACTAGAAGAAAGAACATCGCGCACTTCTTATTAAATCTAAAGAAGATAAATATAACGTAAATGAGCGAAATAATGATGCTTAAAGCAATATTATTTCTTAAGAAATATAATCCTAAAACAAATGAAAGAGTTGCAACTAAAGCTTTCATCTAAGACGGATATAATTCTTGATTTTTTCGAATGTAGCGTTGCCTATTCCGCTAACTTTTTTGACGTCTTCTATACGACCAAACTTACCTTTTGAGCCTCTATAGCTCACAATTGCTTTGGCAGCCGAAGAACCAATGCCAGAAACTGTTTGAAGCTGTGCTTCATCATCGGCATTGATATTGACTTTAACGATCGGATCCATACTACAAACGTCGCTATTGTTGTATTTTGGAGCGATATAAAAGCTAAGCGAATCTTCTAGCAAGTAAGATGTGTCGTAAGCAGCATCATCGGCGTTAGATGTTGCGCCGCTAGCCAAGGAGATTAAATCTCCTAAGGTCGTGTTTGGCTCTAGTATATAAGTTCCAGGGCGAGTCACCTCTCCAGATATTGACACGCTGATGGAATTGGTGGCACCAGAAACCAAAGTGGTAGAAGCGTTTCCACCAACAACCGTACTAGATACGTTAGGATCAATGAATTGAAAAACGACAATCATGATCACCGCCGTTATTAGGACCGCTGCAAAGACTTTGACCATAACTTTTTTTCTCCTTTCACTATACTTATTACGGAGGCAAACACAGATTTTTTTGAAAAAGTTTTCTTAATGAAAAGAAGATGATATATCATCTTCGTCATATTAAAAAATTTAGAGATTAAAAAAAGGGACCAATTTTGATCCCTAATTATGTATGTTAGTTAAGCTCTGCAAGTTTCTTTTTGAATTCAGCGAGTTTTGCTCTTTCAAGATCGACCTTTTCTTTTGGAGCCTTAGAAACAAAGTTTGCATTATTTAGCATGCCTTCACTTCTGGCGATCTCAGCTTTCAAGAATGCAATATCTTTAGCTTTTTTCGCTTCAAGTTCTTCTTTAGAAATATCGTCTTCAATATATAAGTTCATATCCTTATATGCGTAGCGCATACCTTTAGAGGAAGCTTTTTCAACTACAACGATTTCTTTAGCAAAGCTAAATCTCGCTAAATAATCATTGAATCCTGGGAAAACATCTTTTGCTTCAACGATGAATTTAAGTTTGTAATTAGGAGCGAGTTTGTTATTCACTTTGTAGTTACGGATATCTTGAATCATCTTATAAAGATTAGACACTTGTTCGTATTCTTCTTCTTTGATATCTAACGCTTTAGCGTATGATTCAAGCATGATTGATTTCTTATGCTCTGGGAGCGCTAAATATAATTCCTCGCCAATAAATGGAGCGAATGGGTAAATCATGATAATGATATTCTTTAGAATATGAAGTAATACTGATTTAACCACTTCTTTATATTTATCATCGCCCATTTGTAACGAGACTTTACTCATCTCTAGATATGAAGAGCAGAAATCATCATAAACGAAATTATATAAATAAGATGAGGCCATTGAATATTCGTATTTATCCATCAAAGATTCAACTGTTTTAATGGTCTTATTCAATTTAGTTAAAATGTCTTTTTCAACAACATTTAAAGAATTAAAGTCAATCTTAACTTCTTTGAAGTTATCTCCAAGAGATTCCAAAACATATCTAGCGGAGTTCCAAATCTTATTAAGATAGTTGGCACTGGCTTGAACTTTCTCTTCGATGTAACGGATATCTTGTCCAGGAGCAGAACCTGTTGTTAAGAAATATCTTAAAGCGTCCACCCCGTATTTATCGATGACATCGATTGGGTCGATTCCATTTCCGAGCGACTTAGACATCTTACGACCTTGTGAATCTCTAATTAATCCATGGATTAAACAATCTTTAAATGGAGATTCTTTAGTGAATTCTAGTGAATCAAAAATCATTCTAGAAACCCAGAAGAAGATAATGTCATAAGCAGTCACTAAAAGTGAATTCGGGAAATATCTCTTATAGTCTGGTGCGTTTTCATTTGGCCAACCTAGAGTTGCAAACGGCCAAAGTGCGGATGAGAACCAAGTATCTAAAACGTCTTCATCTTGATAATAGTTTGGATCGTTGATAGGTTTTTCGCTGACGATAATATCACCAGTTTGCTTATTATAATAAGCAGGAATACGATGTCCCCACCAAAGCTGACGAGAGATACACCAGTCATCAACGTTTTCCATCCATTGTCTAAAGGTATTGTTAAATCTAGCTGGAACAAAGTTCACTGTAGATTTTTTTAGAGCTTGATCAGCAAGTGGGCGCATTTTGACGAACCATTGTTTCATAAGCATTGGTTCCACTACTGTATGGCTTCTTTCGGAATGGCCGACAGTGTGAACGATATCTTCGATCTTAATTAGGCGACCATCTTTTTGGATTTGTTCAACTAATTTGTCACGGCATTCATAACGGTCTAAACCTTTATATTTGCCGCAATTTTCGTTCATCTTTGCATTTAAATCCATGCAGACAATGCGTTTTAAATTATATTTTTCGCTTAAAGCGAAGTCGTTAGGATCGTGCGCTGGAGTACATTTCATCGCCCCAGTACCGAATTCGATATCGACATATTCATCACCCATGATTGGAAGAGCTTCTTCGTTAGCTGGGTTAATAACTTTTTTACCGATTAAATGTTTGTAGCGTTTATCCTTTGGATTAACAAAAACAGCTGTATCACCAAACATTGTTTCAGGACGAGTTGTGGCGACCACTAAAAATTCGTTAGAGCCAACGATTGGATATTTAAAATAATAGAATTTGCCTTTGTCTTCGCTATATTCGACTTCAATGTTACTTAAAGCAGTCTTTAATTCAGGGTCGAAATTGATGATTCTTTCACCGCGATAGATCAAACCTTTGTCATAAAGTGTCTTAAAGACATGAACAACAGCTTTGTTAAGAGATTCATCTAAAGTGAATCTTTCGCGGCTATAATCGAGCATTAAGCCCATTTTCGCCCATTGTTTGTGAATGTTATCCGCGTATTCGGCTTTCCACTGCCACGCTCTATCTAAAAACTTCTCACGACCAAGATCGTATCTAGATAAACCTTCTTTACGAAGTTTTTCTTCAACTTTAGCTTGGGTAGCGATGCCAGCGTGGTCCATACCTGCTAGCCACATAACATCGTAGCCCTGAAGCTTTTTATATCTTGCGGTTATATCTTGAATGGTTGTATTCCAAGCGTGACCAAGGTGGAGTTTTCCAGTGACATTTGGAGGAGGAATAACCATTGAAAATGGTTTCTTGGAAATATCTCCAGCGGTAAAATAGCCTTCTTTTTTCCAAGAATCGTATTTACCTTCTTCAACTTTCTTTGGATCATAACGTTTTTCTAACATAAGATCTCCTCCTAATATAAAAGCGTCCTAATTTAAGGACGCTATTAACGTGGTACCACCTTAATTCTATAACATAGTTATAGCACTCATTATCTTTATCGCAGATTTACGGAACTATTGTTCAACCTCGCAAGCGACCATATTTAGGATTTAGACGGTTATTCCACCATTGCACCGCTCTCTAGACTAAATGACCTAAATAACTTCTTGTTCAACGGTATTTAAATTATAGCAAGCAACATTTATTTATCAATAATGTTTACTTTACATAATGTGAGATTTTCGCTTTTAAGCAGTCTAGACCAATTCCTTTTAAGGAAGATAAAGCGATAAATTCTTCATCTTTAATGACGCTAGCGATATTCTTTTTCATCGCAGCTTTTTCACTTTGATTAAGCTTATCAACTTTGCTTGCAACTAAGACAAATGGAATATTATTATCATTTAAAAAATGATAAAACATCACATCATTCTCACCAAGTTTATGTCTAGAATCAACGATGAAGATAACTAATTTTAGATGAGGATTTTGGAAATATTTTTCCATCATCTCTCCAAAACTATCTAAGTGTCTAGAACCTGTTGAGGTATAGCCATATCCTGGAGCATCCACTAAATAGAAAGTGTTATCAACTTCAAAATAGTTTAGAAGTTTGGTGTAACCTGGTTTAGAAGATGTATAGGCTAGGTTTTTGTTATTAGTTAACGCATTGATAAGTGAAGATTTTCCGACATTGGATTTACCCACAAAAAGGACCTCTGGAAGATCCTTTTCTGGCCTATCCAAATAATTGGTGACACTTTTTATAAAAGTGACTTTTCGGAAATTTATCATTTTAATAAAGCAACTTTTAAAGCATCATCCACCGTATTCATGTAGACAATATTGATGCCGTCTTTAACTTCTTTTGGAAGTTCGGTGACATCTTTCTTGTTTTCATTTGGAACGATGATAGTTTTAATGCCAGAACGAAGAGCCGCTAAAGATTTTTCTCTTAAGCCGCCAATTGGCAAAGCATTACCTCTTAAGGTAACTTCACCAGTCATCGCAACTTCGTTGTTTACTGGAGTGTTTGTGAAGCAAGAGACAATCGCAGTTGTTAAAGCTACACCTGCACTTGGGCCATCTTTTGGCACTGCTCCTTCTGGAACATGGATATGGATATCGTTATCCGCAAATAATTTGGAATCAATTTTGTATTTATTCGCATTGCTTCTAACGTAGTCATAAGCAATTGAGGCACTTTCTTTCATAACATCGCCAAGTTTGCCAGTTAAGACAAGATTTCCCTTGCCAGGGAAGAAATTGACTTCAATTGGAAGAATATCTCCACCAAATTGGGTGTAGGCTAAGCCAGTAACCACTCCAATTTGTGGTTTCTTTTCTTTCTTGGTGTTATCAAATAGAGGTGCACCTAAATATTTGGTGACGACTTCAGGAGTGATTTCGATCTTCTTAATTTCTTTGTTAGAAAGAAGCTCAACCACCGCTTTTCTCATAAGTGAAGCAATCTTACGTTCAAGTTCACGGACACCCGCTTCACGAGTGTATTTTTGAATGACGTAATGATAAGATTCGTCACTAATGGAAATTTGACGAGATTTTAAGCCATTTGCTTCAAGTTGTTTCTTGAATAAGAAACCTTTAGCAATTTTAACCTTTTCAAATTCGGTATAAGAATTGACTTCAATGAGTTCTAATCTATCGCGAAGAGGAGCAGGAATATTCTCTAAATAGTTCGCAGTGCAGATGAATAAGACGTTACTTAAATCATATGGTTCTTCAAGATAGTTATCATTGAAGGCAAAGTTTTGTTCTGGATCTAAAACTTCAAGTAAAGCGGAAGCTGGGTCACCCTTATAGGAGGAAGCGAGTTTATCAACTTCGTCCAAAAGGAAGACTGGATTTATAACCCCTACGCGCTTCATACCTGAGATAATACGTCCAGGCATTGAACCAACGTATGTACGACGGTGGCCTCTAATCTCTGCTTCATCAGAAATTCCACCTAAAGAAGCTTTGAAGAATTTTCTTCCAAGCGCTCTTGCGATAGATTTGCCCAAAGATGTTTTTCCGCATCCTGGCGGGCCATAGAAACAAAGAATTGGTGCCTTTAAATTACCAGTCATTTTCTTGACTGCTAAATATTCAACGATACGTTTTTTTACGTCAACAAGACCATAATGGTCTTCATCTAAAATTTTCTTAACGTTGTCGATGTCATCATTGTCTTTGGTTTCTTCATACCAAGGTACATCCATAAGAGTTTGGATATAGCTCATGATAAGCGAAGATTCAAGCGAGGCTTGTGGCATCATTGAATAACGTTTGAGTTCGTTTTTAACTTTGGCTTTGACGTGATCTGGATAAGGATTATTTTCAAGCCTTTTCTTGATTGACTCTTCATCATCCTGAGCTTCAGCGTCTTCACCAAGTTCTTTTTTAATAGCGCGAAGTTTCTCTCTAAGGATGTAGTCTCTTTGTTGCTTTTCAGTCGATTGAGCAACATCTTTAGATATTTCGTTATCAATCTTAGCTTCTTCAATCGCTTCATTGATTGTTTGTAAAACAAAAGTTAAACGTTTTTCGACATTAGCTTCTGAAAGAAGAATTTGTCTTCCTTCGTCAGTTAATGGAAGATATGGAGCGAGGAAGTCTGCCAATTCGGCTGGATCTGCACCTTTGGTGTTAAGCTCCACTAATGCAGTTCTTGGAATTGAAGATGTAATTTGTGGAACGTTTTGTAAAGAAGTGATAATTGTTTTGGTTAAAGCAACAATTTTTCTTTCATCCCCCATCACATCTTCAACTTTGTGTGAATCAGCAACAAAGAAGCCAGAGGCATCAAACGAAACGTTGTTAATATGCACTCTTGCGCTACCCATAATGCGGACACGAACATAGGTTTTCATGTCGCTATATGAGGTGATACGGCACAAAGTGCCGATTTCATATAAATCTTTTTGAGTTGGCACATCAATTGCGGAGTCTTTTTGAGCAACAACTAAAATTAAGGAAGAGTTGTTATCTCTTGAGGCATTGATGGCTTTAATGGAAAAATCTCGACCAGCATCAATCGCAATGTCTTTCTTTCCTGGGAAAACAGTAAAAGACTTTGTAATTAAAAGTGGTAAAGTAAATTTTTCTTTTTTGGAAGGCATAATTAGTCCTCCTTTCAGGGGTTAATAATTAAGCGATATTTTCTCTAGCGATGAATTCTTGAATGCGTCTTTGACGGATTTCCATTTTGAATCTGGAAACATCTTTTCCAAGAATTTCTTTAACTTTTTCGATTTCCATCTTGTATTGATCAGCAATCTTGGAGAATTCGAATTCGACATCAGCATCACTGACTTCGATCTTTTCGACTTTAGCAATCTCTTCCATACAAAGTATGGCTTTCAAATTCTTTTCAGCATCAACTTTCATTTGCTTTTCAACATCTTCTGGTTTTTGACCGGTGATGGAATAGTATTGTTCAAGGGTTAAACCTTGTTGGGAAATTTGTTTTTCCATGTTTTGTTTCATGCCTTCGATTTCATCTTTGATGATTTCGTCAGCGATTTCAACCTTCGCACCCGCGACAATCTTATCCATGACTTCATTGAAGGCTTTGTTATTAGCGGAATTTTCCTTTTGAGCAGTTAATGATTTCTTTTCATATTCTCTTAAGGATGCAACATCTTTAACTTCTGGGATGTTGAGATCTTTCACTAATTCTTCATCTAAAGCAGGAATAACTTTTTCTTTCACTTCGTGAATCTTGCATTTGAATGTTGCGTCTTTGCCTGCTAATTCTGGAACATATTGAGTCGGGAAAGTAACTTTAACTTCGACATCTTCGCCGGCTTTATGACCCACTAATTGGTCTTCAAAGCCTGGAACGAAGCTATTGGAACCGAGTTCTAAGGAATAGTTATCGGCTTTTCCGCCTTCAAATTCTTTGCCGTCTACACTACCAACGAAATCCATGACGACTGTATCGCCTTTCTTGGCTGGTTTATCAGAAACGACTAAGGAAGCGTTTTGAGCAACTAATTTATCGATTGCGGCGTCGATTTCTTTTTCTTCGACTTTGACGGCTTCTTTTTTAACGCCTAAGCCTTTATATTGGCCAAGTTTAACTTCTGGAGCTAAAGTAATAAGGAATTTTAATTGTAAATCTGTATCACTTAACTTTGTTACATCAACACTTGGACGTGCGAATGGTTGAAGTTTTTCTTCGCGAAGGACTTCTTCATAAGCTGGTTGAAGTGAGAGATTAACGGCTTCATTAAAGATTTGGCCTTGGTTAATTTCTTTTCTCGCCATTGCTTCTGGGACTTTGCCTTTACGGAATCCTTTGAGTTCAAGATTGGCTGCTAATTTCTTAAAAGCTTTTTCTTGATATTCTTTCCATAAGGCTGGTTCGACATCGCAAAGGACTTCGACCTTTGAATTTTCTAGTTTCTTAACTTCTCTTTTCATAATCTAAAAAATGATCTCCTTAAATTTACTATGTAAAAGTATATTGCAAAGCTATTAGGCTCGCAAGCAATATATGTAGTTTTAATATTTTGTGTCTATTAGACAGGACTTATTATAGTTTAATATCGGGTGTTGACTCGATAATGTATTTGATATTGTTCGCTAATTTCTTAGTGTTTTCATCTATAGATGAATCACCAATGTTAAGATAAGACTTAGCAATATGAATGAAGGCTTTAGCGAGTTCTTCCGTTCCGTCTTGATAGATGTTAGTAGGATAAGTATCAATGATGAAACAATTAAATAAATGGAGGGCAGTTTCAGTTAAAGTGATATTTTGTTCCGCTTTGATTGTGATTAATTTACACACCTCATTAAACTGCTTGCTCATAAATGGAGGGAACAATTTAGCGGGATTAACCTCCACCACTCCATTTAAAGATAAGAACTTGATATTTTCATCATATTTATTATCCACAAGCAAGATTAAAGCGTATGTCCTAAAGTTTGGATGAACATCTTCTCTAGTTAAAAAGATTTTGAGTGAATCAATATAAATATTGAGATTATAATTTTTCAAAGAGAAAATAACTTGAGAAATCTTGCTTTGATCGGTGCTAATTTCTAAGACGTCATAAATCTCATCAAGATTAACAGTCTTTGTTCCTTTTGGATGAGATTCATCAATAATTCTTTGTTTCATGTCTCGCATAAATTCTTCAACTTCTTGGGAAATATATGGGAGATTTTCGTAATGTTTTAACGCTAAATTTGCTTCATCAAAAAGTTGCTTGGATAAGAGTAGCTCAAAATGAAGTTTCATTAGCTGAAAAGGAAATTTAGTTTCAATGAGAGTTTGATATTTCTCGATTGTATCGAGTGCAGCGTCAGTTTTACCTAATGCAATATAAGAAGAAATACGCAAAAAGAGATCTTTTGGATCATTAGATAATTCAGTCAATTTGATGACCAAATCGTACTCTTTTTTGTTAAATAATGAATCTAGATTGTCCATCTATAAAAATGTGCTATAATGTATGCACAAGAACGGAGCCTCTGGGACTAAACTAATTGTGCAACATAGTCTGAGACTTCTTTTTTATTTGAACAGCAGCGCCGCTAAACATAGAAGAAGACAAATTAGAGCAATCTTAAGAGCATCAATGATGTCTTTTGACTTGTCTCTCATTGTGGCTTTACCTCCTTTCTATACATGTGTATAGTCCCAGAGGTATTCCGTTCCGAGTTTTATAGACTTTGCTTTGTCTTGAAACAATTATATCAAACAAGACTTTGTCTTAATAGCACTAATTAAATTATTTTATTCAAGGTCAATTTCTTGGTCTTTTTCGTTTTCTTACTCAAATTTTTAATACTTTGTATTAATCAAAATATTTTAGCACTCTCTATTGACGAGTGCCAATTTGATTGTATAATATATTTAGCACTCAAAGTGTAAGAGTGCCAAAAAGGAGGTAATATATTATGGATAATATGGATGGTATGCAAGATTATCAAAACGATGAGAACATCCTCGAAAAGTTTGGCCGAGATATCACCAAGCAAGCCAAAGACGGAAAAATTGATCCAGTCATTGGTCGAGATAACGAAATTCGTAAGATTATCGAGATTCTTGCACGTAAAAATAAAAACAATGTCATTTTAATTGGCGAGCCAGGCGTTGGTAAAACCGCAATTCTTGAAGGTTTAGCTCAAAGAATTGTTCAAGATGACGTCCCTACTTCCTTAAAAGGAAAAACAATCTACGAACTCGATATGGGCGCGCTTGTTGCAGGTGCTAAATATCGTGGAGAGTTCGAAGAAAGACTTAAAGCCGTTTTAAATAAGATCAAAGATTCCGAAGGAAAGATTATTCTTTTCATCGATGAAATTCATCTTATCGTTGGAGCAGGTCGAAGCGATGGCGCACTAGACGCCTCAAATATGCTTAAACCAATGCTTGCTAGAGGTGAAATCGATTGTATCGGCGCCACTACGCTAAATGAATATAGACAATATATTGAAAAGGATCGCGCGCTCGAAAGAAGATTCCAACCTGTAATGGTTAACGAACCAACAGTTGAAGATACTTTAAGTATCTTAAGAGGTCTTAAAGAGAAGTTCGAATCCCATCATGGTGTTAAAATCACTGATAACGCGATCGTCGCAGCGGTCACCCTATCTAACCGTTACATTACATCTAGATTTCTTCCAGACAAGGCTATCGATTTAATCGATGAAGCTTGTGCCTCAATTCGCGTGGAAATCGAATCCACTCCTACTGAACTTGATGAAATCAATCGTAAGATCAAACTTCTTGAAATTGAAAAGGTCGCTTTAGAGAAAGAAAAAGATGATGCTTCTAAGAAAAGATTAGAAAAAGTAAAAGAAAATCTCGAAGAAGCTAAAAAAGAACAGAATTCTCTTAATGAGCGTTGGGAGAAAGAAAAAACCGATATTAATCGCGCTAAAGAGTTAAAAGTTCAATTAGATAAACTTCGTAATGACTTATCAAATGCTTTTGTGGAAGCTAATTACAAAGTTGCTAGTGAACTGCAGTATAAAAAGATCCCTGAAGCTGAAAAAGAGCTAGCAAATCTTGAACAAAATAAGAATGTTGACCGAATTTTAAGTGAGGTTGTAACTGAGAATGATATTGCAAAAATCGTCTCAAAACTCACGAATATTCCATTAAATAAGATTGCGGAAGGTGAAAAAGAAAAGGTTTTACATCTTAAAAACACTCTAGAAAAGAGGGTTATTGGTCAAGACGAAGCTATTAAGCTTGTCTCGGATGCCATCATTCGTCAAAGAGCAGGTATTAAAGATCAAAACAAACCGATTGGTAGTTTTCTCTTCTTAGGCCCAACTGGTGTTGGTAAAACCGAAGTTGCAAGGGCGCTAGCAGAATCATTATTTGATTCTGAATCGCACATGGTCAGAATCGATATGTCTGAATATATGGAGAAATACTCCACATCTCGACTCATTGGCGCGCCACCAGGATATGTTGGTTATGAAGAAGGCGGTCAATTAACTGAAAAAGTGAGAAGAAACCCCTACTCCATCGTCTTATTCGATGAAATCGAAAAAGCACATCCAGAAGTATTTAATCTTCTCCTTCAAATCCTTGATGATGGTCGCTTAACCGATTCACAAGGTCGAGTTGTTGACTTCAAGAACACGATTATCATCATGACCTCTAACCTAGGTTCTGATCTTCTTCTTGAGAACAAGCAAGAAAGTGTTGAGAAGTTGCTCCGTACTCACTTTAGACCAGAATTCCTAAATCGTATCGATGAAATAGTATATTTCAAACCTTTAGGAAAAGAAGTCCAATTCAAGATTGTCACAAAGTTACTTAACATCTTAAATGATCGTCTAAAAGAAAATTACTTTTCATTCGAATTCTCGGAGAAGCTCAAAAAATGGATTCTTGATTCCTCATTCTCGTTTGAATTTGGAGCTAGACCATTAAAGAGATTTATCTCTAATGAAGTTGAAACCATAATCGCTCAAGAGATTATAGAAGGTAAAGTTGATACCAAACATAAATATCTTGTCGATTATGATGGCAAAGTAATTATCAAAGCTATCTAAACAAAAAAGGAGTTGTTTGAATTCTATTCAACTCCTTTTCTTTTAAAATAAAAAGTCCCCTCGCGAGAAAGGACTTCTTAGTTAGTTAAACTGAACCTTATTTAGCAATGCGTAAGATTTCATTACGTTTGTCAATGAACTCGCGTTCGGTAATGATACCTTCGACATAAAGGTTTTTCCATCTCATGACTTCTTCGACTTGAGCATCGAGGTCAGAGGCTGGTGCTTTTTCACAGCATTCGCATTCACATGCGTGTTTGCGTGCGTTTTTGTAAGCCATCTTGAAGATGTGAGCAAACGCAAAGTGGAAGACACCAAGAGCAACTAAAGCAAGTGCAACTAAAGCAAATAAGTTAAGTTGTGAGAACATTGCTGCAAAGTATTCTTCAGCTGTTTGTTCGTTTGCAGCAAGAACATCTGCAAAGTCTTCTGCATATGCAGCTGCGCCTGAAGCAGCAAAACTAAAGAGAGCAAATGCTAAAACACCAAGAGCGGCGATGAAATCCCAGACCTTCAAATAATGGAAAATTCTGTGGAAAACGTATAATGCTTTCATTTAAACTAACTCCTTTCCTGATACAAATAATAAATTCTTATATAAGAAAAAGCAAACTTTTTTTCTCCCTTTTTTACAAAAAGATAATTTGCCTTTCTAAAATCCCTGCAAAACTCAAATATTTTCACTTTTATTTTAAAAATAATTTGAGAACAACAAGGTTATTCAATTTTCGAAAAATCGCTTGCTGGATGCTTACAAATTGGACATTTGAAGTCTTTTGGTAGTTCATTTCCTTCATAAACATAGCCACAAATTTTGCAAGCCCATTTACCAGTTTCAACCTCTTCTATTTGCTCACTTTTTCCGAGTAATGCAGATGCGACTTCTTTAATTTGTTTACGGTTTTCATCGCTTAAAGAAGAGAGGATTTTCACTGTTGGACTAACGAAGCGAATGTCTTTGGAATCTTTAAATTTTTCCTTAATTACTTTCTCAACATTAGGTGCCCAACTACCATTCTCAATGATCGCGACATCTCTATTTTGATAATTATGTTCGATTAAATGATTAAGGAAATTATTCATAAACGGAAAGATCGACATGCTGTAAGTTGTGGTTGCAAAAACAATCTTTCCATATTTAAATGCGTCTTCGACGGCTTCGGACTCACTATCTCTAGCGAGGTCGAATCTAACAACTTTCTTCGCACCTTGAGCTTTGAGTTCTTTTTCTAATTCATCAACGGCTTCTTTGGTGTGTCCGTAAACGGAGGTATAGAAAATAGCGACGCCTTCAGCTTCTGGTTCATATTTAGACCAGATATCATAAAGGTTAAGATAATAACCTAAATCCTTATCAAGAATTGGGCCGTGTAATGGACAAATTCTTTGAATATCCAAACCGGCTGCTTTTTTAAGTAAGGCTTGGACTTGAACACCAAACTTACCAACGATACCAAAATAGTATCTTCTTGCTTCGCAAGCCCAGTCTTCTTTAAAGTCAAATGCGCCAAATTTGCCAAAGCCATCAGCAGAGAATAAAGTTTTGGTTTCTTTTTCGTATGAAACGATAACTTCTGGCCAGTGAACCATTGGAGCGGTCAAGAATGTTAATTCATGTTTACCAAGGGATAATTTATCGCCTTCATTGACCACCACTTTGTTTGCGACTGGTTTATGGAAGAATTGATCAAGCATCTTAAATGCTAAAAACGAGGAAACCAAAGTTACATTTGGATAGACTTCCAAAAATTTCATGATATTCGCAGAATGATCTGGTTCCATATGATGAATGATTAGATAATCAGGCTTCTTATCACCTAATACTTCTTTAATATTTTTGATCCATTCATCAAAACAAACTTTATCGACACTGTCAAAGACAGCAATCTTTTCATCATCAATAATATAGGAGTTATAGGCCATTCCGTTTGGAACTTCATATTGGCCTTCAAATAAATCTAACTTAGTGTCGCTGACACCAACATAGTAAAAGTTTTCAGCAATCTTTCTCATTATTTATTCACCCAAGCAGATAGTTCTAAATCGCACTGATCTGCTTCGCTTCCTTTAACAGCGAATCCTTCCTTTAATTGAGCGGTTTTTAAGGTTGCTCTTAATTCAAGTTCACCAATACCAAATGCGCCTTCTTCATTAGTGCAGAATGGTTTAATAACTTTACCTGTAAAATCATATGATTTTAAGAAAGTCGCAATGATACGAGGATAACTTCTATACCAGTTTGGGAATCCTAAATAGATGACATCGTATTCATCAAGAGATTTTTTAAGATTTGCAATCGCTGGGAACGCTCCTTCATCGGCTTCTTTCTTAGCGCGAGCACTTGTAACTAAGTAGTTACTAGAATATGGCTCAACTGGAATAAGAGGATAAAGTTCTCCTCCAGTGAGCTTAGCGATTTTTTCCGCAACGATTTCGGTATTTCCTTTTTCAAGATTCTTGGTGACACCATCAACAGAGTTACCACCATCTTTAGAAAAATAAGCTATGAGAATAGACATATTTGTTCCTCCTTTAATAATTAAAAATTATACAATAAATCATTTCAATTATGAAATGCAAACATTAGAATATAAGCATGGTTCGTAAAGACATTAAGGATTTTGTTAACACTCTTCCAAAGAATGTAACTTTAGTTGCTGCTACAAAATATCTTGATAGCAAACAGATGCTGGATTTTTTAAAAGCAGGCGTAAATAACTTTGGAGAAAATAGAGTTAGTGACTTCTTAATCAAATATGAAGATCTTAAAAATGAAAATGTCATTTGGCATTTCATTGGACACCTTCAACGAAACAAAGCAAAAAAAGTAATCAATAAAATTGATTATCTTCATTCGCTTGATTCATTGGAGCTCGCTCAAATAATCGACAAAGAGAGACAAACTCCACTTAAAACCTTCATCGAAGTCTCTATCAATTTAGAAGAAAATAAAAATGGAGTGCCCTATTATGAACTTGAAAACTTTTTAAAAGGAGTTTTGAAATATAAAAAAGTTCAAGTTGTTGGTCTAATGATGATGGCGTTTAAAAACTCTGAAGACGAATCTCTTAAGGAGCAATTTAAAAAGCTCAGACTTCTCAAAGAAGATATGGAAAAGAAACTCAATATTTCCCTTCCATATTTATCGATGGGAATGAGCGATGATTATCTCGAAGCGATTGAAGAAGGTGCAACTCACGTTAGATTAGGTAGAATATTATTAGACTAATATGGATATATCGGTAATTATTCCTGTTAAAAATGGTGAAAAATATCTACGCGAATGTCTAGATAGTGTTTTTAACCAATCTTTTAAAGGTGATTACGAAGTAATAATTAACATTAATCCAAGTACAGATAAGACTTTAGAAATCGCTAAAGAATATGCGAAAAACTATCCTCTTGTAGTTTTAGAGAACAAAGAAAGTAAAACTGTTCAACAAACTAGAATGATCGCAGTAAATAAAGCTAAAGGAAAATATCTTTGCTTTTTAGACTCCGATGATTATGTAGACAAAGATTTCTTAAAAATCATGTTTGAAGAAGCCGAAAAAGGCTTTGATATTGTTAACTGTTCTTTCAAAACCGACAAAGAAGGTAAAATTTCCAAGAACGCATTTACGAAAAATAAAGAAATGGAATCTTCAACCGCTTGCAAGGCTCTTTTAAAAGATACATACATCAGAAGTTTTCAATGCACAAAAATTATCAAAAGAGACCTTTACGATGAACATATTCCAATCGTAAAAAAACAAGGCGTTTTATTCGAAGATGCTCTCGCCGTTTATTATGCTTTTATGAAGGCTAAAAAAGTGAAATCTGTCTCTAAAGCGTTATATGTTTATCGTAGTCACTCTTCAAGTCAAACAAAACGGGTAAACCCAAACCGTTTTATCAATCATTTGCAAGCTTTTTGCTACATTAGATATTTAATCGATAATCAAGAAGATAATAGATATTTGCAGGGATTTTTGAAAAATATCTTTAGAATGAAACTATCACTTTGGTACGACGGACATATCTCTAGAAAAGTCCTCGGATATGGAGGATTTAAGGCTTTAAAAATGCACAAAAAAGTCCTTAAAGAATTGAAAACAAAAGGGAAATTTGACTACACAAAATTCCCTGAAATTGAAGATTATATAAAGAGCTTTTAATTAGCTTTTGGCTCTTTATACAAAAAGTATTTTCGAGTGAAATAATTCCACACTAGGCCAACTAGTGTTTTTAAAACAAAACTAACAAAATAAGTCCAAAAAATTGCTTGTCCTAAAAAGCCAATTCCATGGTCTTTAATTAGCGAGATAATCGAGGTATCAACAATGCTAGCCATGCCCATACCTTTTGTAACTACTAAATCGCAAAGAAGCATGGTGCCAATCGATAAGGCCATGGCGATAAAAGAAAGAACGACAAACATGATAATAAATCTTTTAGATTTAGTGTTTACCGATTTATCGACATTTTGATAGACCCAATAAGTAGAAATAAGATAATTAACAATTACTCCCACAATAAAGCCAACTGCCGTAGAAACAATTGTGACGACAATAAAATTGATGCTTCCCATCGCTAAAACAATAAGCTGAGCGGTTAAATAGTCACTTAACGCTGCTGCAACTCCACATACTAAGAAGCGGAACAATTCCCACCATCGTGATTTTGATCGATCGACTTGAGCCATATAGTGATTATACCCCAATAAAAGAAAAAGTCGCTAATAATAGCAACTTTCTTTATATTTACGAGACTTTTATCTCGTTACATAAGGTTAAGGTAAGATGAATGATTTTCATATTCCTTACTCCTTTGTATCTATATTGTACAACTTATGTTGTAAATATAAATCATAATTTAATAACTTCTGGAGAGAGAGGATTGATATTAACCGAAGAAATATTTCCTCTTCCATATTTTTTTGCCATAAAATCAACAAAATCTTCGCTCATACTTCTTGGCAAACAAACGATAATTGATCCAGCGAATCCGCCACCATTGATTTTAGCGGCACCGCTATCACCAACAAATTTATAAGCTAAATCGCAAGCTTCTAAAGGAGAACCTTCGTATTTATTTACTTTCATATTTGCCAAATTATCTCTAGAAGAAACAAATGATTCTTTAATTGCTTTTAAGAAGGATTTCTTATCCTTATTCTCTAACGCTTTAACCAAAGTTAAAACTCTTTCGTTTTCACTAAAGAAATGTTTGGCAAGTTTATATTCTTTTTCGCTTAATTTGTCTTTATTTTTGTTTAATTGGTCAAAACTAAGTTCGCTCAGCGTCTCTTTTCCTAATTTTTTAGCGGCATTTTTCATACCAACTGGAATCGAAGAATATAGGTCACTTAAATCAGCGTGGCTTCCACCGGTATTAACGATAACAAATTGCATATCATCAAATGGAAAATCTAAGGTCTTAACTTTGATTTCTTTTGAAAAATCCATGAAGGAAATATTTCCATAAGAAATAGCGCATTGGTCTAAAAGACCACTTTTTTTACCAAAATAATTATTCTCGGCGAATTGACCTGCTTTCGCTAAGGTTAATTTATCAATTTTTCCGCCATTAAAGAGTTGATTAAATATTTGGGCAATCATCGATTCAAAAGCAGCCGATGAGGATACACCAGCGCCTTTAAATATCGTCGAGGTTGTGCATAAATCAAATCCACCGATTTTATAGCCTTGTTTATTTAGATAATAAGCAACGCCTTTAACAAGACCAATAGATGTTCCTAATTCCTCTTTTTTTGCTTCTAAATCACTTAAACAGATTTCAACGTCTTGATACCCTTTTGAAACTAGAAGAATACGGTTGTCATTTGATTGTGTTAAATAGCCATGGATGATCAAATCACAACTAGCGGCAACGCAAAGCCCACCATTATGGTCTGTATGATTTCCAATCACCTCAAAACGACCAGAAGATTTAACCTCATATTCTGGTTTAAGTTTGAATCTATTTATAAAATGAGCAAATAATTGTTGATCCATTTTTCAAAAAAGCCCCATTAAGGGGCTTAATAAGTTATTTATCTGGATATTGTTCACGATCTTTCACATAGTGAGTGTGAAGCAATTTGTGAGATAATTCGCTAAGTGGTTCACCAAGGAAGTTCTTGTACAAAGCGATAATGTCAGGATTGTTATGTGATTGTCTGACCGCTTGACGTTCATCTTCCGAGTAAAGAACCGCTGCTCGTTTTTGACGATATGTTTCTAAAATGTCATCGTCTTCATTTGGTAAGAACATTGGTTTAACGTATGGTTGACCACCACCATTAATACATCCACCTGGACAACCCATAATTTCAATGAAAGCATATGGGGATTTACCAGTTTTGATATCATCAAGAAGTGGTTTAGCGTTTCTCATGCCAGAAGCAACTGCAACTTTAATGATTTGGCCATTAATATCAACAGCGGCTTCTTTAACACCTTCAAGACCACGAACAGCTTCAAATTTGATTAATTCGTGTTCTTTACCAGTTAAAACTTTGTAAGCAGTTCTTAAAGCTGCTTCCATAACACCACCAGTGACACCGAAGATAACGGCAGCACCAGAATATTGACCAAGTAAGTCTTGATCGAATTCTTCATTTTCTGGAAGTTTCTTCCAGTTAATGCCAGAACGTTTGATCATTCTTGCGACTTCTCTAGTAGTTAAGACAGCATCAACATCGCGAAGTCCATCAACTTCCATCTCTTTACGAGATCTTTCATATTTTTTCGCAGTACATGGCATGATTGAGACAACGAAGATGTCTTTTGGATCGATGTTATGTGTCTTTGCAAAATATGTTTTGGTAATTGCTCCTTGCATTTGATGTGGGCTCTTGCAAGATGACATATTTGGAATAACTTCTGGATAATAATATTCCATGTAGTTAATCCATCCTGGTGAACAGGAGGTGATTTGTGGGAGAACTCCACCATTTTTAATTCTATGAATTAATTCGGTGCCTTCTTCCATAATTGTTAAGTCTGCACCAAAGTTGACATCGAACACTCTTGAGAAGCCTAATCTATGTAAGGCTGCAATCATCTTGTTGGTGCCGTTGGTACCGATCTTTTCATCAAATTCTTCGGCAATAGCTGCTCTAACAGCAGGAGCGACTTGGCAAACAACGAATTTGCCATCTTTTAAGGCTTTATCCACTAGTGGGATTTCGCTATGTTCCATGAGTGCGCCAGTTGGACAAACAAGTACGCATTGTCCACACTGCATACATGGAGAGTTAGCAAACGATCTATTTTGAGCAGGAGCAACGATGGTTTTAAAACCACGGTTTTCAAATCCTAAGATGCCAATACCTTGCAATCTCTTACAGGTTTCGATACATCTACCGCAAAGGATACATTTGCCTGTATTTCTAATAATACCTGGAGCAACTTCATCAATTGTTGCTTCAGTTTGGACACCTTCGAATTTACCTTCTCTAGCGCCGACCATTTTGGAAACTTCAAGAAGTTCACATTTACCATTTTTCTCACATTGTAAACAATCTTTGTGATGGTTCGAAAGGATGAGTTCAACGGAATTTCTTCTCGCTTCCATCGCTTTAGGCGATGAAATGGAAATTTCCATACCTTCATTTACTGGATAAGCACAAGAAGCAACTAAGCCTCTAGCACCTTTAACTTCCACTAAACAAACACGGCAACTTGCAAGTGAGCAGTTGTCTTTTTTAAATGAACAAAGTGATGGGATATTATATCCACATTTTCTGCAAGCCTCTAAGACGGTTAAACTTGAATCAACCTGATAGGATTTGCCTTCAATTTTAATATTCACTAAAGCCATGATAATACCTCCTAGTTCTTAGAGACTGCACCGAAATGACAGTTAGATAAGCATAAGCCACATTTAATACATTTCTTTGGATCGATAACATATGGTTCTTTGCCTACAACACCAGAAATAGCTTGAACTGGACAATTTCTTGCACAAAGTGAGCATTTCTTACATTTATTAGGATCGATAGAATATGTGACCATCGCTTTACAGACATGGGCTGGGCAGCGATGTTCTTTAACGTGAGCTTCGTATTCTTCTGGGAAAGCTCTCATAGTTGAAAGAACTGGGTTAGCGGCAGTTTGACCTAACGCGCATAAAGAGTTCTTTTGAGTGATTTCAGCGAGTTCACGAAGATCATCAAGATCTTTTGGTTCACCCCTACCAGAAGTAATCTTTTGTAAGATTTCAAGCATTCTTCTTGTACCGATACGGCATGGTGAACATTTACCGCAGCTTTCATCGCAGATAAATTCCATATAGAATTTAGCGACGTCAACCATACAGTTATCTTCGTCCATGACGATCGCACCACCAGAACCCATCATTGAGCCAGCAGCGATTAAACTACCGAAGTCAATTGGAGTGTCTAAGTCTTTTTCAGTTAAACAGCCTCCGGATGGACCACCAGTTTGAATGGCTTTGAATTTCTTACCATTTGGAATGCCACCACCAATATCATAGATAAGTTGTCTTAAGGTAGTTCCAAGTGGGACTTCAACTAAACCAACGTTGTTGACTTTACCACCAAGGGCGAAAACTTTTGTACCTTTGGTGTCATCAGTACCAACTGCAGCGAATTTTTCCCATCCTTCTCTTAAGATGAATGGAATATTTGCTAAAGTTTCAACGTTATTAACGACAGAAGGATGTCCCCATAAGCCTTTAACAGCTGGGAAAGGTGGACGTGGACGAGGCATACCTCGTTTACCTTCAATAGAATTGATTAAAGCAGTTTCCTCACCACAGACGAAGGCACCAGCGCCTAGACGGATGTGGCAACGGAACGAGAAGCCGCTATCAAGGATATTATCTCCAAGTAAGCCAATAGCTTCTAGTTTCTTAATTGCATTGCTTAAACGTTTAACAGCAAGAGGATATTCCGCACGGACATAGAAATAACCATCATTAGCACCAATGGCATAGCCAGCAATCATAATACCTTCGATAACTGCCCATGGGTTAGCTTCGATGATGGAACGGTCCATAAAGGCACCTGGGTCACCTTCGTCACCATTACAAATCATGTATTTTGGTTCATCGGTGTCAGGAACGAATGACCATTTCTTTCCGGTTGGGAAGCCACCACCGCCTCTTCCTCTTAAGCCTGATTTTAAAACTTCATCGATGACTTCTTTGCGGCTCATTGATAAAGCGCGTTTAAGTCCTTGGAAGGCTCCGATAGCGATAGCTTCATCTAAATTCTCTGGATTGATATCAGCGTTTGCAACTAAAGCAAAGCCTCTTTTTTGAAGTTTGTAATAATTGTAATCTTCTTGTTTACGAATTCTTTCTTTGGTTTGTGGATCAATAAATAAAAGGTGTTCCACAACTTCGTTATTAAGAATATCTTTTTCAAAGATTTCGGTTGCGTCTTTTGGAGTGACTTTATTATATAAAGTTTCTTCTGGATAAATTTTGACGAATGGTCCTTGGGAACAAAAACCGAGACAGCCCACCATGTTAGCGGTAACTTTGTCTTCTAAGTTGTGTTCTTTGATTAATCTTTGGAATTCATCCAAGATTTCTTGGCTATTTAAGGATAAACAGCCGGTATCGCCACAGACAACGATAGCACGATGCCCTGGAGCGCATTTGAATTTCTTCTTTAAGCAATCCGCACAATGTTCGTAGCGTTCTTGTAATTGCTTTACATTAGCGATCTTATCCATTAATTAGCCTCCTTATATTCGGCGATAATCTTTTTAACATCGTCTGTTTTGACTTGTGAATAGACTTTGCCGTTAATTGTGACTGCAGGTGCAAGAGCGCATGCGCCAATGCAGCGTAGTACGTCGATGGTGAATAATCCGTCTGGTGTGGTTTCGCCTGGTTTAATGCCTAATAATTCAGAGAATTTATCGAGCACTAATTGAGAACCCTTAACATAGCAAGCGGTTCCAAGACAGACACCAATGTTGTATTTTCCTTTTGGGGTCATTGAAAAGAAAGAATAGAAAGTGACGACACCATAGATTTCACTAACTGGTACACCAGTCAATTTTGAAACTAATTCTTGGACTTCCAAAGGAATATATCCAAATTCTTTTTGGATATCTTCAAGAATCATCATGGTAGATGTTGGTTCGTCTTTGTATCTTTCAACGATTTCTGTAATGAGTTTTACAGCATGTGGTTGTAATTTAGCCATATATCTCCTCCAACAATAAAATGACGCTTATTATTATAATAAGGAAACAAAATAAGAGACAAGGTTTATTTTAATAAAGCGTTTTCACAGGCTAAAAGAAAGAGAATATTTCAAATAAGGTATCTTTTCTCCCCTTTAAGCGCTTTCTTCTTTATTTCTAAAATTGAATTATTATAATCGTAAATATGAATTTCGTATTTATATCACCAAATTTCCCAAAAATTTATTCACATTTCGTCAAAGCTCTCAAAGAAAGAGGCGTGAATGTTTTAGGTATTGGTGATGAACAATATGCTAATCTAAATCAAGAGTTAAAAGATAATCTAACTGAGTATTGTTATGTATCCAATATGAACAACTATGATTGGATGAGAAATACGATTGGTTATTTGCAAAGCAAATATGGTCACATCGATTTCATTGAATCCAACAATGAATATTGGATGGAAAACGATGCAAAATTAAGAGAAGAATTCGCTGTCGAAAAAGGTTATCGTTATCTAGAATTATTAGACTATAAATGCAAATCCAGCATGAAGAAATATTTCCAAAACGCTGGAGTGAAAACTGCAAGATACATAATTGCTTCTTCTTTAGATGAATCAAAGAAATTTGCTAAAGAAGTTGGCTATCCCTTATTTGCTAAACCAGATTCTGGTGTCGGTGCATCCGATACATTTAAAATCTCAAACGAAGAAGATCTAGCTAATTTCCATAATCAAGATCTTCATGAAAAATACATCATCGAAGAATATTTAGAAGGATATATCACATCTTTTGATGGAATCGCTAACGAGCAAAGCGATGTTGTCATCTGTTTTAATGAAACATTCCCTACTCCTATCGCGACAGTCGTTAGAGAAAATAAAGATGTCTATTATTACGCAAAAAGCTCAATGAATGAAGAATTTAAAAAGATGGGTGAAAGAGTCGTCAAATCTTTTAATATCAGATCAAGATGTTTTCACATAGAATTCTTTGTCCTTACTCAAGATAAAAAAGGCTTAGCAAATAAAGGTGAAATTGTTGCCCTTGAAGCTAACCTACGTTCACCAGGAGGAGACACCCCAGAACTCCTCAATTTAGTGTCCAAATTTGACTACTATCAAACCTACGCAGATGTCATCACTAAAAACATCTCAAATTTAGACAATTCTACTAATAAAGTATCCATTTCAGTAAATCGCAAAAATGAGTACAAATATGTGGAATCTGCAGGGGATATTGAAAAATTCTATCGTAAAAATATTATTGAACACGGCTATTATTCTGAATCATTTAGACAAGCGATGGGAGATGAATTTTTCATCGCTATTTTTGATGATTTAAAAGACGCTTTAAACTTCCAAAAATTTGTTCACAATAAACAATAATTTTCTTATTAGTTATTGCAAATTTATAACCCAAAATTATCGATAGGAATACTATTAAATTTTTCTAGTGAAATATCAAAGTCTTTCATCTCGGTTTTTGCGGCCCCTATTCTCATTGGATTCTTGTTGTGAAAAAGGCTCATCATAACAACTGGTTTTCCATTCTTAGAAATGATTATCGAATCTTCCTTTTCATCTAATAACCATTGAATTATTTGTGATAAATGTTTTTTCGCTTCAGAAACACTGTATTCCATAAAAATCTCCTATTTAGATATTTTGTTAATTATATTGTTCAATACAACTAGTTGTATTTCAATAGATAATAAAAAAGAGAGTGATTTTTCAACCACTCTCCATAAATTAATGTTAATAATTTTTCTTATCTAGAAGTTGCTTTTCTTTTCTTAACGACAACGAGTACCGCAAGAGTTGTAATAGAGATGACTGCAACAACAATCACAACGCTAGTAGCAACACTTGTGCTAACACTATTTTCGTTAGAAATTGTTTGAGTATTAACTAAGCTAGATGAAGGTGTTCTGCCGATAATATTATCCAAACTATAAGCAGAGACTAAGTAATCATAACGAGCCATAGCTTGTTCGACGACTGAGCCATCTTCTTTAGCGGCTGATTTTATCAAAGCATGTTTTTCAGTTGCGGTAAGAGCTTCATAGCCAGCACCAACTGCACCAGTGCTCCCCCACAATTTCTTCAAAGCGAGTTTACGTTTGGCAGATCCTGGTTCTTCAGAATTTGTGCAAACGGTATCGGTTTCATCAAGAAGTGTTTGAGCAAATGCTTCAGCATTTGGAAGTGAGACAATGGAGCTACCTGAAGCAAATCCACCGTCAAATAATGTTCCGCCGACAAACACTTGAGTGCCAACAGCGACATCGCTGATAGAATCAAAGTCTGCACCGCCATATCCTTTACCTAAGGTAACAAGGAGTTGATCGGTTGTTGTGCCATCATCGCTAATATAATAGGAAGCACTTCCTTCACTGAATGAATCAGAAACAACTTGGGAAATGACGCCTTTAACAGTGCCGCTGATGTTATCAAATTTTATAAGAAGTAATTTAGCATCAGTAACTGAATATGGATCGGCTTCTGTGCCAGCGTGTTCAGTGACAACAACTGTAAATGTTGCAGTTGCAACTTCTGAACCGTTAGTTGCTTTGATAGTAACTATTTCAGTACCACTAGCTTTGGCTGAGAAGTAAACTTGTGGTGCATCATCAAAACTGACGTTAACACAAGATGGAGTGCCTTCAACACTAAGTGTTGGATCAGCACTAAAGCCTTCCCATGAAGCTAAGACCGACATTCCACCATCTAGACCAAAGTAACCCTGATCTGCCGATAGTGAAAGTTCAGGAGTAACTACTGGAGTTGGACCGACATAAGAAACAAGTTCGTTGTTCTTATCAAATTCGTAGACGCTATTGTACTTTTTGAGAGTACCACTAACGACAACTTCAGCGCCAACTGCGACATCGTCTTTACTTGAGAAGTCAGCACCTGATAAGCCTTTACCAGAATAGACTTCTAATTGATCGGTTGTTGTTCCGTCATCGCTAATCCAGTATGTAATACTGTGATATTTGCTGTCGTAAGAATCGACTTGTGAAATGATACCAGAAACATTGGCTTCAATTGTTTCTAAAGCTTCGATAACAACTCCGGCTTCAGCAACTGTGAATGGATCAGCAGCGCTACCAGCGTGTTGTGTCACACAAACTTTGAATTCTTTTGAAGCTTCTTGGGTGTTATAAACACCTTTAACAGTAAGGGTTTCAGTACCAACAGCTTTTGGAGAAAGAGTAATGGTAGAACCACTTACGCTAACATTGACGTATGAAGGTGTTCCTTCAACGCTAAATGTTGGGGTGCCACTGAATGATTCGGAATCACAAGTGATTTCGAGTCCAACTTCGCTCATGCCTAAGTGGCCTTTGTATGCAGAGAGAGTAATTACTGGATCTACGTGGACTGGAGCAACATAGGTAACAAGATAGTTGTTCTTATCGAATTCGTAAGTATCGTTGTATTTCTTGAGTGTTCCAGTAACTTCAACTGTAGCACCAACTTCAACATCTTCAACTTTTGAGAAATCGGTATTTCCGACATTCTTTCCAGAATAGACTTGAAGATGATTGGTTGTTGTACCATCATCACTAATCCAGTATGTAATACTGTGATATGTACTGTTGTAAGAATCAACTTGTGAAATGATACCAGAAACATAAGCACCGCTTAAGTTGGTACCGGCATCAATAGCAGCCCTTGCTTCAGCAACAGTATATGGATCATCTTCCCACAAACCATGTGTTTTGCCACATTCAGCGGTGATTTCAATATCACCAGTGACATTTACAACAGTGACAACACCATTGGTGTAATCTGCTGTAATTGCAACACCACCCATAGTGACGCTGACAGATTCTGGAAGATCATATTTTGCATCAGGAGTGATTGTTGTTGTAAGTGTTGCTCCTTCATTAACGGAGGCTTTATCTAAAGATCCGTTAGCAACACTATCAGTTACAGTATAACTTGTAACTGGTGTTGGAGGAGTAGAATTCTTAGTCCAAGTAACTGAGAAATTTTTAAATTGACAGTTATAGGCATTTGTAACGTAGATGAAGAAATAAGCTTTTGAAGTATCTGATTGAGTTAAGCTAACTTCACCATTTTGTGTCGCCTTACCAAAAGAGGTAATTGGAGACGATTGAGCATTAAGTGCTACTTCTCCATAGCTTAAACTTAATTGAACGTTTGTAGAAACACCGCTTGTATATGTCCAGCTAATTGCTGAAATATATGAATTTTCTGGAGCGGATGTATTTCTAAAATATACACCAGCTTTACCGAATAAAACATATTTATTATCAGTATTGTATTTGGCTCCGGTACCGGTACCAGCACCGAATTCAAATCCGTAAGTTGCGCCATCACCAGTTAAAGTCTGATTTCCTTGAGTTGTGGTAATACCATAAGAATCCGAACTAAAGTCTAATGAAATAGTTGTTTCGCTTCCTTCTTCGGCTCCACAAACAGTACAAACACCATCAACAAAGTTATGTCCTAATGCAGGAATTTCTTCAACTTCAACATGGCTAGAATCGTTCTTACAAACATGTTGTTTGCTTCCAGGTTCTGTACATGTTGGTTCAGTTAATGTTTGCCATTCACCATAGTCATGGCCTAAAGCGGCAACAAAATCATCATGTTTTGTTTCGCCGCATAATGAACATTCATATTCGGTATAACCTTGTTCAGTACATGTTGGATTATGGACTGTGCCTGCTACCCAGTTGTGGGTGCAAACTGGTGTCGGAGGAGTGCTTCCTCCGTCATAAGTAATGGATAACGAGCTAATTCTGTCGTGCCCTGTGGTACCAGCTTGTGTAAAGACAACAGCAGATGATTCTCCTGTCCAAGTACCAGTTCCGGACGCGCTCGAGATATCAGAATAACTACCAACATCCACAGTTACGGCATTGTCGTGCCTGGAATAGACAACATCAATTGACAAAATATTACCGGCAGTCGAACTAACGGTAAATGTCCCGCCGCCATACCAACGCGCAGCTGTACCATTAGCGTAATACTTTGTGGCATTTCCGCCTTCGCGCTTGGCGAAAACAAAACTCACATTACTATCAGCAGCAATTGTTACGCCGTCGATTTCAGTATCAGCAGAATAATGTTCACTGAAGACATAACCAACAGTAACTTCGCTTGGTTGTTCTGCACCACAAACGGTGCAAATGCCATCGACGAAGTTGTGTCCTAATGCAGCAATTGGCTCAACCTCAACATGGCTAGAATCTCTAGAGCAAACGCGTGTTTGGCTTCCTGGTTCTGTACATGTAGGTTCAGTTGTAACTTCCCAGTTACCGAAATCATGTCCTAAAGCCGCGGTCACGTTGTCATGTTTTGTTTCACCGCATAACGAGCATTGGTATTCAGTGTATCCTTCTTCAGTACATGTTGGGTTATGAACTGTACCAGCGACCCAGTTATGATCGCAAGAGCCACCACCATCATCAACATAAACTTCGATGTAGTCAAGATAGAAACGGCATTTGCTCGCAACGTTTGATTCAATGTTGATGGTTGATAAATTAGTAGCACCATCCCAAGCAACATCATAATCAGCTAAGCTGGTTGTTGGTTCTAACAAACTATAACCTGTTCCAGACGAAGCACTGTTAATTGAAACCTTAACCTTTTGGCCGCTATCATACATAGCTAAAGCTAATCTAATTTTGGTTGCTTTAACTTGGCCGCTACTCGCTAAGGTTAATGTTAACGTTCCTTTAACACTACTGGAACCAAATTTAAGACCGTTCATTGAACTCTTACCTAAATAAACTTTAGAAGAGGCCAAACTAGAGACGTAATCTGCACCGGCAACGAAATAATCGGCAACATTTGTACCTAAAGCGGCATTATTATCTGTGTCTGTGCTATTAGCAGCAAAGTCTAGCTTGTACGACAAAACTTCAGCAGCGTTAGCGGCTTTTGCTTTATTACCACTAGCAGCTACACCTACACCGGCTGCTAAAGCAATACCAACGATTGCAGTGGTAATTTTTGAAAATAATTTCATATTTTCTGTTTAAACTTCCTTTCTATACATTTTCTTGTAGAAAGAAGGAAACCTTTTGCGCATTAATGTTTTCGTCTTTCTATCTAATGTACGACTCTATTATATTGCATTAACTTAAATAGTTAAATAAACAAATAAGCCAAACGATGAAAAAATAACAATTCATCGATTCTTTTTAAATAAAGAAAAGACGCGACTTAATCGCGCCTATTCTAAGTGGATTTTGTTTAATCGGGATATACTGTATCAGAAGTATCCGATGTAATCGAACCTACTGGCGATGTCTTTTCAGTGTATTCACTTAGATTTGGATAAGTAACATTGACAGAGGAACCAACAGTATATTCTTCGCTCATTTTGACTTTCACACTTTCATTATTTGAGGTTGTGACTTTGTAGTCAAAATCAATTGATGCGTTTGAAAAACAATAATCATTCCAAACAAAAATCAAATCTGCTGTTCCTTTGTAAGTAAGTGTTACACCGCTACTCTCACCAGAATAATTAAGTGGAGCGTGTCCTTTAACGGTTAAATCGCCATTACCATCAGAGTAATATGTCAAGGTGAATGTATATGAACCGTTGACATCAAAGGAGTCTCCGCTTGTTAAATAAGCAAAGGCACTTTCTTCAACTATGTTGATAGATTCAACAATTTCATCGACGCTTGATTTAAAGCTCTCAACTGCGCTTCCAGAAGAAACGATATATTCTTTGTCTCCTCCTAGGTTATCGGCTGAATAAAATTTGTTATCTTTGACATATTCATAAGTTTCTTGATTGTATGGTTCGTCCCCGTATTTTGCATCAGTTTTAACGTGAACCCAATAATCTGGTTGAGAAACCTCGGCAAGAATTTCCGAGTTATAATTTGATCCAAGTTCGAGTTTTAGATCGTTAATAGTGACAGAACCATCTATTGATAGGAATGATTTTGATTTAAAAGCGAACTTATTAACATTCTCTAAACTGACACGTTTTTGTTTTAAATCTTCAACAACCGCGGCAGCTTGTTCTTTAGTGATCTTCTTATGAGAAGCTTTGCCACCTTTAGATGATTTGCCCATACACGAGCAAAGAAGTGCGGTTGACGCCAACGACAAAATTAGCAATTTACTTTTCATAAATTTCTCCTTATTTTGAACGACTGAGTTCATTATACTGAAAAAACGAAACATAAGCAAAAAAGAAAGGGTGGCAGAACCACCCAATTCATTTATTTATCTTTTTTGTAAGCTTTGTTATATTGTTTAACCAAATTTGATTTATGACTATGACAACATTCGCATTCACCTGTTGGAAGATGATGAGCTTTTCGATAGATATATCTACCAATAACAAATGCGAGGAAAACCACTACTAGTGCAACAACTAGTATTTCAATCCAAAGTGTTTGCGGATTATTAAACATAGTTTAGGCTCCTAAAGTTCTTTTCTTTTCCAGACGAAAGATAGTAATGAATGTGATCACAAGGGCCACCACTAAAGCGATGGTTACTGGGATTGCCCACGCTAAAGTCTCTAAGCTAAAGCATGATAAGAAGGCATAGGTAAATCCTGCTCCTAAGAAGGAGGCAATAATCCAGAAGGCTAAAGTGAATTTAAATGTACCTTTCTTAAGTTCGCCTTTGGCGGTAGCACAAGCAGCAAAGCAAGGAATGGTAAGCATATTAAAGGCAATAAAGGAAATACAACCTTGCCAGGTAATACCAGTTGCCTGAATCATTTGCACAGTTGCAGAAACACCCTCTTCATCCGCTTCAATAGCGGCAAGGATTTCTGGATCAACTGCTCCACTATTAAGATAAGCAACTGCAACAGCACCTAAAGTGATAAATGTGGCAATGACGTTTTCTTTAGCGATAAGGCCAGTAATAGCAGCAACTGCAAATACCCAGCCAATCGCCGTAAGTTGTGAACCAAAACCAAGAGGAGTAAATATTGGTTGAATAAACATGCCAATGGAAGCAAGAATTGAATCTTGCATATCATCAACCATATGCCAATTCCAACCGAAGTTAGATAAGAACCAAATCACGATTGTGGAGGCTAGGATAATTGTGAAAGCTTTCTTAACAAAGTGTTTGGTCTTATCCCATAAGTGAATCATCAAAGATTTGAATTGTGGCCAGTGATATTGTGGAAGTTCCATTATAAATGGAGCGGCTTCGCCTTTAAGGGTTGTGTGTCTAAGAAGCAAGACTGCCACAATGGCGGTAACGATACCTAAGACATACATCGAATAAGTGATCAAATCGACATGAGCAAAGCCAAATACTTCGCATACACCACCGGCGATAGCGACTAAGATTGGAAGCTTAGCGCCACAAGAGAAAAACGGAATAACTCTAATTGTAGAGATTTTTTCATTTTCATCTGCGAGGGTACGAGTGTTAATCATAGCAGGAACGGAACAACCAAAACCCATAATCATTGGGATAAAGGCTCTTCCGGATAAGCCAAATTTTCTAAAGATCCTATCCAAGATAAAGGCAACACGAGCCATGTATCCTGTATCTTCCATAATCGAGAAGAAGAGGAAAAGAACGAGGATTTGCGGTAAAAATCCGAGGATTGCGAATAAGCCGGTGAGGACATCATCGCAAACAAAGCCGGTTAGCCAATGTCCTTCGCCTAAGCCCGCTTCCATCGCCGCGCTAGTCGCGTCAATAATGCCTGAGAAGGACATATCAAAGAAGTTAAACAAGATAACACCTGGTGAGTTAATACCAGCATCCGTCCAGAATAGTCCTTCGTAGATGCTTCCTTCAAAACATGGAGCGACTTCATTAGCCTCAAACACTCCTTTTAAGAAGAAAAGGTTTTCGGAGAATGTAAAGTGGAACACTAAGAAGAGAATCGCCGCAAAGATAATTAGACCAAATATCTTATGAGTTAAAACCTTGTCGATACGGTCTGATTTGTTTTCCTTAACTTTGTTAACTTCTACTTCGTGTTTTGTAATAGCCTTGGAGAAGTTTTTAGAAATAAAGTTATATCTTTCATCGGCGATAATCGCTTCGATATCATCTCCAAAGGTTTCATCTTTAAAGGTTTTCTTAAAATCTTCTACCATAGGTAAAAGATCTTCATGCATCTTAGTTTCAATCTCATCGTTTTCAACGAGTTTAATCGCATGGAAAAGTGGATTATCAACCTTTTTGCCTTTAAAAGCGATGGTGACATCTCCAATAAGATGATTCAAATCTTTGTTGTAAAGGATAGAATCTCCTTGTCTAGATTTTTGACTTGCTTTAAAAGCAACTTCCATGAGTTCTTTGAGATTTGATTCTTCTAAAGCGGAGATTTTAACAACCGGAACACCAAGTTTTTCTTCTAAAATCTTTTCATCTAAACTGTCACCAGCTTTTTCTAAGACGTCCATCATATTAACCGCGACAACGACTGGAACATCGATTTCTAGTAATTGGGTGGTTAAATAGAGGTTTCTTTCTAAGTTGGTCGCGTCAACGATGTTAATGACGCAATCTGGTTTTTCATCGAGAATGTAATTTCTTGAAATTACTTCTTCGCTTGTATATGGGCTCAAAGAATAAATACCTGGTAAGTCAATAATCGCGATTGGCTCACTAAGTTTCTTATAGACACCATCTTTCTTTTCAACAGTGACACCAGGCCAGTTACCAACGTGCGCCGTGGATCCTGTTAAGTTATTAAATAATGTGGTTTTACCACAGTTTGGATTGCCCGCTAGAGCGAAACGTTTCATCTTAACGGTCCTCCACTTCTAGAAGCACTAATACTGCTTCGCTTTTACGAAGTGTTAATTCGTAGCCTCTAATCGTGACTTCAATAGGATCTCCTAAGGGAGCTTTTTTACGTAGATAAACTGTTGCTCCTGGAGTCACTCCCATATCAAACAGTCTTCTACGAAGGCGACCTTCACCTTCTACTTTCTTAATTAGGCCAGTCTCGCCTATGACAAATTCATCTAGTCTTTTAAGCATAAATTCCTTCCTTTCTACGCAACTAGAATTTTGCTAGCAATACTTCGATCAAGCGCTAGCCTTCCTTCTTTAACGGCGATGACAGCACCACCGTTTACAGAGGAAATAACAGTTACGAAAGAGTTCACTAAAATACCAAGACTAGCAAGATGTTTCTTAGTTTTTTCATCGGTGAGTATCTTCACCACCTTCATTTGAGTATTTACAGGAGCTAATCCAATCGGCATAAACTCTTCCTCCTATTATTAGTTAGTTTTGACTAACCACAATAATTATATACCTGTGTATGAATGTGTAAAGAAAAAGTTAGCAATAACTAACTCTTATATCTTTATTAAATAAATATTATTATTTCTTAACGTGACTTTTAATCGCTAACCAAGTCTCATCAGAAATATCGTGTTCTAATTTACAAGCATCTTCCGTCGCGACTTTCTTATCGACACCGATGGACACTAAGATATCAGTTAAGATAAGATGCTTTTCTAAAGTCTTTTCAGCGATCGCTTTACCTTTTTCAGTAAGAATGATCTCGTCTTTATTATTAATAACAATAAAGCCTGCTTCTTTTAATTTATTCATCGCCACTGAAACAGAAGGTTTAGAAAAATTCATCTCACGAGCAATATCGATCGCATGGACGTTTTCTTTTCTTTGAGAGATCTGCAAAATCTTTTCTAAATAATCTTCTTGTGACTCTAGTCGCTTCATACGTAAATAAATTATACAAATGTGTAATTTTGTTCGCATCAATTTTGTTTAATCCACACGTCGCCTTACTCTACCTAGACCAAAATAAAAAGATACATTAGGGTATCTACTTGAAGTTACTAGTAACTCAATAACTTATTGACACAACTGTAGTTGTTTGATTTAATAATGATGCTGCAACCGGTAAGTGGAACTGAATAGGTTCATCGGGGCAGTTTTTTATTTTTTGATACTAGGAGACATCACTGGTTTCTGTTTAGAAACAAATAAGAAAAAACCCTCAACACTTTCATATCGAGGGATTTAAATTTATTCAACCGTAACGCTTTTCGCAAGGTTACGCGGCTTATCAACACTGTATCCTTTGGATAAAGATGTGTAATATGCTAAATAGAAGGCGACTGTAGAGACAATGATGCTAGATAAATAATTTGGATATTGATCAATCACAATTGTGTCTGTGTCTTTAGATAATTTTTTGGTGGAAATAACGAACACTCTAGCGCCTCTAGATTTAACTTCTTCGATATTTCCTCTCATGCTACTAGCGGTCACATTATCTGTGATAAAAACAATTACTGGGGTGTCGTTTTCAATCAAAGCGATTGGCCCGTGTTTAAGTTCTCCGCCCGCAATAGCTTCAGAATGGATATAACTTATTTCTTTGAGTTTTAATGAAGCTTCTAATGATAAATAATAGTCATAGCCTCTTCC
>CAMYZF010000001.1 GCA_947303755.1 uncultured Erysipelotrichaceae bacterium | reverse complement strand
ATTGGAGTCGCCAAAAAAATCAATATGTTTGCTCATTCTTCCGTGAGAGGCATGACACAAGGCGTTTTACCTATCATCGGTTATAACAAGGCTAGTGGAAATCGTAAAAGAATGACAAAAATTGTCTATGTTAGTGGCGCTATTTCAATAAGCATTGCTTTGGTAGCTATGATTATTTCTATGATTTGGGCTGCTCCTTTATCCAGTATTTTCATCCACGAAAATAATTCTATTGCTTACGCCACAAAATTCTTAAGAATATTGTGTATCGGTGGTCCTTTTTCTGCCGTTGCTTATACAGTTATTTCATTTTTCCAAGCTGTCGGTAAACCTTGGAGAAGTCTTGTTTTAGCCTTATTAAGAAAAGGGGCTTTAGATATACCTTTAATGTTTATCTTCTTTTCTATCTCAAAAGTCGAAAATAACTCTATTGGACCAGATCTTATAGTTTGGGCCACTCCTATTACTGATATTATTTGTTCTCTTATCGCAGTTATTTTGTTTTATGGATATGTTAAACACAATGGTAAAAATGCACCCTCTTTTAATGAGCAAGAAAAATCACCATCTCTAGAAGGCTAATAATTATGGATAAGATTATTGATATAAGACATAGAAAGCATGCTAGAAAAATAACGATTACATTTTATGGGAATGGAATTTTTTCTGGCATTTACAATGAAATAAAAATGGAAGGCTATGAAATATCCATTAATTATATATATTCCAGCAAAGAAAAAGATTCTTGCGTTATAAATATGACAGTTAAAAGAAGAATCAGAAACAAATCATTTGATAAATATATTGCGTTTTTAGCAGATAAAGTATTTTGCAAAACTATTTATATATATGATTACGTGGAAGTAGATTATGATTACCTGGATGTAGATGATGATTACCTGGATGTAGATGATGATTTCTAAACTCAGTATTAAAATTGAAGCTGAACAGCTCCACTCTCTGGTCTTTAGAGCTATGTCGCTTTCCCTGGATGAATAAATATCCATTTTTGATATCGGTGACGTCCGCTCTAGCTACTTCAATGGTTGTTCTTTTAGTTTGCATCCACACTCAGGACAAAAAATAGCGTTACCGTCCACTTCCGCTCCACATTTTGGACAAAACATAGATGGGCCTTACTTTTTTATTATTTCTTACCTTTGCTATACATATAGAAAAAATGGAAAGCACTTTGCATGCGCGAGAGCCAATTGCACATTGTGTAAACAGACGTGACCAAGAGACACTATTGTCTGCGTAATAAAATGTATTTGTTAGCAAAGGAGGGAGAATATATGGCTAGCAAATATGACAAAGCGATTAAGCAACGTGTTGTTTTTGACTATGAAAACGGGATGCTGATTAAAGAGATTGTGGATAAATATAAGATCCCAAGAGGCACTATTAACGAATGGGTTTATTCAAACAAGATTAGAATTGATAACCATAACAAAAAATACACAAAGTCAGAAATTACTATTCTTAAAGAAACTATTAGCAAGCAAAATAGCACATTAAAAATATATAAAAGGCTAAAAGAAGCATTAACAATACAAGACGCTAATCTTTTAAATGTCGCCTTTGGACTTTATAAAGATGGATATAATGTCGAACATGTTTGTAACACTATTGGTTTAGATAAAGCTAAATTTTATCGCTATTTAAAAAATAAAGACAATTTGACCTGGTTTGAAAAAGAAACAATTGAAATTACACCACTGATCATTGAAATATTTGAAAAAAGCAAAGGCAGATTTGGCCCACAAAAAATAAAGATAAAATTGCACGAGATGGGATATGACATCTCGCAAAAGAAAATATCTAAAATCATGAAGAAGAATAGTTTAGTTATCAACCAAGTCAAAACGAAACTAACATATCCCAAAAAGAATAAAGATTTATTCCTACATAATTCCCTTAGACAAAACTTTATCCAAGACATGCCGAATAAAGTTTGGGTTAGTGATATCACTTTTATTAAGATTGATAAAATCACATGCTATTTATGTGTAATTATGGATTTGTTTTCAAGAAAAGCTGTCGGCTATATGGTCTCCACCACCAATACCGATTCATTAACAACAAGAACTTTTAGCAAAGCTTATTTTGATAGAGGTGAGCCGAAAGGCTTGATGTTTCATAGTGATAGAGGGTCAAATTATACATCGAAGAAAATGAAGAAATTACTGAAGTTCTGTGGCGTTAAGCAATCTTGTTCAAACACCGGAAACCCATACGATAATGCAGTAATTGAATCATTTTTTGCAACATTCAAAAAGGAATTAATCAATCTAAAATCCTATGATACAGTTGCTCAACTCAAGATTGATATCGATGAATATATGGATTATTACAATAACTATCGTCCGCACAGAACTTTAGGCAATAAAACACCATCCCAATTTGAGGATGAATATCATGAACGATTGAATGCACGAAAGAGCTGATTAAATTAATTATTCATAATTAAAAAGAAAAACGGGTTTTGCAATGTCTGGATATTTTCGTTGCAAAATCCGTATATCGTTCATATGGGGCGAGTGATGAGATTCGAACTCACGAATGACCGGTTCACAGCCGGTTGTGTTAGGCCTCTTCACCACACTCGCCAGAAACGTTAATAATACTAAACTATTTGTTTAGAGTTTGCAAAGCATTTTTTGCAAGCTTTAGAATCGGAAGTTCCCTTTGTTTTACTAGCCTTCCAACGAGGACATTTTGCATAGTCTCATATAAGTGGATTGCCTCATCAATTGATACCCAAATAATTTTAGAAATTCTAATCTTTTCATCATCTTCAAGATGTTGAGATACTTTTTCTTTCCTTCTTACTAGATAGTAATAATTGTGATTCTTTCTATTGATGAGGTTATAGTAGTCATCAACTTGACCTAGAAAAGAGATAACTTCACATTTATAGCCAACCTCTTCTTCTATTTCTCTTTTGATAGCTTGTTCATGGCTTTCGCCAGACTTAAGTCCTCCTCCAGGAGTCTCATAATAATCTCTAGGACCAAAACCATCATCATCTAAAAGATATTCAAGGCAAACACTGTTATGTTCATCTAAGAGGATCGCTCTTACGACTTCCCTAGTGTGATTAACACCTTTAAACATGTACTGATCGTCTTTATATTTAAAAAGAGGTTCCATAGCGACTTGTATTTTAGCAAATATAGAGGCGATGTGCTATAATCTCGGCGATGAAAAAGCATCGCTCTTTCAAAGATATTCTTGTTCTGTTCCTAGTTTTTCTTAAATTAGGTCTTTTCTCCTTTGGAGGAGGTACGACGATGTTAACCCTTCTACAAGGTGAACTCGTTGAGAAAAGAAAATGGATTGATAATGATGAACTTATGGAGATGACCGCGATTAGCGAATCCACTCCTGGACCAATCGCGATTAACCTTGCGACATATCTAGGTTATTCAAGAGGCGGATTCTTAGGTGCATTGTTCGCCACTCTTGGAGTGGTTCTTCCACCATTTGCGATCATGTTCGCTATCTCAATGTTCTTCCAAAACCTTTTAGCCTACGAAGTCGTCCAATACGCTTTCATGGGCATCAAGTGTGGAGTGGTTTTCTTACTATGTAAGGTCACAATCACTTTGCTTAAAGGCAATAGAAAAGATTGGATTGCCATTGTTATATTTGCGGTTGTTGCATCTTTGATGGTTATCTTCACTATCTTTGCAGTTTCATTCTCTGCCATCTACTTCATCCTTATGGGTGCGGTTATTGGTCTACTTGTGTATGGTTTAATTCCATATAAGAAGGAGCAAAAGAAATGATTTATCTATATTTGTTCCTTGAATTCTTTAAAGTAGGCTTATTCACCATAGGTGGTGGCTATGCGATGATTCCACTTATCAAAGAAGCTGTTTTATCTCATGGCTGGTTAAGTGAAGCCGAGTTTATCGATATGATTGGTTTAAGCGAAGTCACTCCTGGGCCAATCGCGATCAATATGGCCACCTTCATCGGTTCTAACCAAGGCGGAATCTTAGGTGCGACTGTCGCCACTATCGGTGTAGTTCTACCAGCTTTCTTGATAATGTTACTTATCTCAATCTTACTTAAAAAGTTCATCAAAAAGAGATTTGTGCAAGCCGCTTTAGGAGGAATGAAAACGGTCGCAATTGCCTTAATTGCTTCCTCTGCTATCATCCTCTTCAGCGATATCTTAATGCCAGTTAGTTATGTAGACGGAAACTTCAATATCTCCGTAAATCTACATTTAATTAAGCTTTTTGTATTAATTGTCGCAGGATATTTCTTACTTAAAATTATCTTCAAAAAGAAGGTTAGTCCAGTATTCGTAATTCTTATGTCCGCTGTGCTAGGAATTGTGTTCAACTATCTAGCTTAACTTACTTCTTTAATTTCACCAGAAAGAATACCAGTCAAATACATCTTGATTGGTTTTTTTGTGATCTTTGAGATGTAACGTTTATATGTATTTAATTGTTTTATGTATTCTTCATCATCAACATGAGATAACTTGAAATCAACGATGTCGATGTGGTCGGAATGTTCTACGAGAAGGTCGATAACACCATGGACGTTTTCTTCTTCGTCAAAGAATGGATACTCATGCATCACGTTCGCGTCCTTCATGTTCTTAAATAAATCATTTGATAAGAATCTAGTGATTCGTTTTCTATCTAATTCATCTTTGATGAAAGATGCATCAAGCGACGAGAAGTCCATTAATTCTAAGTAGTAGTGATACTTATTACCTAAAAGTAACAATTCATTATCAACATCATCATCTAATTCTTTAGAAGCGTGCTTATTTTCCACCACCGCATCAGATAATTTGACTGGCTCTTTAATAATAAGTTTTCTAAATTCTTTTTGTTTTAGATCAATGTTTCTATCAATGTCTTTAATGATGATTGAATAAGATGGAAGCTCTACTCCACTAAGCATATAGAAATCATAGAATCTTCTCACTTTAGAGAATTCAGTTGCCGCTTTATTGTGAGGATTAGTGTTTATTAATAAAACAATCTTCTCTTCCGCGCGAGTAAGAGCGACATAGAATAAACGGAGTTGTTCTAAGATATTTTCAGATTTTTCTTCATAGTTTCTAATGACTCTATAAACCGTATCAACATTCTTATGATGAACATTAGGCACTAAAACACCATATTTAGAATCAACGATTAACCTCGTAGATAAGTCTTGTTCATTAAATTGTTTATTCACTTCCGCGAAATAACATAGTTTGAATTGTAGACCTTTAGAAGCGTGAATGGTTAAAAGGTTCACGCAGTTAGAGACATCTTCGCTTGGTTTATAGTCTGAATCGATATCAAGTTCTTCAAGATCATCAAAATATTGTTTGAAGTCTTCTAAAGAATATCCCATCTTATCCATATTGGATGCGATTTGATAATAGTTTTCTAAAAGCGAGATGTTATCAACAATATTTCCAATCCTTGGAAGCTTGTTATATAAATCAAATTTCTCAATGATTAAAGCCACTATTTCTTTTAAAGATTTGTTTTTACTCACAGAGTAAATCCCATCAATTATCTTATATAATTCATGATTTGAATAATCCTTATTGTTTACAACATCCGCAATCTTAGAGTCGTTATATGCGAAAACAAACGATCTAAGCACTGAGATGAATGAATGTAGATAATGGATATCTTTTTCTTCCACTTCATGTTCATTAAGTAAAGCGATGATATTTCTAAAGATTAAAGTTAAATCATTATTTCGCATCGATTTATCAAATTGAGCGAATAATGGAATCTTATATTCATTGAATATTCTTCGATATAATTCAAAATCGACTTTAGTTCTGGTGAGGATTGCAATATCAGAATATCTAAACAATCTATCTTCACCTTTCTTAAAATCATGCACCATAAAGCGCTCTTTGATTTTGGTGAGAATATCGATCGCGATCAATCTAGCTTCTTGTTCAGCGTTCGTGTAGATTTCACTAGTTTCATAAGTGATGACTTCGCTCTTATAGTTAGTGCCGGTTTCGGTGTAACCCTTATTGCCTTGAAGCATCAAATGTTCTTTTTTGTAATCTAAGCCACTTAATTCAGGAGTAAGAAGTGGAATGAAAATATCGTTAACAGTGTCCACTACTTCTTGTCTAGAACGGAAGTTATCAGGTAGTTCAATTCTTGTGCCACCTTCACCTTTTCCGTATTTGTTAAACTTATCTAAAAAGAGATCACAATTCGCATTTCTAAAGCGATAAATGGATTGTTTAACATCACCCACAACATAAATGTTGTTATTAGAAATTTTATTGAGCAAACTTTCTTGAAGATCGGATGTATCTTGATATTCATCGACCATGATGAATTTAAATTTGTTTTTAATCTCTTTATTGATTTCTGGAATTGAAACAATCTTTAGAGCAAATTTCGCTACATCATTGAAAGTATAGACAGAATGTTTGGTTTTAAATGCCTCAATTTCGGTATCTAACTTCTTAACGAATTCTAAGATGATTTCCACATTAGGTTTTGTTTCAAGATAATGGGTATACATTTCATCTATAGATGAGAATGGGAAATTATCCTTAATCTTCTTAATCTCTTTTTTGATTGAATCAATGATCGCTCTTTCTAAGTCAGTTGGAGTTAAACCTCTGGTTGTTGGGAACTTAAAGTCTTCACTACTGATATAGGAATAAATATCTTCAAACTTAGGAGAATCTAAAACATAATCAACGATTTCTAAAAATCTAGATGAATATTCCTCATAAAGCGCTAAAGAAGATGATTCAAACTCTAAACGGAATCTTCTTATTCTATCTTTAATATCATTTAGATAGTTATAGACATCTGCCACAAACTTCTCTTCAGAGAAATGTTGTTCAAAATAGGTATCTAAGAATAATTTCTTGTCTTCTTTTAAATCATATTTATGAGAGATATTGATAATAAAATCAACGAGATGATCTTTATCTCTAACACAATAATCTTCGATGAGTTTAAGCGCTCTAGGATCTTTCTTATCAAAGTATTCATTGAATAATCTATTAACAATCTTCTTTTCTTGAATACCTAAAACTGAAGCATCTACGAAGGAGAAATCTTTATCTAAACCTAAACGGTAATAGTATTTTTGGACAATATTTAACGCGAACGAGTCAAATGTCTGAATATGAGCAGCATCAAGTGAGGCAAGAATCTCTGAATAATCTTCACCTGATTCAGAGATTTTTTCTCGAATCTTTTCTCTCATTTGTGACGCTGCTAAGTTGGTGAAGGTTAACACTAGAAGTTCACTAAGCTTGGCTTCGTTGTTAGTTAAAGCTCTAAAAACGCGCTCAGTCAAAACAGCGGTCTTACCAGAACCGGCCGATGCCGAAACAATGAAGTTTCCGTTTTGAACCTTCATCGCCGCTTTTTGATTCTCGGTATATTTAATCGCCATCTTCTTCTCCAGTAGCAATAAGCGTCATTGCTTTTGAATCTCTAAAACAAATATCTCTATAAGGGCAATAGTCACATGAGACATTTTTACCACCGACGATTTTAGGATTGATAACAAAGTTATCTTTTCTAATTTCACTCGCGGCAAATTGATAATATTTATTCGCGGCTTCCACGTAATGGGCAAAATCATCCGCGCTACGAGCTTTGCCTTTTTGGAATCTTGGTTTCTTATCAGCATCTAAAACGATACGACAAGATGAAATGTGAAGCGCACTATTAGAAACATTTAAGGTTGGATCTAACTCTCTAATCGCATTAATATCATTTAGAAATGGACCTGTTAGGATTGGTTTTGAGGCTTTATGTTCATCTAGTAAAGTTTCTAAGTTTTTGATCGCTAAAACAGGTTGGATGAATAAACCCACCAATGTTTTATTTGATAACGGTTTATATTTGCTCGCGATTAACGCGTAAGTTGGAAGTTGAAGAGATAAACCATAATCGATTAATTTCTCATCAAATTTATAGAATGATGTTTTATAGTCCACGATTGAGACATATTGTTTAGCATCACCAAAGGTGATAAGTTTATCGATTTTACCAATCAAGGTAACGTTGTTATCAAGTCTAATGCCTTTAGAACCGGCGTCTTTTAAAGCAACTTCTCTTTCAATGGTCTTATTTGATAGGTTATCTTCAAATTGTTTGATTTCGTTATAAGCGCGTTCAAATTCATGTTTTAGTTTTGGAAAATACACCCAATCATATTTCTCAAATGAATCAATTGTCGCTAAAGCTTCTTCATATAGTTCATTAAAAGTTTTCTTTTCATCCATGTGTTCATAGATGTAATGAGCGACTTTACCCATATTCGCGTAGAAGTTATCTTCGTATTCATTTAATTTAAGAACATAATTCAAATAATATTGGAACTGACATAAAGCAAAATTGTTCACGCTGGAATAAGATAATTGAACTTCATAACTCGAATCAAAATTAGAGGTTCCAGAATATTGATAATCATAAGTGCAATAATCCAATTCAATACCGGCATTTTTGAATAAGAAATATCTTTGATCAGCATTTAAGTATTTGTTACGTAAATCTTGGAAATTTGTATAGGCAATTTTCGCCTCATCCAGGGAATAATAATCAGGTAAACTATCTTCTTTAATCTTTTCAAAATTTAAGGATTTTACAAACGAAGAAGCGAAGTATTTTTGGGAATAAGAATGCTTCGAACAAGAAATGAAAATATCCGCGTTTTGACGGAGATAATTAGAATATTCCTCGAGATTTGCGCTGTTTTTATCTTCGCTAGTAATTAGGCTATTTCTCGCTTTAACGAGATCACTTAAATATTGATTATCTTTAGCAAGTGGAGGGAATTTTCCTTGGATGAAATTAATGATAAATAAGTAGCCATTTTCTTTCGCGATTGGTTTACTAACAACATCGATTCCTTCCACATATTTTGCTGAGGAAATTCTCTGTTTAGAAAATAGACCTCTATATAAGGAAATTTGTTGCTTTTTACTTAGTTCAGGAAGGTGATATTTGTCCACCACTGCTTTGAATTCATATATGGTTTCATCTTCTTCAGATAAAGCGAGTTCATAAGCTTTTTCAAAACCTAATTCTTCAATGTTTAAAAGAAACTTCAAAATATATTTCTTATAAATTAGATGCTTTGGATAAGCATTATTGAAATTAAGATGATAATTCTTTGTGAGTCTAAAGAAAGTTAATTCATCATCTTCGCTTAATCCAAATAAAGAAATATCGCTTGGTTTAACTCCCTTAGAAATAAGATCACTAATCTTGTTAAAAACAAAGGTTAATTCTTCATTGTTATTATTAAATAATCGATATGAATAATCCTTCTTTTCTGGAAGAGAGACAAAATTATATTTTGTGCCTTCTAAAACTTGCAATAATTCTTTATCTTTTGATGAATAAAAATGAATATCAATTTCAGATGTCTTTAATAGGTGAGGAAGATATTCATCAAAGAATAAAAGATTTTCTTTAATTAATTCATCTCGATATTTGATTAGCTCTACTACTTCTTTATCTTCACTACTAGATAATTTAATCTTTCTAATTTCTTCAAGTAGATCAACCGCATAGTTATAATCAGAGCCAAGTTTCCTCATTAGATAGATAACTGCGGTTTCATCATATTGATAATAATATTTTCTAAGTAAAGCGTTTTTAGAAAAGAATTTAACGTCGACAAAAGGATTATCTTTTCGGTAAGCATTATATAAACTAGCTTGCGCCTCGTTAGGTGCAATAACAATCTTTCTCATCGTCAACATTCTATAACAAAAAACCAGGCCGTTCAAAGCCTGATTTTTGTTAGTTATTATAAATATAACTTAGTGGTTATATTTAAATTATTCACCACTTCTAAGAGCGATAACTGGATCTTGATGAGATGCTTTCATCGATGGGATTAAGCCGCTTAAAACACTGAGTATAATCGAAATACCGAGCATGATGAGAGCGGTCCACACAGTTAAGTTTGCAAGACCTAAAATATGGAATTTGTTGTACATCACAATATTGAAGATAATTTCGAATATGTAAGTGATAGTTAAACCAAATACACCTGAGAACAAACCGGTCATAAATGTTTCAGCAATAAACAATCTGGAAACGTCTTTCTTACGACCACCGACAGAACGGATAATACCAATTTCTTTGGTTCTTTCAACAACAGAGATGTAAGTAATAACCGCAATCATGAAGGCTGAGACCACCAATGCAAGCGATGTAAAGGCAACCAAAGCGATTGTGACTGTTGTAATTAATGTGTTAATAACGGAAATAATCAACTTGATTGTGTCGGTATAAGTTAGTTCAGCACGATCAGCTTTTGCAAGAGTTTTTGTGCCATTAAAAACAGTAATAACGTCATCACTATTCCATTTTTCTAAATGGTCAGTAACAATATCTTTGTGTTCAAAAGATTTTGGATAAATAGAAATGTCTCTTGGAAGCATTTTGAATTCATAACGATCGATATTTTCATCGCCGTCTTCATCTATACCCTCTGCTTTAAGTCCAGAGACAGAACGTAGATGAACTTTATCTGATTCAACATAGTTGACTCCCGTAATCGCAGAGAATAAATCTGAGAACGAAGAATTTAAATCGCCATTCAAACTACTAGCATAGCCATCCTTTTTCTCCGGAGAAGACTCGTTTGTGTAATCCCAATAATTAAACTTAACATATGCTTGATATTGGGCATTTTGCTCTTCTTTACTGCCTATGTAAGTTTTGAAATGATTAGTTAATGCTGCAGTTTCTTTATTAGAATCTTCAATGAATTTCTTAGCAAAATCATGAGTGTAATAAACACCACGTTGCAGACAGCCGAATGATTTTTTATCTTTGAGTCTAAGCAACCCAGTAATTTTCATTCTAGTTCCACCATTGGCTTCGACATTTGTTTTCATATCATCGCTTAATTCTGCTTGATAATGATAGCCGCTAACTCTTTCTGGAACTGCGCCAGACATACCAGATAAAAGAATAGGCGTTTCGCCTGTCTTGGTGGCTATTACATTGTTTGGTGGATCGCTTTTAACATTAGTTAAATCAACCGTGAGGAGGACTTCTTTGGTTTTGTCATCGTCTTTATAAGCTTTCCAGACACCAACTGCATAATCAGACGGATCGGTAATATCGGTAGGAGTTGCTCCATCACGATACAAAACATATGGAGTCATGCTCATCGAAGGAAGCAAAGATATGAACTGGCCTTTTAAAGTATCACTTCCTTCATCATATTGGAAAATAAGAGTGTTAATAGAATAAGATGTAGAAGCATAAACAGTGACAACAATTTTATCTTCGGCAACCTTGCCGTCTGAGTAGACCTTATCCTGAGGATAATAAATCAATTCTTTACCAAGCAAGTCTTCGTAAGCAAAGTCTTTGCGATATGGATATTTTTCGGTAAGTTTAGCGATTTCTTCTTCTTTTTGAGCATTGCTTAAATCTTTTGGAAGTTCATTAATCTTAATCGCGCGTTTTGCGATATTGATGAATTCATCGTGATTGAAAAAACCCATTTGGCCAAGCGTGAAATCTGTTAGTGTTGTATTTTCATCAACAACTAGAGTTACTCCATTTGGATCATCGATTGTTGAGTTAGCAAGCAAGTCATATTGAGACAAGATATAATCATTGTCAGCAGGAAATTCATTCATGAAATCTGTAAACAGATTGACATATGATGCATAGTTAGAGAATCCTTTTACAGTTTTGAGTTCCGCAATATATCTTTGTGTTAACCCGTTTAAGGAAATTGTTTCAGTATGATCGGAGTTCGGATCAGAAACCCAATTTGTGAATACGTTGTTAGTAGGATCGATACCATAATTCTTATGAATTGAATAAACAGAATCACTTGGAATTTGTTCGATCCAATCGATTAGTTCTTCATTAATCGTGTTTGTCTTCACATTTGTGAGATTGCTATAGGCAGTTGTCAAATATTCCACCATTGAATCAACTCCAACGCGTGGATTGTTTGGATCAAATTTGAAAGCATCTTTTGTTTCTCTGGCGCTTAAGCCGGTTAGCAATGAAGTTAAGTCAACACTTTCCTCAGCAACAGTTACTGGGTAGGACGAAAGCATATCGTCTTGCATTCCGTCTATGTAGTCGCGCACACCTTGCGACACTGCTAAAACAGCGGAAACGCCAACGATTCCAATTGAACCAGCAATTGTGACAAGAATTGTTCGTTTAATCTTACTAATCAAGTTAGCAAAAGATAAACCAGTTGCAGTCGCAAAAGACATTGATGATTTCTTTTTCTTACCTTTGGTAACAACCTGTTTTCCAGCGTGAGCTTTTTCTCTTTCAGCTGCTGTTTCGCCTTTGTATGGATTTGAGTCGGAAGTGATAACGCCGTCCTTCATAGTGATAATACGGGTCGCATATTTGTCGGCTAAGTCAGGGTTATGCGTAACCATGATAACCAAACGATCTTTGGCGACTTCTTTTAAGATGTCCATAATTTGGACAGATGTTTCGCTATCAAGAGCACCAGTAGGCTCATCCGCCATGACGATTTCAGGATTGTTAACAAGTGCACGCGCAATCGCAACACGCTGCATTTGTCCACCAGAGAGTTGGTTCGGTTTTTTCTTACCTAAGCCACCTAAGCCAACCATCTCTAGTGCTTTTTCAGCGCGCTCTTTTCGTTCTGCGCGAGAAACACCAGAAATTGTAAGAGCAAGTTCAACATTCTTAAGAATAGATTGATGATAAATTAAGTTATATGTCTGAAAGACAAAGCCGATGGAATGGTTACGATAAGTATCCCAATCACCGTCTTTATAATTTTTAGTGGATTTACCTTCGATGATCAAATCACCTTTGGTGTATCTATCTAATCCACCTGTGATATTAAGTAAGGTTGTCTTACCGCATCCAGATGGACCTAAAATAGCCACAAATTCATTGCGGCGAAAATTAACGCTTAATCCTTTAAGCGCATGAGTCACTAAATCACCAGTGACATAATCTTTTACGATATTCTTAAGTTGAAGCATAGGTTTGCTCCTTTCGTTTTCTAAGTGCTTTAATTGTATTGATGTCGATAATCATTATCAATAATAATGTGAAAAAATATTAATTTTTCACTCCCACATTGTTCTAGTTATGTATAATTGATACGAGGTTAATTATGAAACATTTACTATTTACCACATTAGAAAACACCAAAGAAACCTCGGATTTAATCCATAGATTATCCGAACTTGGATATAACGGAACGGTGTTATCTTCAACATCTTTAAAACACATTCTTCAAGATGAAAACGAAGATGTTCCTGCCTTCTTTTCTTTGGCACATTATCACGAAAATAAATTCGTTCAAAACACAACCATTTATTTCATTCTTGATGACAAGGAATTAGAAGAGGTTAAAAAAGAAATCAAAACCGCTACTAATGGATTTTCATCCACCAAAGGTGGTATGTTTGCATTACCTCTTGAATCATACGAAGGAAGTTTCTAAATAAATGAATCAAATTTTGTGCATCGCTTTAGCACTTTTAGCTGGTCTACTTTCTTCTAGATTAATGAAGTTACTTAGACTACCAAATGTCACTGGATATTTGATATCTGGAATTATTTTTGGCCCATTTGTTTTAGGTAAATATATTGGTGGCTGGTCAAATGATCCATTATCAGGCACCAGTATTCAAGCAATTAGTTGGATAAGCGATATTGCTTTAGGCTTCATTGCCTTTACAATTGGTTGTTCATTTAAAACATCTTCACTTAAAGCAGTCGGTAAAAGAATTGTCATCATCACTGTCTTTGAAGCTCTTGGTGGAGCATTAATCACAATCGGCGGCTTATTCATTGCTTATATCTTTTTAAAAGATACTTTACCAATAGCGGTAATATTGACTTTAGGCGCGATAGCCTGTGCAACCGCTCCTGCAGCAACCCTCATGGTCATCAAACAATACAAGGCTCATGGCCCAGTTGTTGATACCTTAATTCCAGTTGTTGCCTTTGACGATGCTGTCGCTTTAATTGCGTTCTCAGTGTTATTTTCAATTTCCAAAAGTTTAGTTAGTGCCACATCATTATCTTTTGTAGGAGTTATCGTTGTTCCACTAATTGAAATCATTGCCTCCTTAGCCTTAGGCGCTTTGCTTGGCTTCCTCATTTCCTTAGGTTGCAGATTTTTTAAATCTAGAGCCAATAGAATGATTATGGTTATCGCCTCAATCCTTGTAGTTGTTGGTTTATCCATTTTAGCGAATCAATTAGGTTGGAAATTATTTGGAGAAGATTTCTCCTTCTCATCACTTCTTGCTTGCATGATGATTGGCGCGTTTTTCATTAACGCTAGAAAAGATGCTCAAAGGACAATTGAAAGAATCGATCAATTCACTCCACCTTTATATATGCTTTTCTTTGTTATTTCTGGAGCGAATCTAGATATCACTATCTTCGCATCTAAAGATGCTCTGTTAGTTATCATCATCGCTTTAGTTTATATCTTAATGCGAAGTCTTGGAAAATATTCAGGAGCGTTCATCTCTTCAAAAATCACCAAATCTGAACCGACAGTTCAAAAATATTTAGGTTTCACATTATTCCCTCAAGCTGGTGTAGCAATTGGTTTAGCCACCACCGCAAGTCAAACCTTAGCAGGTGCTGGTTATGAAAAAGAAAGTTCCATCATTTTAGCGGTCATTCTCACCGCGACAATCGTCTACGAACTTGTTGGACCACTCATCACCAAAATTGCGCTATATAAAGCTGGCGAAATACAAAAAGATGCTGCCTAACTTAGCAGCAACTTTCTTAAATCTTTTACAGAGTCCACATTGTATGTGGATTTTTTTACAAAGTCTTGGTCATAGAAACCATAACCATATTTAACAATGCAACAATCGATCTTTGCGTTATGTGCAGTTTGATAATCATATTCTGAATCACCAATATAAAGACATTCACTTGGAAGAAGTTTGAATTTTTCTTCTATTTCTCTAACAACGTATGGATTAGGTTTACAAGGAATTCCTTTTCTTTGACCTAATCTAACATCGAATTCAAAACCTGGAAATTTATCATCGATAACATGTTCCAATAGGATTTGTGGTTTATTAGACGCTAGACAGATAAGATATCCGACTTTTTTTAAATCGTCTAATAATTCTCTAATACCAGGGAACAAGGTTGTGTTTGGACCTTGAAGTTTATCGTAATAGCCTAAAAAGGTTTTGCCAATTAACGCTCCTTCTTCTTCGGTGATATCCATACCCTTACAAGCGCGTTTAACAAAGTTATATGCACCTGCACCAATAAAGTTTCTAGCAGTCACATAATCGTGTTGAACGTTATAACCAAGTTCTTTAAAAGTTGCGTTTACCGCATCGGTAATACCTCTTAAGGTATCAAGTAATGTTCCATCTAAATCAAAAATTAAAGCTTTATATTTCATATAAATGGCGCCCCAAGAAGGAATCGAACCCTCAACCCCTAGATTCGAAGTCTAGTACTCTATCCAGTTGCGCTATTGGGGCGTGGAATTATTATACATTATAAATAAATATTTATGGTAAAATTGTTCATATGAAAGTTCTTTTTGTTGGAGCAGGTGCTTCGGGAATTGTCGGAGCGATATCTTATAAAAGAAATCATCAGAAAGATGATGTTTTAATCATTGAACATTTAGACGCTCCACTAAAGAAACTTTTAGCGACCGGAAACGGTAAATGTAACCTCGCTAATACAAAGCTTGATTTAAATAAATATTCTCATCCAGAATTTGTCAAAGATATTCTTGTAGAATATGATTATGTATCTTTCTTTGATTCAGTATCAGTTAAGACAAAGGCTATGGGAGAACTAGTTTACCCTGTAAGTGAAACTGCTGTTTCAGTTAGAAATGCTTTGATTGGAGAAGCAGAAAGATTAGGAATCAAAATCAATTGCAGTGAAAAGCTTTTAGACTACAAGAGAGTTAATAACTGCATTGAAGTTATAACTGACAAAGATAAATATGTTGTTGAGAAACTCTATTTAGCGGGTTCGCTTTGTTCCACGAAGAATTTGGGAAGTGATGGATCGGTTTTATCAATCCTTAGGAATCATGGATACAAAATCAAGGAACCACTTCCTGGACTATGCCCAATTGTCACAAAAGAGAATACAAAACTACTCGATGGCACCAGAATCAAAAGTGAAGTTTCCTTATATCAAAATAGCAATCTAATTCACAAAGAAAAAGGCGAAGTTTTATTCAAGAAAAATGGCCTTTCTGGAATAGTGATTTTTAATGTTTCTGCATTGATTGCAAGAAGTCAAAATAAGGCTAATAAATTTGTCTTAGATTTGCTTCCAGAATACAGTGAAACCGAACTTGAAAAATATTGGCAAATTCATTCGTTTGACGGATTTTTGCAGGCTTTTTTACATCCAACCATCATCAAATACTTGAAGGAAAGATTCTCGACAAACGAAGAGATTTTTAGAGCAGTCAAACACCTCGAATTCACCTTTAAAGAAGCTTATGGATTTGAGTTCGCTCAAGTAAGTGTTGGTGGCGTAGATTTATCGATGGTAGATGCCCGTCTAGAATCAGTAAAAGAAAGGAATATTTACCTTCTTGGTGAACTTCTTGATATAGATGGACCTTGTGGAGGCTATAACCTAACTTGGGCTTTTGGCTCTGCAATACGTGCAACAAACTAGTTGTTGCAAACAAAAATTAGGTATTTATAATATTTGCGTATGAGTTCTAGAGCAAAATTCAGACTTTCATTATTCGTCTATAGCTTGATCTGTGACATTCCTGTCTCATTCTTTTTGTGTTTAGCCTCTGCTATCAGTGCGCAAACAGACTTAGAAGCAGGCGTTATGACTATTTCATTCGCCACAATCGACTGGATGAATATGCTATTTAACTTTGTTATTGCTCTTTTATTATCACTTGTGATTTCAAACTTTGTTCCACTAACCGCTATCGGAAGATGGTTTGCTGGTTTATTTGGTGTTCCAAACCAAACTTATACAAACAATATGAAATATCGCTTATTAGCAACTCTCATCTCATCGGTGATATTCTTCATCATTATTTCACCAACATTAACTGTTATTAATTCATTTGTTCTTCCAATAGTAGAAGGAAAAGATCCTTTATCTTGGAAACAAATGTTACTTATCTTCTTCATCAACGCTCCAATTATGTTAGTGGTTGGGTTTGTCTCATCACTTATAAATGACGTTCTTGCCTTTAAGGCAGCTCATGCCATTGATGATAGGTTCTAAAATGAATAGAGAAAAGAAAATTATCCAAACAAGCTTTATCGGAATTCTTGGTAACGTTTTACTCGTTGTCGCAAAAGCAATTATTGGTTTTATCGCCAATTCTATCTCAATTATCACTGATGCTATCAATAACTTAACTGATGCATTAACAAGTTTGATCACAATTATCGGTACTAAATTGTCCACAAGAAAACCAGATAGAAAACACCCATATGGGCATGGACGTATCGAATATGTTACAAGCCTAATCATGGGCATTATCATCGCGGCTGTTGGTGGAATTGCGATTTATGAATCGATTATTACAATCATTGAAAATCGTGTCGCATCTTATGATTATATTTCTTTAATCATCATCTCCATCGCTGTGGCTGGTAAGGTTGGTTTAGGTTTATATTTCCAACTTGTTGGAAAGAAAACTAATTCCGATTTATTAAAAGCTTCTGGAAAAGACGCTTTGTTTGATGTTTTGCTTTCCACCGCGACAATCATCGGTATCATCACCACTTTGGTGTGGAGCTTCAATATTGAAGGTTGGATCGGTATTTTAATCGGTTGCTTCATTATTAAAACTGGTATCGAAGTCTTCACACATGGTATTTCTCTTATCGTTGGTGAAAGAGCGGATAACGAATATGTCGCAAAAATTAAAAAGATCGTTTGTTCTTTTGATGGGGTTTATGGAGCCTATGACTTAATCGTCAATAATTATGGCACCAACAAAATCATCGCCTCAGTCCATATTGAAGTTGATGATAGTTTATCCGCTAGAGACATCCACCACTTAACAAGAAAAATCACCGCGAAAGTTTATGAAGAAACTGGCACGATTATCACTATTGGAATCTATGCTAAAAATGAGGCAAATGATGAGATCAGAAACATCAAAAAATATATTTTAGAAAGAATCAAAAATGATAAGAATATCCGCCAATTGCACGGATTTTATGTTGATGATGATATTAATTTAATTACCTTTGACTTGGTTATCGACTTTGATTGCAAAAACCCAGAAGAGCTAATTAAAAATCTTCGTTTTGAATTAATCGAAAAATATCCGAAGTACAATTTCTATATTATTCAAGATACAGACTTTGCTGATTAAAAGCCGTTAACTAAACAAACAATATAACTTGTTAAAATAGATACGAATAGACAGATTCCTAAAACGAGTAAAACGTTTTTCCAGGATCGTCTATTTTTTATTAACACAAGCATTCCTAGTCCAGAGTTTACGAGTAAACCACCCACTAACGCTCCAAAGGATAAACTAGAGGATAAGAATAATTCGCTTAATAATATCGAACTAGCGCAGTTAGGAATCAATCCAATAATACAAGCGAATAATGGTGTTAAATATTTATTTGTAGTTAAGAAATTAGCGAAAGTATCTTCACCAACAAAACCGATTAATAAACCTAAAGCGATATTGATCACTAAAACATATAAGAATATTTCCGCCGAATGTAGAAGGGGGTGAATTAAATGTTGATGTAATTCGGTATTTTCTTTATCGTGAACGTGGCAAGTATGATGCTCTAATTCATGTTCAACTTTTTCGACGTGTTGTTTTCTATAGATTAAATCAATAACGTATCCTACGACGAAGCCAACTACAAACTTGATTCCAATAAGTGGAAGAATCATAAATGTTTTCGCACTACCGCTTGAAAGAATGACAATGAATGCTTCGTCGCTACAAGATAAAAAGATAGAAGTTAAAACTCCTAAGGAAATATATCTTTTGATATATAAGTCTGCACCAATAACACTTGTCCCACATTGAGGAATTAAACCAAATAGTGATCCAAAGATCGGACCGCTTTTTCTTTTAGAAACTAGGAAGTTAGATAAACTGTTCTCGTAATAAGAGAGGATAAGATGAACAAGGAAAACGAAAATAAAGATCAATAACGAATCTTTTAAAGCATCAAAGATAATTTCGCTTATTTGTTCACCGCTCATACTTATTTAGGCCACACGAAAGTGTTATTTAAATTTAATTCTCCATTATCTACTAAAACATCTTGTCCAGTCATAGATTTATTAGTGACTGTTAAGAAATAGATCCAATCACAAACTTCTTCTAATGAAGCCCATTTTTTAAGTGGAGTGACTTTCATGATTTCATCCCAGCATTTTTTATCTTCCATAACAGGTTTATTTGATTCGGTTATTACTCCTCCTAGGGAGATCGAATTAACAGTTGCCCCATATTTAGCAAGATCAACCGCGACAGTTTTCATATAACCAACAACACCTGCTTTTGAAGCAACATATTCTGGGAATTCAAAACCGCTTCTTGCAGAGGCGGATGCGTTAAACAAAACGGATTTAATATTTTGTTGATAAGCATATTTTTTTGTAACTCTAATCGTGCCTTTTAAATTGACATCGATATCATTAGAGTTTTGAACGCCAGCATTATTGATAAGAATATTGATATCTTTGATATCAGGTAGCTTATCTTTAGAAATATCACAAACATGGTGATGGTATTTATCGTTTTTGATCGACGCTTTTAAAACATCTAAACCATATACTTCATGACCTTGTTTAAGAAAGTATTTAGCGATAGCTTTTCCAATACCTTTTGAGGTTCCACTAATTAGCACTTTCATTTCTACTAGCCTCCACATAATCAAAATATTGTTGTCCAACATTATCTTTTTTCCAACGTTTGGTAACCATATAGCCAAATGGAGAGAAGATAACTTCAAGTAATAATTCTAAGCCCGCACCAATAAGTGAGCAGGTGACGCATTGAATAAATGTCCAATGGAAACCATCCCAGAAAATAGGAGCGAAAATAGTAAAGCAAAGAATTGCAAATATTAAATTATCAAAGAATTGACCAACAAAGGTTGAGACATAACAACGCACCACGAAGGCTAATTTGCCATCAGGATTTTTCTTAAATAACTTTCCAGTTAAATAATTTAAAACGTTATTTAAAATAGCAGAGCAAATAAAGGCAATTGTCGAAGACAATAAAATGAACCATGTTCCACCAATAATGGTGTTAAACGCGGAATAATCTTCTACCGTAGGAATAAGCGAAACAATCCAGAAGATAAAGCAAGTAAGCATATTAACAAGTACAGCAAAAATCGACATTCTTGTCGAAGCTCTTGGTCCAAAGTGTTTGGTAACAATATCCATCGATAAGAAGGATAACCACGAAATTAAAATACCTCCATCGATCGCTAGATAAGTGGATTGATAGATAGTTTTATTCGCTAAAATATTCATCGCGATAACGCTGATGACAAAAAGCGCCACTACTGGAGCGGGTATAGCTCTAAGTAAAATTACGCTTTCTTTAAAGGTTTTTTTTGCCTTTAAAAATATACTCTTCATTAAAAAATTTCTCCTTGGTTTTATTTTATTAAGCGAAGGATTTAGAGGCCGAACTCCGCTAAACAAAGTATAGCACCACTTAAAATTAATTTTAAAGTTATATTCGAAAAATGGTATTATTTACTCGGAGGCTATTTTATGAAAAAGATGCGTTTACATATCTACATCGCTCTCGGTGTATTTATCATCGGCTTCATCGTTGGCTCGTTTGTTGATAAAGCTTTAATGGAAGCAGTTTTCTCTAGAGGAAATGGCTTCGGAATCTTTATGTCTACAATCGGTACCTTACCAGGTTATATGATGCTTGCTGTTATCGGTGGCGGTTTCGTTGCTTTAGCATTCAACAAATACAAAACTATTTACCGAGTAATTCTTTATATCGTGGCAGCAGCATGTTTTGTCTGTGCGATATATTTCTCTGGAAGAGAATTCTTTGGTGAAAACGGTTTTTACAACGAAAAACTTGTATGGGTTGGTTATTTAATCGCCCTTCCATTCGCTGTTGGATGTGGATTCTTAGGAATCTATTTAATTAAAAATAGCAAAACTCCATACTTATGGCTCATTTTAGCGATCATCGCTTTCTTCATCTTTATGTCACTTGTTCCAGGAGTCACTTTATTAAAAGGAATCTTCCACCGTCCAAGATATAGAACCTTATCCTTATATGAAGGTATTGAATATCATTCTTGGTGGCAAAGATGCTCTAACTATAAAGACTTAATGGCCACTTATGGTGTTAGTAAAGAGGAATTCAAATCCTTCCCAAGTGGACACGCTGGTGCTAGTGCAGTCTTCATGCTCTGCGCTGCCTTCTTACCACTACTTGATAAGAAATATGAAAAGCTCTCTTTAATCCTATTCTATTCGGGATTTGCGTGGGTTTTATTCGTTTCGTTCACTCGAATTTTAGTGGGCGCACACTTCTTAAGTGATGTCTCAATGGGTGGCATTTTAACCTTAGGATTTACTTTAATCGCTAATGAAATTCTCATTGCGGTAAATAAAAAACTTGCCCTTCAAAAGGAAGAACAAGTTAATAATTAAGACTTAGTTATTCTACGTCTTGAACATCGACGACTTTCGAGTCGTCTTTTTCTTTTTTCTTTTCTGGTTTTTCTTCGAATGGCTTTTCAACTGTTCCTTTAGCAGCGCTTCCTAATGATTTACCAGCAGTACCGAAACCTTTACCGGTCTTGGACCAGCTTTTCTTTAAGGTTGAATTACCTTCTTCATCCACTCGATCTTCAGTTCCTACGACCACTTTCGCCGTAGTCGCGACTGATTGACCAAAGTTTTTAAATGCTTGACCAGTATTTTTACCAAATGATTTCCATTTATCTTTTAGTGACATAAGTTATTTTCCTAGAAATTTTTAAGTTTATTTAATTCATCTATATGTTTCTTTGGTTCTTTTAAGAATACAACCTTTGCATCGGGATATTCTTTATTCACTCTTTTAAGAGCGGCTTTACCTTCTCCACTTCCGGCATAGAAGAGGAATGTAAGCTTCTTTCCTTCGAAGTTTATCTTTGATAAAACGGTGTTGATTGGTGAACAGATTCTACCATTCCAAATCGGTGAACCAATGACCACTTCATCAAACTCTTTGATATCAGTGTTTAGTCCTAACAACTTGTCTTTGTGTTTAATACTCGCTAAAAAGCCACCAGCCATGATTGAGAAGAAAAATGATTGAGGAAGTTTTCTCTTCCTAATTATTCTTCTAAGTTCATAGCCTTTTTCTTCTAAGTGAGTCGCGACTAAATCACCACTTCCGGTGAAAGAATAATAGATGAATACTTTTTTCATATTTTTATTTTACTACAAGTAAAAGAAAACCGCACATTTTCTTTTGTGCGGTTATTCTTTTAATAATGTTAATTAATGAACAATCAAACTCCAAACGGAGAATTCGCCAAGCACTGGTGCCATGATAAGAGCGATAACAGACATCATCTTGATGAGAATGTCCATTGTTGGGCCCGCGGTATCTTTAAGTGGGTCACCAACTGTATCACCTGTAACAGCAGCGTGATGTGCTTCAGTTCCTTTCTTGCCGATTTGTTCGATGTATTTCTTCGCATTATCCCATGCGCCACCAGCGTTAGCCATAAAGATTGCTAACATAACAGATGAAGCTAAAGCAGCGATTAAAAGAGCAGCTAAGCCTTCTCTTCCAAGAAGGACACCAACAACGATTGGAGTAACAACGGCAATAACGCCTGGAACGATCATTTCTCTAAGCGAAGCTTTGGTCGCAATATCAATACATTTATTATAATCAGGTTTGACTTTGCCTTCTAAGATTCCTGGTTCTTCTTTAAATTGTCTTCTAATTTCAAGAACCATCTTATTCGCAGCTTTACCAACAGAGTTGATAACAAGTGCTGAGAAGAGGAACGGCACCATCGCGCCAATTAGAATACCAATGACAAATGGAGTGATATCAACACTCATCTTAACTCCACCATCAGCAATTAAACCACTAACTTTTCCATAGGAAAGGATTAAAGCTAAAGCGGTAAATGTAGCAGATCCAGTACAGAAACCTTTACCAACTGCAGCAGTTGTGTTTCCGACTGCATCGAGGTGGTCAGTGATTTCTCTAACTTCTGGACGTAAACCGCTCATTTGAGCTAAGCCACCAGCGTTGTCGCTGATTGGACCATAACCATCAACAGAGATAGTAATACCGGCTGTTGAAAGCATACCAACGGCTGCTAAACCGATACCATAAATACCAAAGCAGAAATAGGCAATAATGATACCAAGGGCTAGAGCAACGACTGTAGCCGCAGTTGATTTCATTCCGCTAGCGAAACCAGAAATGATGTTTGTCGCATGACCGGTTTCAGATTCTTTCGCGATATTTTTAACAGTTTTATAATCAGAAGATGTATAGATTTCTGCAATCTTGCCTACGGCAATGCCACATAATAATCCAGCAGCAACCGCACCGATTGCCCATGGAGCAGCCTTACCTTCAACAGACATAAACTCGCTGCCATTTTTAAGATAGAAGATTGATAAGAATACGGAAGCGACAATAACAAGTCCAACCGCAATATATGTCGCAATATCAAGAGTTTTTTGAGGATCTTTCCATTCTCTCATACGTATGATGAGAACAGAAATAATTGAAGCAAGAATTCCAACACCTGCTAAAGCAAGTGGGAAAACAACTAAACGAATATCGACATCCAATCTATATTGTTGTAAGAAAACGGTTGCTAATGTAATAGCGGACACAATTGAACCAACGTAGGATTCGCAGAGATCGCTTGACATACCAGCAATATCACCGACGTTATCACCGACGTTATCGGCAATTGTGGCTGGGTTACGAGCATCATCTTCATCGATATCGGCTTCGATTTTGCCAACGATATCAGCACCGACGTCAGCGCATTTGGTATAAATACCACCACCAACACGGCCAAATAAAGCAACCATTGAACAGCCTAAGCCATAACCAGTAATAATGTGGCTAGCTTCTAAGACAGCATCGATTTGATTGTTGCCATTTGTTAAATAAATAAGTTCATAAGCGCCAAAGAATAATCCTGTAAGACCTAATAAACCAAAGCCAACTACGCAAAGTCCTAAGACAGCGCCGCCAGAGAAGGCAACGTGCAAAGCACGACCAAGTCCAGAATTGTTCGCGGCATCAGCGGTTCTTGAGTTTGCATTAGTGGCACTTAACATACCAACTAAACCAGCACCAGCACTGAAAGCGGCACCGACGATAAAGCAAATCGCGGATTGCCAGCCAACACCTTCAGCTTTTTCAAATCCAGGTATAAATCCTAAAGCGACGAAGACGCAAGCGACAATAAGAACAAACGGAATGATGATCTTAAATTCGCGCTTTAAAAACGTGATAGCACCACTACGAATGAATTTCGCATTGTCTTCGACATTTTTATTAACGATTTTTAAACGTTGAATTTTGTGATAAATCAAAAAAACATAGCCAATAGTGATAAGAGCAATGGCTAAGACACAAATCAACATTATAATGTTAATTTTTTCCATCTTTTTTCTCCCTTCGGGGTATGTATATTTTACAGATTTGTTTCATATTTTTCAAATAAATATGACAATCGTTTAAACATTTTTAAAAATAAAAGGAACCAGTGAGGTTCCTCTTATTAGTAATTATCTTTGATAATTAATTGTTTGAAGATGAAGATGAAGAATTCTGCGCTCCCGCAAAAATCATCAACACTCTCAAAATAATTTCTAAGAATTCTAAGATGAGATCATTAACGTATTGAATGTTATATAGTCTAAATAACGATTTCATCATTTCTCTTTCATCAGCGGTTGCTAAACCTTCTTTGTCTAATATTTCTAATGCTCTAACTTGAGCTTTCTTTTCAGTTTTAAGAACCATCAAAGATAAGACAAATGATAAGACGAAGAATGATAAACCAATCGCGGCAGCGACAATGGTAACAACGCCAGTGAAATGAAAGAAAATAACATCTAGCAAGAAACCAATTACAAGAATTGGCACAAAAGCAAATGGACCAAAGAAGGTAATTGGAGTGAGGATCACTCTTGTTCTCATATCTTTATCGCCTTCTTTATCTAAAATAGCTAAGGCTGATTTTTGAGCGCCCATCGCAAGCGATGAAATAGAATTTTTCTTAACAGTTAAACGACGTAGTCTAATCTTTTTGAAATAATGTGAATAGCTGTTACCAAATAGCATTGAGCCAACAACTGAAATCTTAATGTGTTGCAAGCCGTTGTTATCAAGAATTTTTCTTGCAGCGTCTTTACCGTTGATGCCGGCTTTGTTCATTGTGCGATTGTAGATAATGTATTTGAACCAAAGCCAAATGCTGATAACAATTGAAAAAGCCGCGACAACAAGAATTAAAGCGCCAACAATAAAGATGGCCCATTGTAAAGCTGGACTAACATTTTCAAATTGTTTCATTCCTTCAAATAATGGCATATTAATTCCTCCAAAATAAATATATGTATATATTACACTAATTTAATAAAATTAAAAGACCCACTCGTCAGTGGATCTTTGAAAAGGATAGTTATTATTTGAGTTCTTCTTTTTCTTCGTTTTTGTTTAGAAGTTTGTTTATCGTGCTTACTATCATGTGATATAGAGGAATCGCTAAGAAGACAAGCCACATTGGATGCCATAAATTAGCAGATAATCCTGGACAAACCATACAAACAAAGAAGAAGGTTGCTGTCGCGGTAAACACCATGTTGAATTGATTGGCATTTTTCTTGTGTATTGCTCTAGCAATAGAACAAACGATTTCTGGCACAAAAAAGACGATCCAGGCGTTATACCAAGCACCTAGTAAAGTTCCTAAAAGAATGAAAGCTACAATAGCAAGAGTTCCTAAGACACATTCAATAATATTGATAATGTTAATTACTTTGTCTGGATGACGAAAATCTTTTCTTTTAACACAGTTACCATCGCTGTCCTTGCAAACAACTTCTTTATCAGTAATGATAACTTGATTGCCTTCATCATCACTTAATCTAATAGAATCACCTTCGATATGAACTTCATCTTTTTTAACTTGTTCTTGCACGATAGTGTCTAAATCTTCATCCGTTGATAATAATTCATCTAAAGAAATTCCATATAGTTTTGCTAAGCAGATGAGGTTATCGGTGTCAGGAGAAGCTTCTGCTCTTTCCCATTTAGAAACTGCTTGTCGAGATAATCCTAACTTATCCGCGAGTTCCTCTTGTGAGTAGCCATATTGTTTTCTTAATTTAATTAATCTATCAGCAATTTCGATTGTCATAATTTTGACCTCCAAGTTTTTTACGACAATAATTTAGCATTTGTGTCTTTAGTTGCTCTACCAACTCTAGTTAGAATTTTCGCAACTTTTGGTTGCACATAAAAATTATATCACTTCTATCTAAACGTGCTAAATATCAAAAAAATCTCTGCAAATCTCCGAAAATTAAAAAGAAAAATGACCCGTTAGAGCCACTTTTCGTATTAAAATTAATTAAATCAATTAGGCATTAACAGGAACGGTTCCATCATCACAAATAATTTGAGTTAGTTGTGTATTAGCAAAGACATTCGCACCTATCTTACCACAGCTAACTAAGACCTCATGCTTTGCCCTTTGATATAGCAATCTCTCTAGAGTATTTAAACTATATCATATTTCCTAGGAAAATACTGGGGTATTATTTATCTATCTTGTAAAGATAAAACATATATTTGCTGTAATTTTTATTGAAACATGGGTATCATATTACTCAGAAGGAGCACATATTTATATGAGCGATTTAAAGCAAAGAATTTGCATCATTGGTGGAGGACCAGCTGGTCTATCTGCCGCTATGTATCTTGAAAAGAAGGGATACACAGACTATGTCATTTACGAAAAGCTTAATAAAGTTGGCGGTAAATGTTGGTCACCAAAATTAAAAGTCAAACATAATGGCGTTGAAGAAGAATTGTCTTTTGAAACTGGTGCCATTATGGGTGCAATTACTTATCACGCTGTAAGCGAGATGGAAGAATTTGGTGGTTATTATCATAAAGGTCCTGATTTTAAACCAGGCGAACCTAATATGAGAAGAGAATTCCGCAAAACCACTGGCGAAATTGATCATCCATTCGAACCAAAAGTTAATTTCTCATTCAAAAAGCTTTCCGGTTTATTAAAACTTAAAAAGCAAATGAAGAGACTCAACAAATTAATGCAAACCAAATATGTCGGCTATGACTGCTATGGACATTTAGGTGTTGCTAAAGGCGAATACTATGGTATTTCCAAAGGTGTCGATGGTTATTGTGGAGCGACCAAAGAAAATTCATTCCCAAATTACATTAAGGGCACTAACCCAAATCTAAAAGATTTAGCACTTCCATTTGCAGAGTTCTGCAAACTTAACAAAGTTGAAGAAGTTCAAAGAATTTGGATTGCCCCATTCACTTCATTTGGCTACGGATTCTTCGATGAAATTCCAGCAGCTCTCGTCATGAAATATCTTGACGTCACTACTGCTCTCGAATTCGTCCACATGGGCTTATGGACATGGCAAGATGGTACACAACAAATCTATGAACATGTTAATAAGAAATTAAAACATCCAGCAGTACTTGAAACTGAGGTTGTTAAAGTTGAACGTCCAGAAGGTAAAGTTCTCGTCACAATTAAAGGCAAAGATGGCAAGAGCAAAGTCGAAACTTTCGATAAACTTATCGTCACCACACCTCTTGATTACTTCATTAATTACGCTGATGCGACTGAAGAAGAAAAAGAATTATTCTCCAAGATTATTCATGAAAGATATATCGATTACATCGCTACATTTGATGAAGGAAAGAGCCCAGTTATCTCTGGTTATCTTGTTGAAAACATGGTCCCAGAAAGACTTGGTCACGCGATGGTCTATTACAATAGATGGCAACATCTTGGTAGTGACTGCCCTGCCACTGTCTATGCTTTAGCAAATCATACTGGTTCAAAAGATGTCACCTATGAATTTGCTCAAAAGACAATGGATGAAGATATGGCAAAAGTCGGCTTTCCAATCAAAGAAAAACACTTTGCCCAAGAAGTTTATTATTGCCCACACGTTTCTGCTAAAGACTATGCAGATGGCTGGTACGATAGATTAGAAGCCTTGCAAGGCAATAAAAACACCTTCTACGCTGGTGAAATCATTTCCTTCGGCGACATGGAAGATACCTGTGCCGCATCTAAAGATATCATTGGTAGATTCTTCTAATAATTCACTAAATAAAAGATCCATGATATGGCTCATTCCATAAGTGGGTCTTTTTCATTATTAAATTTGCGAAATATTAATAATACCTTTTTATTTAATAAAAAAGTCTGAATTGTATCAGACATTTTATACGATTATGGCAGGGGCGGCAGGAATCGAACCCGCATTAGCGGTTTTGGAGACCGTTGTACTGCCATTGTACGACGCCCCTAGTGCGACCACTATTATAGATAAATAGTAGTCTCTTAACAAGTTAGAATTTATTCTCGAGCAATCTTCGAGACTAAAGACATATCAACTTTGCCATCATAATTCAGTTTGAAATGTTTCATAACTGATGGCATCGATTTATCTTCTAACGAAGCGATGACTTTACGAATTTCATCTTCGCTCATAAGTTTAGGAAGATATTTTTCAATAACTGCTTTTTGAAGTTCAATATTTTTAACATCTTCACTTCTTCCAAGCTTTTCATAGCCAACTTTTTCTTCGTCTAATTCTTTGACAACTTTGTTTATAACGCGAATTAAATCTGTATCAGTGGCTTCTTTGCCTTGAGCCTTTAGTTCAATCGCGTTGACTCTATATTTGTTGATAACAACTGAAAGAACCGCTCTCGAGGTTTTATCTTTGTTTTTCAAAGCTTCGATATTAGCTTTTTCAAGTTCATTAATTAACATAGTTAAATTGTTTCCTTTCTTAATATATCTCTCGCTACTCTAAAGAGAGCGTAATAAACAACAAGAATTTCTAGACGGCCTGCAAACATTCCGACATTTAAGACCCATAAGACTGCATAGTTCGCGGTAGTTGTAATACCATTTGATAAGCCGGTACCAGATAATGCAGTGGAGAATTCGAATAATGATGATCCAAAATCATAATGGCCTAAAACAGAAACTAGATAGGCACCAACAAGCATAACTAAAACATAAAGAAGAATGTAGCCAAAGGCTTCATTGGAATCATCTTTTGAGATTTCTTTGGTTTCACCACATCTAGAAATGTAGGTTGGATAAATATATCTTCTTGGAGATAGTCTTGCTCTTAGCGTCCAATAGTAAGACTTACAAGCGATACCGAGACGATAGAACTTAACACCACCAGCAGTTGAACCCATACCACCACCAATAACATTGCAAATTGTTAACAACAAGAAAGCAACGCTTGGAATGCTCATTGTCGCAGGAACATTACTATAGCCAGTTGTAGTAATACAACTTAGGAATGTAAATATTCCATATCTGAATGATTCACCAACAGTGAAATTACTAACTGAAAATTGACTTGTTCTACTAAAGAAAAACGCCATAAACATTAATGGCACGAACACCAAAATAATTATTCCAAAAGTTTTGATTTCAATATCTTTGCCAACTTTTTTGAATCTTCCAAGTAAAAGCATGAAGTGCAAAACAAAGTTTGTCGCGCCTAAAACCATAAGCACACAAGTGATGATTTCAATAGCCATTTGATTGCCGCTATAACCAGCCATACCATTGGCTTTAGAAGAGAAACCTCCAGTAGCGATGGATGAAATAGAATGAGTCAATGCATCGAACCAATTAACTCCAGCGATAATTAAAGCAACTGTACCAAGAGCGATAAAACCAACATACATCGATAAAATGATACGTGCTGATTTAGCAAGATTTGGAATAATTTTGTCGTTGTGTCCTTCGGCAGAATATAGCTTCAAACCATAACGATCTGAGACTGCGCTAGTGATGATAAGAACAAGGCCAACACCACCAAAAAACTGGAGAACTGCGCGGTAAAATGTAAAAATATGTGAATCGTAAAGTTGAATTGGAAGGCGAGTTAAACCAACCGAAGCATAGCCAGAACATGACTCAAAAATCGATTCGGTAAAGCTCATTATCTCGTAGCCAGCATCAACCTTATTTAGTCTTCCGTATAAGAAAAACGGAATCGCGGAAACAACAATTGCCACCAACCAAACTAGAACAAGAAGGATTGAATCTTGATGTTTTTGGAGTTTAGATTTTTCACGCCCCAAAAGAAGGAAAGTATATAGTAATATTCCTCCGACAAGCATTGATAAGCCTGGAATAAGAAAATGAGGAATATAAATAATGTCATCTCTAAATGCTGGAACGATGAGTAAAAATAACGGCAATAAGATGATCACACCAGCCATTGCTAAAAAGATACCTAAGTAACCAAAGATCAAACGATATCCAGAAGCGACTTTCTTCATTTCGTTAGACTGTTTCCTTTCTTAAAATATCTCTAGCGATTCTATAGAATCCGTAATAGATAACCAATATTTCTAAACGACCTGCAAACATGCCAACGGTCATAATCCATAAAACAGCTGGATTAGTAACGCTTGCGGTTAAACCATTTGATAAACCAGTTGATGATAACGCATTGGAAAATTCAAATAACGACGAAGCAAGATCATATCCACCGATAAGTGAAACGAGGAACGAACCTACAAATAAAACAATTATATAAAGAATTATATAACCAAAGGATTCATTAGCTTCGTCAATGCTAACTTCACGACGTTCACCAAATCTCCAAATATAATTAGGAAAGATGTATCGTTTTCTTGAAATCTTCTTACGAAGTGTCCAGAAATAGGATTTCGCTGCCACACCAACACGGTAAAGTTTAACGCCGCCCGCTGTTGAACCACTGCCAGAGCCAATGACATTGGTACAAATAATTAGGAATATGACTCCATAAGGTGCTAAAGCAATTCCTGCGGGTAAATTAGAGTAACCAGTCGTGGTCATGCCTGTCATGAAGGCGAATATTCCATAACGGAATGATTGACCAACTGTATAACTAGAACCAGTAAGTGGATTATTGCTTAATGCAAATGATAAAACAAACAAAGGTAGTAAGATCAAAACGAATATACCAAAGGTACGAATTTCAATATCGCGGCCAACCTTTTTGAGTTTGCCAGTAATTAATAACAGGTTAAGAGCAAAGTTAGTGCCACCTAAAAACATTAACACCATGGTGATGATTTCAATCGCCATCATGTTGCCACTTAGTTCAAGCATGCCGCCATGTTTAGATGAGAATCCACCAGTCGCAACCGAAGAGATAGAATGGCATACCGCATCAAACCATTCAACACCCGCTATTCTTAAGGCAATAGTGCCTAGTAAAATGTAGCCAATATAAATACCGATAATAATACGAGCAGATTTGCTTAAATTTGGGATTAGTTTGTCGTTATGACCTTCAGCAACATAAAGCTTCAAACCATAGCGATCTGAGATAGCGCTAGTGACAACTAAAACTAAACCAACACCGCCAAAAAACTGGAGAATTGCACGGTAAAACGTAAATATGTGTGAATCGTAAAGCTCTCTTGGAAGTCTAGTTAAACCGACTGTTGCATAACCAGATGTTGACTCAAAAATTGACTCTGAAACACCCATATGTCCGGAGGTAAAAAATGGGACAGCAGAGATCAAAATTGCGCTCATCCAAACAAGCACTAAAAGAATCGAATCTTGATGCTTTTGGAGTTTGGCTTTTTCGCGGTTGAAAATCAAAATGAAAAATAAGGCAACACCAACTAATATCGTCGAACCACCAGTGATTAAAAATTGCAGTGCGTAAACACTGTCATCTCGGTAAGCAGGAATAACTAAAAGTGCTAATGGAAGTAATATGATTATTCCAGTAACAACTAGGAAAATTCCTAAATAGCCGAAAATAAGGCGATAACCGCTGGCAAGTTTTTTCATTATTTACTCTTTTGGATAAAAGCTAAAACTTCTTTTTGATGATTTGGGGTGGTAACCACTAATAACTTATCCTTTGGAAGAATAATCGTGGAACCATTTGGAATGATAACGCTTGGCTTACGGTAAATGCAGGAAATATTTCCGGTCTTAGGGAAATTAATATCCGCAATACGTTTGTTAACGATTTCGTAAGTAGCTTTCATCACCACTTCAGTTAAAACAATTTTTTCATCTTCCAAGGACATGGTTTTGATTAAATCTTCTAAAGAAGATTCGTTCATAACGGATGTCGCTAAAAGTTGAGTGGAAGAAACGACTGAATCAATTCCAAGATCACGGAAGACATCAACGTTCTTCGGGTTGTTAACGATACAAATACATTTCTTGACGTTAAAAACTTTCTTGGCAAGTAAGCAAGAAATATAGTTATCTGTATCGATTTTGCTTAAAGCAACAAAGATATCAGCGTCTTCAACATTTGCTTCTTCTAAGACGAAGTATTTGTAAGGTTCACCATAGAAAACTGGGATTTGATTTGACTTAGTCAAATATTGAGCAACTTCTCTAGATTCATTGATAACAATGAGCTTGTTGGAAGTTGTTTTGAATTTTTTAATGATATAGTCAGCAGCTTGATAACCGCCTGCAATAACGATTTTCATTATTTGCGTCCTCCTCTAAGCACATTGAATTTGTCATATGAAAGTTCGAATGGGAAGATTGCCTTAATCGCTAAGCCTTTAAGTAGAACTTCGTTTTCAGGGCTGTCCAAACGAACATAAATTTCTGGGACATCAAATATCTTTCTCGCAATATGCGCAACAAAGACATTAATGTTATCATCACCTGTAGTGATAATAATTTCTTTCGCCGTGGAAATATGGGCTTCTTGTAAGAAGTCGAGGTGAGTGACATCACCAACCATCGTAAGACCACCGAAAGCATCACTTAAACGGTCAAAGGCATCAGGGTTTTTATCAACAACGACGATGTTTTTGCCTTCAAGTGAACACTTATTCGCCATGGAAGAACCGAGTCGACCACAACCGATGATAAGTGTTTTATTTTTGAACAATGAACGTTTTTTAGGTGTAACTTTTTTCATAAGTCTCCTTTCATTCAATCCCTTCTAAGAATGGGATCACTGCGTTTTCATAATCAACAGTATTATCGTATCTTAAGTGAGAATGGCGAGCATTCTTAATCAAGACTAAGTTTTTAAATTTCGCACCACTAAGGTTGTATAACTTGGTGGCTTCACTAGGGACAGCAAACTTATCGAGCTCCCCAGTTAAAAATAAAGTAGGAACCTTGACTTTGTCAATAAGATTCTTTGGTGTCACCTTGTATGGATCAACGCCGTTTCGGCGTTTAATCCTTCCTAAAACTTCCCATATAACTGGGTAGACTGGATGTTTTTCATCGATGATGTGTCTACGATAGACATTGAAGAAACTATAAAACATTCCATCAGAGATGAATCCTTTTATATATTCAGGACAATCCTTATTGGTTAAAGCAACGCAAGAAGCGGTTCCACCACCACAAAGACCATATAAGACAATCGATTCAACTCCAAATCGATCATGGAGTAATTTTGACCATTCGATCAAATCAATACCTTCAAGCTTACCTAAGGTTAAAAGTTTGCCTTCGGATAAGCCGTGTGCTCTAGGATCGATTGTTAAAATGTTAAATCCAGCTTTCTTAAATGTCTCTGCATAATAGCAAGCGTAATAACAGGTTTCTGTTCTACCTGGCATTAAGATAACGGATTTTTTAAATCCGAAATCGAAATACTCACCTGCTAATTTGGTGTTTAAAGAAGTAACTTCAACATCTGATTTGTACTGAAGATTTTCTTCTCTCCACTTCATGCCTTGATTGAACATATCAAGATGATAATCGAAACTAGCGTCAGAACAGCCCCTTTCGAAAGCGTGTTCTCCCCTAGTCCATTGAGCTTTGTAAAGTTTTTCGGCGATTGGAAGTGTGATAAAAAGCATTGGTAAAACTACTCCTATAAGGAATAGAAGGATTAAGCCTCCTAACACAATTAACGCAATCGCCCAAGGTTCCATTATTTTGCCTTAAGTTCTAAGAAGGTCTTGAGTTCTTCTTCGCGGCCATCTGTGATAGGTGCACCCATGAAAAAGTATGCGCATAATCCAGGACCAATGTTTGGACCGCAAGATTGACCAACATGAACGATTTCAACAGCTTTTGGTTTAGCAACTTTCAAAAGTTGTTCTTTAAAAAGTAAAGCACGTTTTTCTCTTGATGAATGACCAATGATAACAACTTGATTATCAAGATCTTTAGCTAACTTTAATAAATATTGCAAAGCAATTTCGTTGGTTTTGGCATCGCCTTTAATGGTTCCAAGTGGAGCGTTTTTACCATCGCGGGTGAAATCTGCGAATGGTTGCACGCCTGCAAGTCCACCAAAGAATGCTTTACCAGCAGAAAGTCTTCCGTTCTTTGCTAAGAAGGAAAGATCATCCATTGGGCCAGCTTCGTGTAAACAATATCTATTTTCATTGCACCAATTGACATTGTCTTCAAAGCTCATGCCTTTTTCTCTATTTTGAGCAGCGTAGATTGCTAAAAGACCACATCCACCAGAATATTTTAATGTATCGATAATAGCGATCTTTCTATCTGGATAATCATCTAAAAGAAGATTTGCCCAGTTAAGGAAACCATTATAAGTTCCACTTATACCAGTTGAGATTGTAAAGACAATCGCATCTTTGCCTTCTTTCAAGATTGGTTCGATGACTCTCACGAATTCATTATATGGGGCAAAAGCAGTATGAACTTTACCAGCTTTTGATTTAACGATTTTGAAATATTCTTCTCTGGAGAAATTTTTGTATTCATTATCAGCAAAGAATTCTTCTTTTCCTGGAACGTAAACAAAGCCACGGATGATTTCTGGATACACTCCATATTTCTTTCTAAGATCAGCATCTAAATCGCAAGCTGATTCAAGAACGACTTCATAACTCATATAAATACCTCCTAATTTTCGTCATTTATATTAGCTTCATAGACTAAGCCTATTCCCTTAACCAGGTAATAGCGCGGTAATAATGTTAGCACATAACAAATCAAATAGGTTAAGAATATATTTAAGGAGAGCACTCTAACGAATAGAGTGACACTTACCAAAATAGCGATGAATCTTAAAAGTTCATAAAGCACTACTCTTAACGCTAGTTTCGCAAGATACTTAGGACGATAAATTATTGATTTAATAATTAGCATTGCTAATAGATAGCCTCCAAAACAAAGCGAAGTTGATACTTCGAGATTGATTGGAAGCTTAAAATCAACATATTTATAAACAAAGAAGTTTGCAAAGGCTAATGCAATAAACAAAAGGATGTTAACTAGGCCATATAGCAAAATTGATCCTTGAATACGAAGCGTATCAGCAATTGGTCTAAAATGTGAACCACTATTATTGTTTTCATAGATGGTTTGAATCCTTAAACATTGAAATGGAAGTTCTTTTACTTGTAAAAAGGTTAAGACATTCATTTCATATTCATATCTTGAACCAAAAATTTTAATCATGTCTGGAAGAATCGTATAAGGAAATCCTCTTAGACCACATTGGTTATCGTGCATATATCGATTGGTGACTAAAGATTGATTGAATTTGGAAAGTTGGTTGCCAATCTTTGATTTAATTGGTACTTTAACATCAAACTTTCTCACTCCGATAACCGAAACATTTTGTTTCTTGCATCTCTCATAAACTCTTGAGATATCATCGATACGATGTTGTCCGTCTCCATCGGCGGTAACGACGTAGTGATAATCGTTAAGATTATCTAAGCAATATTTAAAACCATATTTTAACGCATTGCCTTTGCCTTGGTTCTTTCCATAACCAATAACAGTCGCATACTTTTTACACGCTTCAAAGATGTGTTGGTATTTAGGGCCACTACCATCATCGACGATTAAAACAAAAAAGCCCTCTAACGATAAACCTCTAGAAAGATTAATCAATGTTTCTTCCGGTTGATAGGAAGGAAGAAGGATAACTCCGTCTTTTGAAAACATAAAAAAAGAATATCACAAAAGATATTCTCTTTAAAGTTTTAGTTAAAACTAGGAAGCTGATGTACTATCAGTAACTTCGTCGCCTTCTGGAATTTTAAAATCAGCTTTTCCGTATTTGGAAAATTCGCCATAATCGTGAGCGGCTAGACTCAAAGTGCCACTGCTATAAATTGATTCAAAATCGAAATCGTATGAAAGTGGTTTTGAATTTTTAAATTTAACTTTACAGTTTTTAATATCTGTGTAACCAGAGTGAGCATCATATTCTGTCCAATCAAACCTAATGGATTCGGAAGTGTAAGTCTTTGTCTCGCTATCATAAGTACATTTTTCAAAATCCAAGGGGAAAAGGCCAAAATGTGCGAACATATAGAAATCTAGGCCCAAATCTTCAAAATCTGTTTTAACAAATTGTTCCTGATTGTCCATTCTTGCATAAAGCGTTCCACTTGCGGTGCGATCTTTGACTTCCTTAAATTCCCAATAACCTTCTTGGGTGTGTTTAACTTCACCGCTTTCGTTTGTATCTGCGGCGTCCATAAGATAGTATTCTTGCTTAACGTGAAGCTTGCCATAATTGGTTTCGAATAATTCGAATGCCCTTTTTCTTCCATCAGGAAGAGTTTGAGTAACTTCATGCACAAAATTGGTGTGCATAACAAAGTTAACCGGATCAAAAACAGCATTCCATTCTTCAACTTGAACTTCGCCTTTAATGTTTGCGCCTTTTCCTTTGTTTCCACCAATAGAAAAGCCGGCATCACAAGACGAAAGCAAAGCAGCTGGGATAAATAATAACGACAATAATCTAAACTTTTTCATAAGTTTCTCCTTTGAGATTATTTATCATTAATAATTTGGCTATCAATAAAAGCTTCGATGATTGGATATAAATCACCATAAGGATCCTTGATAGGACCAACATTATTTCCTAACTCAATTATATCTGGATTTTCATAACTGAAAAGTGGCCAATTTTGTAGACCCTCACTATTTGGATTTCCATTTTTCGCAAAGTTGGTCCAATAAGTTAACATTATTTCGGATAATTTTAAATCGCTTTCGTTGTAACGGTAATAATATGGAGATTTTTTGACATTGCCATAACAATAGATCATCTCGCCAGAATGATAAGTGCCATAATATCCATTCTCTTTGGTGAATTGATATCGATAAACTTTCACTCCATTTTGAAGAGCCATATTGGTCCAAGAATGATGTGGATACATAAACCAATAAACAGAGAATATTTCATTGAATGCAGAGAATGCATCTTTTTCAATCTTGTCTTTATAAACTTCTTCAATTTGAGAAGCAAAAACATCACCAAATGTTTCTACTAATCGCTCATGAATATTGCTCTTATTGGTTGGGTTAAATAGATATTGTGGCACCACAAAAGCATCAGCTTCCAAAACATTAAAACCATTCAACAATTCATCTTCGTTATTTTCGTGAGCCATATACACTTCGTAAGGAGTCTTCGTTAAAGCGTATCCATCTACAGTCATTGATGAATTTGTGTATTTGCTATTAAGCAATTTTGAAGCATCTAGTTTGCGCATTTCTTCTAGGGAAGAACATTTCATTTCTTCCATGATTTGTTGACCCATTTTGACTGCGTCTTCATATTTTCTAAATGTGTGTGGCGCCCTTTTCACTACTACAGATGATGATTCGCCGATTGCACGTTTAAATTTTCCAGATGCTAACGGAGAAGAACAAATAGCTGAAACGCTAGAAGAGCCGGCTGATTCACCAGCGATTGTGATGTTGTTTTTGTCTCCTCCAAAATAGGAAGCGTTATTGTTAACCCATTCAAGTGCTTTGATTTGATCTAATAAACCATAGTTACCAGTCGTTCCGTTTGGAGATTCTTTCGCTAAATCATGATGAGCAAAATAACCAAAAATACCTAAACGATATTGAACATTGATCATGATGACACCTTTTTTAGCGACTTCTTCACCGTTATAGTCTTCAAATGAAGCTGCACCACTAGTTAAAGACCCACCATGGATATAAACAAGGATTGGTAAATTAGAAACATCTCCGGCTGGTTTCCACATCGTCAAATTCAAACAATCTTCTGACATCGGTTCAATATGGCCTTCTTTAAAATCAGGATGCCAACTTTTTTCAGCATACAGATCTACTAAAGAGTTAACAACTGCCGAAGAATCGTTTTGCATAGCGCGAGGTCCGAAGTTAGAGCAATCAAGCACTCCATCCCAGTTCTTTTTATTCACAGGTTCTTTCCATCTAAGCTCACCAATAGGAGCCTCTGCATATGGAATTCCCCCGTAAATCTCCACTGTTTTATCTTCGTTGTATAATCCTTGAACTTGTCCGTTTTCTAAGGTCAAGACCTCGGTTTTGACAGGATTATCATAGTAAGCTACCGACTTAGTTTTAAGACTTGGTTTAGCAAATGGAAGCAAGATTGCAACAGTTAAAACAAAAGAAAGAGTTGGAATCATTCTAATAACAAACTTTTTGTGTCGAAGAATAATTCGAATAGACGCCATCAAAACGAATGCGACTATAGTTAAAATAAAAATCGCTAACGGCCCATTAGCTAAATCTAAATAAAAAATCAAAAGAAGCAATGTAATAATTGCGGTTAATGGAAAAGATATCCAAAAGATAATTTTGCCTGGTTTACTCATATTTAAATAATAATTTAAAAAGAAAAGCGATTCAATATTGAACCGCTTTATCTAAGATAATTATTGCTTATGCGAATAATTTCAACGTAATTGTAAGCGCAAACGCTAAGGTAACTGCAACTGAAGAGGTGATTGGAGAATAAATAATCTTATCAAGATTGAATTTGGTTTTAAGATCAAATCTCTCCGCTAATTTGAATAAACCAAAGGCGGCTGCGCCAACAGCAAATGTATAAACGATAGCGATGCAGTTGGTAGTCCATAAGTATGGTTCAGCACCATTCTTCCAGGCTTCAACACTAGCAAACACGTTAGCGTTATGAGCGCCATCGATCATTCTAAGCACTAAGTATGAGAATTGATAAACTGTGTTAGCAGCAACAATCGCGCCAAGAGTTTTGAATGATAAGACATTTTTTGGTTTGATGATGAGTAAAGCTGTACCCATTGCTAAGGATTCAGCAACGATGTAAATTGCTGGCATATAAACTTTGTTTATAAAACCAATAAAGAATCCAACTGATAGTTTCATGATAGCGGCTAAAACACCCATCAAATAAACTGAATAGAATGAACCTGTTCTCTTATAGCAATTTGCCATTAAGATGTAGGCGATAGGAATGATAATAACTGAACTACCTAAATAAATACCTGCACCATCAAATGCTGGTAAATGTAAGATTGTGCCTAATGTGGCTTCAACAATGCCCCAAAGTGCTCCCCAAAATAAAACATTGAAGAGGATTTTAAGAGTAAGTTGTTTCTTGTTTTCTTTTTCCATAGTTAACCTCCGATATTGTCTAAATGATAACTAAAATATGACTTAAGTCAACACCCTGAAAGAGGGGGTCGCACGCGCTGCTATTAACCTTGAATAGCGCGCATGATGAAAACTTTTTTTCTAGATAATTCTGTTTCGTACTAACCAAGCTTTTGCAAAAGGATCGGTCGCGGTGATTTTTCCGCCACGATCTCTAATCTCTTTTACAGCTAGTTCAACTAACTTACCATCGACATTTTGTCCTTCTAAAATGAAGTCAACATGTGTCTCGGTAATGCAATATGTATTAAAACCAATGTTTTCAAATTTGATATAACCGATATGTTTTCCCATCGCATCTTCGGTGTAGATTTCGTTATAAGATGATTTGTATTCCATTTTTAACTCCTCGAATTACAAATATATTGTACCTTACCTAAACATATGCGGATATCTTTTAAGCATGTAATCCATATCTTTGTCGCCTCTTCCTGAGAGGTTCACTAAGATACTTCCACTCTTCATGCTTCTAGCGCATTTGATGGCATACGCTAAAGCGTGGCTTGATTCAATCGCTGGAATAATGCCTTCAAGTCTAGATAATAAGAAGAACGCTTCTGCGGCTTCATCATCACTGATTGCTTCGTATTTGACGCGACCAATTTCTCTGAGGAAAGCATGTTCTGGTCCAACACCTGGGTAATCAAGACCACTAGCAATTGAATAAGCATCCCCTGGAGTGCCATCTTCTTTTTGAAGCACTAAAGATTTAAAACCATGGAGAACCATTTCCTTACCAAAGGTCATAGTTGCAGCGTTCTCACCAAGTTTCTCTCCTGTTCCTAACGCTTCAACACCTACGATATTAACTGGTTCTTCTAAGAAGGCTTCGAACATACCAATCGCATTACTTCCACCACCGACACAGGCTGTGACGATATCTGGAAGTTCGCCAGTCATCTCTAAGAATTGTTGTTTGGCTTCAACACCAATAACGTCTTGGAAATCACGAACGATAAGTGGATATGGATGAGGTCCAACTGCACTTCCTAATACATAAAAGGCAGTTTTGTATTCTTTCGAGTAAGCTTCAAAAGCGGCATCCACTGCTTCTTTTAATGTCTTTGTACCGAACTTAACTGGAATAACATTTGCGCCTAACACTTTGATACGAGCGACGTTTGGTGCTTGTTTTTCCATATCAACTTCACCCATGTATATGTCACACTCTAAACCAAAATAGGCTGCAGCCATCGCAACTGCAGATCCATGAGAACCTGCACCAGTTTCGGCAATGAGTTTTTTCTTGCCTAAATATTTCGCAAGTAAGGCTTGCCCCATCGCATTATTGAGCTTATGAGCACCACCATGATTGAGGTCTTCTCTCTTTAAATAAATCTGAACTTTTCCAAGATAATTTGAAAGGTTTTGACAATGATAAATTGGTGTTGGTCTACCTTGATAATGTTTTCTAATTTGACGGAGTTCTGCGATGAATTTTGCACTTTTAGCGATAGTTAGATAACCATCATAAATCTCCTCAAAAGCTTTCTCAAGATGAGGTGGAAGGAAGGAGCCACCATAGCGTCCAAAATAACCATCTGGAGTTGGGAATTGTTTACGATAATTCTTGAAATCAAAATTCACTTCTTTAAGCGGTGAATCTTCAAATAATCTTTGGCCTTTTACTCTTCTATCTAATGGTTTTGGGGCGTTCTCTGGAATTAAATAGCGATGCTTTTCGTATTTTGCACCTTCGATCCTTTTTTCTTTTAAGAGGGCTCTAATTCTTCTTTCATTGATCCCCCACTTTAATGACATTTCTGAAACGGATAGATATTTCATACCTTTTATTTCCTTTCGGCACAATAGTTATACCAATAATATACTTTGTGAAATACTTTGTAAATATAAAGAAAACAATCCTTTTGTACCGGATTGTCATTTCGAAAACCAATTAATCTTCTTTTCTTCTTAAGAAGAAGTATCCACCAGTAGCTGTGATAGCTATAAGTGAAGCAATTACAACTATTACAATGGTATTTGGATTGCTGCTTGTAACAATTGGAGAAATTTTTGGCGCGTTCGTTAAAACTGATGACGAATTTAAAGTATCACCATTCGCAGTTGCCCACGCTGATAAACGTGCCCACTCAACACTGTATGCTGAGTTTTCGGTAAATAATTTTCTTTGATGGCTATTTAAAGCATTAAATGCTGTCTTAGCAGTTGCGTAGTAATGATGTTCGTTGTCTTTGCAATAACCAAGATTTTCGGTGTATTCAAAATGTAGGTAGCTATCAATGAATGTTTCAAGTCCTAAACAATCCTCACTGTTAAAAATATCTGTTTGAATCTCGGTTTCCTTCGTCTCATAAACGGTGATTGTTTGAATATATGCACGTTTCTTCGATGCAGTTGTTGCTATAGCAATAGAATTAGTGGCAGTCGCAAATTCTTTTGAATAATCGGCATAAGAAGATGTGATTGAGTTACTAGTGCCATCAATAGTTAATGTAACACCGGTATCAGATCCATACGTTTTAGCACTAACTACAATCTTTGTAATATTTGAAGTTGTTGAAGTAACTGTGACGGTACCAGTATTGCTTCCAGATCCTAATCTAATAGCGTTGGATTCGATTGTTGTATATCCGCTAGTGTCCGCTGACAATGTATTTACAGAAATAGTCTTAGTATTATTTGGATAGGTGATTGTTCCAATCACTGAATAGCCAGTTGTGGTTGTTGTTTCATAGACAACACGACTTGAAGAAATGGTGATATCGTAAGTAGTTGAAACAGTTAAATAAGTCACAGTAACAGTTTTCACTCCACTTGTAGACATATTAGGGGAAGAAACACTAGTTGGTGTCACAACTTTTTGATATCCGTTAGTGAATGTAACGGTACAAGTTCCATCAAAACTAAATGGTTGATTCTTAACATAGTTAGTTGTTTGACCGCTGAGAGAAATGGATGAAGGCGTACCCGCACTAACAGTGATGATATAGGTTGCAGTCTTTCCACCATAACTAACTGTGACAGTTTGATTTCCAATAGAAGTCATGTTGTAGCCAGTAAATGTAGCAGATGATGTCACATTAGCACTGGTACTATCAGAATAATTCGCTGTAACAATTCCTCCAAAGGAGAAAGAATCACCTTCCATAAAGGAAGTTGTGTAGCCACTAATAGAGATTGAGGATAATTCTTTGACCGAAATAGCTTGTGAACAGCTCTTTCCACCATAGGTGATTGTTACACTTGTATCGCTTCCTTGAAGAGCGGTTTCTAAAGAAGGAGTGAATGTAAAACCAGCTGTACTAGAATAAGCGATATCTTTAGTCGAGTTATCAGAATATGTAGCGGTAATTATTAGTCCACTAGGATCAAAATAGTCTCCAACATTATATGTTGTTTTCGTAGGAGCGGTTTTTACTGCAATAGAACTTATTGCTTTTGGAATGTAAGTAATCTTAAATTCGGAAATGTAAGATGCACTGGAATCGTTTTCTTGAATACAGAAATATGAATAACCAGCAGATGATGTTCCAAAAGATGTAGATGTTCCGACTGTTGGTGAAACTGTACCAACAGTTGTCTTATTACTACCGAAGGTTAAAGTTGAACCACTTCCAGAACAAGCTGTTGATGTAACATAAGCTGTCCAAGATCTAATCGTTGTTTGTTGTGAAGTAGCCTCAATTTTGGTAATTGATCCAGGAATTGCATCACTATTATAGATAGCAGCAACTTTGCTTCCTTTGCTCTTATTGAATTGCATTGAGGTTGTTGTAGTTGTGTATAATTCACCTTTTCCAGTGATTGTTGAGCCGTTGTCAGATGTCGCTTGAGACCAATCGTACCAAGCATATCCGCCAGAAGTTGAAAATGAGGAACGAGTAATCGTTAATGTTTCTATTTGCGCATCTGTGACCGTAACTAAACAAGTTGCAGTTTTACTTCCATCGACTGTTGTGACAGTTATTGTTGCGCTGCCTGTTGCTTTAGCGCTAATCACACCACCACTTACAGTTGCAACACTTGTGTTGCTGCTTGACCAAGTAACATTTTTATTCGTTGCGTTATTAGGCGAAACTGTTGCGGTAAGTGTTTCACTACTACCAGCCTCAATGGATGTTGAATTTTTATTTAAAGAAACACTAGAAACATGAACGGTTGAATCCGTAACTGTGACTGTACAAGTACCTGATTTAGTTTGATCCGCTTGTGAGGTCGCTGTAATAGTTGAACTACCAGTTGCTTTGGCAGTGACAACACCTGAAGCCGATACGGTCGCAATACTTGTATTGCTACTTGACCATGTAACAGCTTGAGATGGATTATTATCGCCGTTAACTGTCGCAGTTAAAGTTCCCGTAGTCGTGCCATTTAAGTCTAGACTTAAAGATGAAGGGGAAACACTAACAGATGAAACTGTTGGAGAAGATCCTCCAGAAGATGTAACCGTAACATAAAGATCAGCATAAACATTTGAATCAACATTTGATTCAATAACAACATAATCACTTCCAACACCTGTGGCAGTGATTCTTCCAGTGTTACTTACTGAGACAACATTGTCTTCTCCCGAGAGGGTATAGAAATTAACTGAATGATCAAAGGTTCCATTTCCATTTACATCCCAATCTAGATCAAGATAATCGCCGATTTCTAATTCTAATTCTTCATCTACTACTTCAGGATTGTTGATAACGATTTCAATAGGTGCATCGCTAACATCGATACCTAAAAAATTATCAATATTGAGCCTTCCATTTCCTGCCCAACTTGGATTACCACTAATCGCATCACATGATGCATAAAGGGCAGCTTCTATTTCTGATGGGGTTGCAGTTGGATGTTGTTGCTTATATAAAGCAATTGCTGCGGTAACAATTGGTGAAGAAAACGAGGTTCCTGGTGTTTTCTTATAAGAAGAGTTGGTTCCTTTATCTGCAACATAAACTGTTCCTGGAGCAACTAAATCAATTCCATAAGTATTTGAATAAGCGGCTTTTGTAGTTGTTGAAGATTCTGCTAAAGCACCAACAGAAATAACGTGATTGTTGCTAGCAGGATAAGATGGTTCGCTCGTGTTGTAGTTGCCTGCTGCTGCCACTAAGGTAATGCCAGAGCTATAACATTGGTTGATCCAATATGTGAGAACGTTAGAACAACCTGTTGAAGCAGACATTGTTGAGCCATTATAAGTGACAGAGTGTTCGTAGGCTTGGAAGGACATATTGACGACATCAATACCTTCATCAATACAATATGCCAAAGCGCTATTAATAGCATCCCATTCATAGCCATTTGATGTGTTGGTTACTTTGTAAACATATAATTCGACATTAGGAGCGATACCAGCACATCCTAAAGCATTAATCTGACTAGCGATAACAGAAGCAACATTTGTACCGTGCCCTAGAGTATCAACAATCTTTGCCTTATTTCCTGAACTATAATCAAATTGGTAATATTTGAAACTTCCGCTTGAATCATCAATAGTGCGGGAATGTCCTTGAATGATTTGATTACCGTTTGAATCAGCAAAATCTTCGTGAGTATAGTTAAGACCACTATCGATGACTGCTACTTTAACAGAGTCACCTCGATAGTATTTGTGAGTGTTTCCAAAATTCATCGAGGAAAAGGTGTAACTATTTTGAGTAGCGTAGCTTGGCTCATTAGTAATGTCACTAGAATACTCAGCAGGATAAAAGATTGGACCATCTTCGACTTTGTCAGTTATTAAAACTCCACCATCATTACTAGGTTCATTTTTATGAGCAAAAAGAAAAGAAGGCATCAATACGAAAGCGGCCAATATAATGGAAACTAGACCAAGCCTTGAACGACGACTTCTAATTTTGTTCATTGATTACCTACTAATAGAGACGGATATTTATATCCTGGAGATATTCTAAACGAATCTAAAATAAAAAAGAATAAAAAAGAACTCTGATAATAAAAAGCGATCTTAATTTGAGACCGCTTCTTGAGGATGTTTCTTTTTGTATTGTTTGATTATCGCGTAGTAGACAACATAGAACAAACCAATGTATCCACATTGCAAAATATAAATAATCATCTGGTAGAGTATTAGGTTACCTCTAACAAGATCGAAGAACAATGTAAATGGAGTGCCATCTCCAAAGAAGAAGAACATAAAGTTCTTATGGAAACAATAATCTAGGATTAAGGCGATAGTCATAAACGTGAAAAGAATACCGATAACAAATGGAATATTTCTTTTCTCCATTTTGTTTAATTTTGAGACCCAAATAAACAAAGAAACAAACGCGGATAATGAATGGTTTAATAAACTATTAAGAGCGAAGAATGAGAAGGCAGCATGACTGCCATATATATTGCCCGCAAAATAGTTGCCCATAAAGCCCATTAATAAGCCGCATATCGCTAAAAAATCAAGACAGCAGTCTTTTACTCTACCCTTGCTTAAAGCAGACACCAAAACAACATATATTGGGATATCACAGAAATATAAAGGCCAATTGCCTAAAATAGCGTCTGCTAAATTATTCGTGCCAACACAACAATAAGTAATCTTGATTATTTCTAAAACAATAATCGCGATTCCGCTTATTAGTAGAACTAAATTTTGTTTCTTTTCGTTGCCTCTAAACAGTTTTGCTAAAAAATAAGCACCTGTTAGAAAGATGGCTAAGCAAAGAGTCACACTAAACAAGTGGCCAAAAGAAAATAGTCCTGCAGCAGGACGATCTTTTTCTTGAAAGAACCATTCGTAGAAATTAGTAAAAGTAATCATTTTGAATGTTAAAAACAATATACAACATTAATGTTGTTTTAACAAGAAAAAGCCAGAGACAATAAATATCTGGCACGAAAGGTTAAATGGCTGGTTTACAGTGTTTTGATACAGTGGAACAAAACCGGACATTACTTATTAAGCATAGTTTTAAGTTCTTTTTTTGCTTAAAACAGACTCACAAGACTAAATCTTGCTTTTAAGCTCGTTGACTTTTTTCTTGAATTCTTTCTTAAATTCTTCGAAGCGTAATCCTTGCATCTCTTTGAACTGTTTTAGCTTGGTGGCAAGGTGGATTGAATAGGATAAATCCACGACCATCGCACCAACGACACCACCAACAAAGAAAGTGTAAATGAGATTTTCACTAATCCAGCTGATTCCTTCAACTAAAACTGGATTAAGAAGGAAATAGTATAAAGAACCAACAACGAGCCACACTAAAGAGAATGTTGGACAGATGATACCCATAATATTTCCTTTACGGTCACTGTAGTCCCATAGTTTAATCTTGAGGCCTTTAATAAAAATAAGTCCAGCGATGAATTCAATGAAAGTCATGCCAAAACCAATAATGATAATTCTGGCGATAATATCCACTGCTTTCAATTCTATTCCTAAAGGAATATTACTCACTGCATATAAAACAACAACACCAAAACCATAGATTGGCAAATATGGTCCAGTGAGGAATCCTGGATTCACCCATTTCTTTTGTGAAACAAGTCTTCTGAAGAATAATTCAATTATCCATCCAAGCAAGGATCCTATAACAAACAGCGTTGAGATAATTACCAAATATTTCATATGTATAGTATGCCATGAAAAAGAGACATAAACATTTCAAATCGTCTTTAAACTTAAAAAATTAGATTTTATCTAAAGAAAAAGGACTGACACATCTCATCAAGCCTTTTGAGTAAGTAGCTAAGGTATAAAATGATTTTCCCACAAGTTGTGGGAGAATTGGTGTTGATTAAATAAAAACATCTCGAACGAGACGTTATTATTTGTCAATCAGGGCGCTGCATCCTGAATCGCTAGCCATCCATTTCTTAAGAAATGCGTCGTGGTCGCACAGCGACTTTCCACCTTTGACAACAATATTTTATCACATTAATTAGTTAACGCCATCACTTATTTTTGATTTTTTTAGTAATAAACATAGAAGATATACAACCTATTTGTTTATTTTCTGCTCTAACTTTGACAACTACCTTAATAAAGTGGTTTTTATCGTGTTTTCTATTGTGATAGTAGCAATAAGTATTTGGATATCTTTTGTCTTTAACATGTTCAATTGGGTTTTTGATACATTCTT